>NZ_CP046242.1:2083443-2403132 GCF_023205095.1 Bizionia sp. M204 | reverse complement strand
ACACCTCATTTTTAAATGCTATGGCTGGTTTGGAATTTCATTATACTGTTTCGCGAACGCTTTCTGTGTTTCTAGATACGTCATATATTTACGGATTTAGCTCGGAATTTTCACCAGTTTCTGATGGATTTGGCTCCTTCAACGGCAACCTATTTACAGCAACAGTAGGTGTTTCCGTGTCATTAAGTGGTTGCTATTATTGTGATTAATGGGGAAAGAAAAAATTATATTAGGCATTGATCCAGGCACAACCATCATGGGTTTTGGGCTAATAAAAGTGGTGGGAAAAACCATGACTTTTATGCAGTTAAATGAATTAGATTTAAAAAAATACAGCGACCATTACCTAAAACTAAAACTTATTTTTGAGCGCACCATTGAGCTAATTGATACGCATCATCCCGACGAAATTGCTATTGAAGCACCTTTCTTCGGGAAGAATGTGCAGAGTATGTTAAAGCTAGGTCGCGCGCAGGGTGTAGCTATGGCAGCTGGCTTAAGTAGAGAGATTCCCATTACGGAGTATGCCCCAAAAAAAATAAAAATGGCTATTACGGGGAATGGAAGTGCTAGTAAAGAACAAGTAGCCAAAATGCTTCAGAGTTTATTAGGACTAAAAACGCTACCTAAAAATTTAGATTCTATGGATGGTTTGGCAGCAGCTGTTTGTCATTTTTATAATGAAGGTCGCATAGAAATTGGAAAAAGTTATTCTGGTTGGGATAGTTTTGTCAAACAAAATGGAGATCGGGTTAAGAAGAAATGATACGTGTTTAGTTTGCAGTTTCAATATTCAATTCTTTCTGTAAAAAATTATTTTTTAGGCATTTCAAGGTTAATTATATTATGAAAACATTTCAATTTAGCACAAACAACTGTGCACTGAATACTGAAAACTAAACATGGCCGGAATTTACATCCACATCCCGTTTTGCAAACAAGCGTGTCATTATTGTGACTTTCATTTTTCTACCTCGCTTAAAAAGAAAGATGAATTGCTTCAGGCTTTAGTAACTGAACTTCAATTGCGAAAGGACGAATTCAAAAATATCCAAGTTGAAACCATTTATTTTGGAGGTGGTACACCAAGTCTTTTAAATAAAGATGAATTGAAAGTGCTCATTGATGCCGTTTATGAAAATTATGAAGTTTCTGATAATCCTGAAATCACGTTGGAAGCCAATCCAGACGATTTAATGGCTGCAAAAGATGCATCAACAACGGTTTTTCAAGATTATAAAAGCATTGGCATAAACCGATTGTCCATAGGCATTCAATCCTTTTTTGAAAGCGATTTAAAACTGATGAATCGCGCGCACAATTCCGCAGAAGCTAAAATTGCTATGGAAGAGGCAACTCAATATTTCGATAATATTTCTGTCGATTTAATTTACGGAATTCCAGGTTCTACAACCGAACAATGGCAAGAAAATATTGAAACCGCATTAGCCTTTAATATGCCACATATTTCCAGTTACGCCCTAACGGTTGAACCCAAAACGGCTTTGGCTAGTTTTATTAAAAAAGGAATTATTGCTAATGTAGATGATGCCTTGGCAGAACAGCAATTTCATATTTTGGTTGATACGCTCACCCAACATGGCTATGTGCATTATGAACTTTCTAATTTTGGAAAGCCTGATTATTTTAGCCGAAACAATTCAGCCTATTGGCAAGGGAAACCGTATCTAGGAATTGGACCTTCAGCACATTCGTTTAATGGAAAGGAACGTGGTTGGAATGTTAGAAATAATTCAAAATACATTAATGCTTTAACAGAAAACAATTTACCAATAGAAATTGAGAAACTATCCAAAACCGATCAATACAACGAGTATATCATGACAGGTTTACGCACCATTTGGGGCGTTTCATTAGAAAAAATAGAACAGGATTTTGGATTGCGTTTTAAAGAATTACTACTTAAAGAATCTGAAAAACATATCAGGAATCAGTTGCTGTATATTAAAGATAATACCTTGCGTGTAACTAAAAAAGGATTGTTTTTAAGTGATGGGATTGCGTCCGATTTATTTCTACTAAATTAAAGTCTCTAGAGTTGCATTTATGCCGACTTTTACGTTTATTATCACCACATTGAATTTTGAAAAATTACACACATGATTGCAACTATAGAAACCAATTCTAAAAAATATAAAATAGACTTATCTAAACCGTTAGACATCTCTATTCCTTTGCGTGCTTCGGCAAATAATGTGAACGCCTGGTATCAAGATCCACCTAAAATTGAACCGGTTCAAGATGGCGATTGGATAGCTAGTGTTGCAGAAGGTGCCGATATTAATTTCAATAATATTAGTTTTAATCCGCATGCGCACGGCACACACACGGAATGTGTTGGACACTTAACAAAAAAAACACATTCTGTAAATCAGAATTTAAAGCAGTTTTTCTTTTTAGCAGAAGTGATAACGGTTGCTCCAGAAAAACGGAAAACAGATTTTTTTATTTCCAAAAAACAAATCCAATTTGCTTTGGGAAATAAAAAGCGTGATGCCGTTATTTTAAGGACTATTCCAAATACAATTGAAAAATTAAATCATCAATACTCTAATACCAATCCGCCATTTTTATTAGAAGAAGCAGCTATATATTTACGCGAAAAAGGCGTGAAACATTTGCTGATTGATTTACCAAGTGTGGATAAAGAAAAAGATGATGGCGAACTGCTGGCACATCATGCCTTTTGGAATACAGCCGGAAGAAAACGGATGGATGCAACGATTACCGAATTGATTTTTGTGCCAAATACCGTTGCAGATGGCACGTATTTTTTAAATCTTCAAATTGCACCTTTTGAAAATGATGCCACACCAAGCAAACCAATTTTGTTCGAAATTGAGTAAATTAGAACCGGACAACTAATGCGTACATAATTATGGATATACTTTTTGGTTTAATAGTTGGTATCATCATAGCACTTATTGCCGTCTTTTATTTTAGAAGTCAGCAGGTCAAGCAGCAGACAAATACCCAATCTGTTATTCTTCTAGATAAAATAAAAATGGTTTGTAAATTCATTTCTGTTGAAGGGGATTTTGCCGAAATATACCATTATGAAAATGTTAAAGAACGTTTTTTAAGTCTCGTTAGTGGCAGAAAAAAAGCCTTAATAGTTATCAATGCTAAAGCACATGTAGGTTTCGATTTTTCCAAAGTCAAACTAGAAGCCAATACAGCCACAAAAACCATTATTTTAAAACACTTTCCCAAACCAGAAATATTGAGTATTGAAACCAATTTGGACTACTACGATAAAAAAGAAGGTATGTTTAATAGGTTTCAAGCATCGGATTTAACTGGACTCCAAGCTGAAGCTAAAAAGCATATTTTAGATAAAGTTCCTGAAAGTGGTTTGTATAAATTGGCACAACGGGAAGCGGTTGAAGCTATTTCGCTTATTGAAAATTTAGTCATGACAATTGGTTGGAAAATAGATTATTCAGCTATAGAATTACCCGATATTGAAGACTCAAAAGAAACCAAAGAACTTAAAAATTAGCGTGTGAATATAGAACAACTTCGTGATTATTGCATAACCAAAAAAGGGGTTACGGAGCATTTTCCGTTTGATGAAGATGTTCTAGTCTTTAAAGTAGGTAATAAAATGTTCCTACTAACCTCTTTAAAAAACTGGGAGAAAAATGAAGCCACAATTAACCTTAAATGCGACCCCGAATATGCTTTGGGATTACGCGCAAACTATGAAAGTGTAGAACCTGGTTATCACATGAGTAAAAAACATTGGAATACCATTAGTTTGTATAAAGGTGAATTAGCAATCCCGCTTGTAAAGCAGTTGATAGACGACTCCTATGATTTAATTGTAAAATCCTTATCCAAAAAAATCCGCGAAACACTTCAGTAAAAAGCAGTATGTTTGCAGTCTGAAAAAGACCTGTGTTAAACTTCAATAAAAACCACCATGAGCGTATTACAAATGATTCAAGAACGCAGTAATAATACTTGCGAATTATGTACATCCACTAACGACTTAAAACAATATACCATTCCGCCATCTTTAAATGAAAACGTGGCCAATGATGTTTTGGTTTGTAAAACCTGTTTGGATCAAATTGAAGAAAACACAGACATGGACCCCAATCATTGGCGTTGTTTAAATGATAGTATGTGGAGTGAGCATGTTGCGGTTCAAATTATGGCATGGCGTATGCTCCAACGTTTACGAAGTGAAGGTTGGCCAAAAGATTTATTGGATATGATGTATTTGGATGATGAGGCATTAGCATTAGCTCGCGCGACAGGCGAACATGAAGATGAAGCCAATAAAATCATTCATCGTGATGTAAATGGTGTAATTCTGGATAATGGCGATTCCGTTGTATTGATAAAAGATTTAAAAGTGAAGGGTTCTAGTATGGTTGCTAAACAAGGTACAGCTGTAAGAAACATTCGTTTAGATCATGAAAATGCCGAATTTATTGAGGGTAAAGTTGATGGTCAGCACATAGTGATTATTACCAAATATGTCAAGAAAACATAATATGTAATTAAGGCATTTTCTCTCTTTTTCGAAACCTATGAATTCGGATTTTTCCGATAGTTGTTGGGTGATTTTCCCTTTATCATTTTAAATTGCCGATTAAAATTCGAAATATTATTAAAACCAGATTGATAGGCAATTTCAGAAATGGAACTATCCGTTTGTGTTTGCATAAGCTTACACGCGTTTTCAATACGCAATTCATTTAAAAATTGAAAATAGGTTTTGTTGGTGCGTTTTTTAAAATATTTGCAAAAGGCGTTTTTCGTCATGTTAGATACTTCTGCAACAGCATCAAGCGTAATGTTGGTTGTATATTGATTCATAGTAAATGCCAAAACATCACGCATGCGTTTTCCTTCATTATCGGAATATTTTTTATCATATATAAAGGATGATAAACTCTCGTAGTTAGCTTGTGACGCTATCTTCATTAATTGTAGTAAAACTATAAAACGTTCTAATTTACTAGATGCTTCAAGCTTTAAGAATAATTTTTTTAAAACCTTTTTATGAGATGTTACTTTAAATCCATGTTTGGAACGCTTAAAAAATTTCTGTAATTCCAGCAATTCTTCCAAGTCAAAAAAATCAGAACCAAACGACTCCTTCGTAAAAAACAATGATAACATTCGTGAGTGTTCGGAAGCTTTTACATCACTTTTAAATACATGTGGCATATTACTATCTAAAATAAGAATGTCGTTTTTAGAATAGAAATTAACCGTGTCACCAACAATCAGCGTGCCTTCGCCTTCCAAAATAATACTGAATTGTATTTCTTCATGTTGATGCAGTTTATCATAAAAGCTCGTTTCAAAATCCTCTTGATAAATTAGAGTATCTTGTTCTGGTTTTGGAATTTTAAATGGAAGTACTTTCATGGTGTATTTAAATCATCTGAAAAGTAAAATTAAGCAAATACTATTCGTAAGTTTAATAAATTATTTTTTTAGATAATATAATACCAATCTATCCTAATAAAAATAACAATTACAAATTAGAGATAATTCTTAAATTAGCTTAACGAACTAAATATATTCTTAAAAATGTCAGAATTTATGATAACTAAAAATTTAAATTGGGAAGATTTTTTAAAAGTTGACATGCGGATTGGAACAATTCTATCCGCAGAAATTTTTAAGGAAGCTAAAAATCCCGCCTATAAATTGATAGTAGATTTTGGTGCGTTGGGCAAGTTGAAAACGTCAGCTCAAATAACAAACCTATATGAAATTGATGAACTTATAGGAAGGCAGGTGGTGGCTATTGTAAATTTTCCAGCAAAACAAATAGCCAACATCATGAGTGAATGCTTAATTTTAGGAGGATTAGGAGAAGATAAAGATGTGGTCTTATTGCAGCCTGAACGTCAAATGCCAAACGGTTCAAAAATATCGTGAATATGTAAAAAGTAACGTTTAAAATAATGGTGATTAATGTAACCTCTTAAAAAGCAGTTGTTTGTCCGTAATTTCTGCAATTTAATAGCATTAGTCTGAAAGTTCTGCCGTATATCGAAAACTATACGAGTAATTGGTTAAAGATGTTATATTTACGGTATCCCTCATATGATTAGTAGCACTTTATGTATTGTTTAATATTTAAAAATCATATGTCATGAGTTTAGTAATTTCAAACTATAACAACTTTTTTAACGTAAAAGGTATCCTTGATAAAAAGTCTGTTGGTATGTTTCAAGAGGAATTTGAAAACGTATTCGATAAGTTGCAATCCGTAACCATTAGTATCGAAGAGTTAGATAGCATAGATAAATTTGGTGTTATGGCACTGGCAAAATTGCACAACGAATCCCTATTAAAAAAGAAGCAATTATCTATTATAGGTTTTGGATGTAAAGATTTGTACGATCATTTTAAAACCAATGATGCGGCCTAATTAGCTAGACATATCTGCTATTATTTTCCATTCACCGTTTATTTTCTTTAAGATAATAAGAAATTCACCTTGGGCATTACCAACCGCGCGTTTTAAATGGTATTCACCCATAACATAATAAGAATGGTCTTCAATTGGCGAAATAGAATTAAATGTAAATTGTAATTCACCCGTATATTCTTTACTAGGATAGCCTTTTTTATAATTGCTTAACGTTTTATGCCATCCTTTGGTAACACCATTGCTTCCATAAAATTTTAACGAATCGCTTTTCCAATAACCTTGCATAAACCCTTCTAAATCAAATTTATTCCAAGCGTCCTGTTGTGTTCTTAAAACCTCACGAATGGCTTGCATATCTTCAAGATAGGTTTTAGATGTTTCAGATTGTGCAAATGTGCCAACTGAAAATAGGAGGCTTAAAATGAGATAAATAGATTTCATAAGGTTTGGTGTTAGTTCATTAAAAGTACAAACAAAAATTTAAAGCGCCTTTTTCTGATGCTGAAAAAATGCATCCGCTTGCAACTGCATAAGTTCCCGTGCTTTTTTACGCTTATAATTGTAAAGTTCGTCTTCTTCTGAAATATCTTTATAAATTTTATTATTCAAAACCATATCTGTTTTCAAAATCTCGTTGCGCGCATTCATTTTTTGCGTAGCCCAAGTTTTTACGGTGCTCTCCGCATCTTCTAATTTGTAATCATAAGGCCCTTTAAGCGATAATAATTTGGCAATAATTGGTGATGTTTCAATAGCCAAAAACAATAGAAAAATAAAGAATGATGGGAGCCAAGGCAATTTCTGAAGCGCATTTACGCGTGCCATCAATCCATCAAAACCATCAATAATGGGTTGTGTATTTTGTACTTGCGTTTGTTGATTGTTTCGTAAATCTACTATCTGCTTTTCAAGCACTTCTATTTTAGCCTGATTGCTTACTTTCAAATCTTGAAGTTCGGCTAAACCCATATCATGTTTATCGCGTTTTTCTTGGTAAACGGGTCCTTTGCCTAATAGTTTGGTGCCAGCCCTTCCTTCCGCCTCTTGAATATACGTGTCGTATAAGGCATTAACCTCGGTTTCTTTTACCGTAATTTGGTTTTTAAGAGCGGAAATATCTGTTTCTAAATTGCGGATGTTTGGTAAGAATTGTTTTGAAATCTCTTCCTGATTTTCAAGAGTCATTTGGTTCTTTTCAGTTAAAAGCACCTGATTGATCTCCTTTTCAAAAATTTTAAGTTCTAATGGTTTCGAAATAACAATAGCAATAATGACGGCCAAAAGGAGTCGTGGTGTGGCTTGAAGTAGTTCGTTTATTTTATGATCACGTTTCTTAATAGTAGAAACAATAAAACGGTCTAAATTAAAAATGAGTAAACCCCAAATAACACCAAAACCCATAGCTATAAAATAGTTGTCAAATACGGTGTAAAGCGCATAACTAGCTGCTATAAATGCCATAACAGCCGTAAAGAAAACGGTGGCGCCAATACCGGCATATTTGTTTTGCTCACCATTGGAACAGGTGTTTAAAATGTCTTGGTCAGACCCAGAACAGAGGATGAAAAATTGTTTTAACATGATTGATTGATGTTTTGACTTGTCCTTAAGTTAGACAGGTTGATTGACTATTAGAACGTTAGATGGTGGTTTTTGTTACAGTTTTGTTCTGTTTATTTATAAAAAAACCTCACGTGGTCAGAAACCAGTGAGGTGAATTGTATTAAATTATATTTTATTTTACAGTGCTAAAATGTGCTGTTCCTTTACCATCGGTAATTTTTGTTGAAATATTTATATTTGGTTCTTTTTTAGTGATTTCTAATATTTCACTGTAGGAAACCAGTTTGTCATTGTAATAATATTTAATATCATTTTCCTTTAAACTTTTTACAAGTTCATGTGCGGATTGGGCCACAGAAGGAGGTGCGGGCGGTTGTGGAATCTCTTGACGGTCGTTAGTTTCCGAAACCCAATCCGTATTGAACTCACTTACCACCTGATTATTTTGGTAAACCTTACTAATTTTTTGCCCAGCTATAACATCCGCGCCATTGGTTTGAGTCGTTGATAAAGTTTTTCCGTTAATATCAACCTCATAACCTAAACGATTATAGTATTTAGTTTCATCTTCATTTGTGGTGTAAAAATGCGTTTTATTATTTATAGTTATAAAGCCTGTTTTTGCATTTTTATCTGGGTTTAATGTGCTTAGTGAATCATAATAGTCTTGATCTATTTTTTTGCCAACAGCCATGGTTTTTGGAGCAGGCGGTGGAGGTGGTGGCATTTTACTTTTTTGCACTTTCTTCACTTTATGATTCCGGTTGTAATCATGCTGTGCTTTTATATATTCTTTTTTTTGTTCTGGCGTCGCATTTGCAGGAATAGATGGTGGAGGTGGAGGTGGTAATTTGTGTTCAACCTTGCCATTTGTCACTTTGTATTTGCTGTAATATTCGTTGCTAAGTGTTTCATATTTCGCTTTCTGTTCGGGTGTGGCATTTGCTGAAACGGGTGGAGGTGGAGGTGGTGGCTGTAAACGTTCACTCACTTTTCCGTTATCTACTTTATATTTTTTATAATATTCGTTGCTAACATTTTTGTATTTTGTTTTTTGTTCAGGTGTTGCGTTTGCTGGAACTGGAGGAGGAGGAGGTGGAATTAGATTGTCTACCAACTCAATTAGAATAGGCGTTTTAATACTGTTTATAGAAGCTTTTATATCGTATATTGTAATATAATCGCCAATTTTGGCAGAATTTAAATTAGTTAGGGCTTCTTCGCTCAATGCGTTTCCTACAACATTAACGGTCGGTTTTCCCGGAACTTTAAACTTAAAGGATGAAATAGTTTCGGTTGTATTGGTTTCTATTTTTAGGTTTTTTACGAGAGCTTTATCAAAACTAAACCTGCAATCTTCGCAAATAACATCATATATTTTTAGAAGTAATTTAGTTTGATCTTTCTTGCTTTCTATGGCTTCGGTAGTTTTAATAATTCCAGGCTTTGATGATCTAAAAACTTCTTTGGTGCTACTGAAACTGTAAATTAATACAGCCAATACGGGCAGGATGAAGAGTCCTTTTACCCATTTTACGGTGTTTGATGTGTGTGATTTCATAACTGTAAATCGTTTTTTGATTAATGAATAATTAATAGCATTCGCCAGATGATGAGTCTGTGCGTCTTCCATAGTCTTGGAAGCTGAAAATGCCAATAAGATATGCTGATAGGTTTTGGTGTCCGTTCCCGTTTTAAGAACAGCCTGATCAGCTAAAAATTCGTGGTTTAATTTAATGTCTTTTTTAATAAAATAAAGAAGCGGATTAAACCAAAATATAATTTGCATAAGCTCTATAAACAAAATATCTAAAGCGTGTTTTTGCTTGGCATGAGTTTCCTCGTGAAGCAGAACTTCTTGTGGGATTTTATGCGCTTCATATTTTGATTTATTTAAAAATATGTATTGTAAAAAGGTGTGAGGATAAATTAAATCCGACAATAAAACATGGACCAAATTGCCCTTTTTATGCTTTGGATTTTGTTTAATACGATTAATAAGTTTTATAAAATTATTGGTGAAACGCCCCGCAAAAATTAGGACACCTAAATAATAGATAGACCATAAAATGGTTGGTAAATAGTAGGAAATGGATGGTGCTATTTCTGTAGGCGTACTAATTGTTTCTAAATTGCTAAAAACAATTGGATTTCCAAATGCGGAAGCATCTACAAACGTGGTAAACGTAATAAATGGGATGGCAACAGAACCCAAAAGAGCTGCCAATAAATAGAAGCGTTTAAAGTGGTGAATGCTTTCACGCTCCAATACTAATTTATAGAACAACATAAAAACAGCCAAACAAGCACTAAATTTTAGAATGTAGATGTCCATAATTATGTAATTTGTTTATATTTATTTTTAAAAAGATCGTGTTGAATCTTACTAAATTCTCGGTGTCAACCTTTTGTAATCTTGACGACTACGGTTTGTTTTTAATTTGCTGATCTATCAGTTTTTTTAAATCTTCCAACTCCGTTTTAGATAAGTTGGTTTCTTTGGTGAAGAACGATGCAAATTGTGACGCGCTGTCATTAAAAAAATCTTTAATCAATCCGTTAACATGCTTGGAGAAATAGGCCTTCTTTTTAACTAGCGGGAAATATTCTCGAGATTTCCCAAAGGTATTATAAGCAATAAACCTTTTATCCGTCATACGTTTTAAAAGCGTGGCAACAGTGGTTGGAGCAGGTTTAGGATCTGGATAGGCATCTAGCAAATCTTTCATAAAGCCTTTTTCCATTTTCCAAAGGTGATTCATTAACTCTTCTTCCGATTTTGATAACTGCATGTTCTACAAGTTTAGATTGTGTTCTACAAACATAGAATATTAATTTGTATTCTACAAGTGTAGAGGTGTTTTTTTTAATTTTTGAAAGTGCTATTCGTAGAATTTAATTGTTTAATTTGAAACAAAAAAAGTATCGAAAAATTCAACAAAGCGTTAAATCTCGATACTTTTTTCTTCTTACTAACACGAAAAATCAAGCGATTTGACGATTAAATTTCTATGTGGTATTTATTTAGAAAGCTCCGTAAAATATTTATAAAACAACGGAATGGTTTCAATACCTTTTATATAATTCCATACACCAAAATGCTCGTTTGGCGAGTGGATAGCATCACTATCCAAACCAAAGCCCATTAAAATAGTTTTGCTTTGAAGTTCTTGTTCAAACAAGGACACAATAGGAATACTTCCGCCAGAACGTTGAGGAATTGGTTTTTTCCCAAACGATTCTTCATACGCTTTACTTGCCGCTTGATAGCCTAAACTATCAATAGGTGTTACGTAACCTTGTCCGCCATGATGTGGTTTTACTAAAACTTTGACACCTTCAGGCGCAATACTTTCAAAGTGTTTTTTGAAAAGTTCCGTAATTTCTTCCCATTCTTGATGTGGCACCAAACGCATAGAAATTTTTGCAAATGCTTTACTGGCAATAACCGTTTTAGCGCCTTCACCAATATAACCACCCCAAATACCATTCACGTCTAATGTTGGTCGAATGGAATTGCGTTCGTTTGTTGTAAATCCAGCCTCGCCATAAACAGCGTCAATGTTTAGTGATTTTTTATAAGCATCGAGTGAAAAAGGCGCTTTGGCCATTTCCGCACGTTCTTCTTTTGATAACTCTTCAACTTTATCATAAAAACCGGGAATGGTAATATGGTTGTTTTCATCGTGTAAAGCAGCTATCATTTTGGTTAAAACGTTGATAGGGTTTGCAACAGCACCACCATATAATCCAGAATGTAAATCACGATTCGGACCCGTTACTTCCACTTCAACATAGCTTAATCCGCGCAAGCCTGTTGTAATACTTGGCACATCTTTCGCAATCATGCCTGTATCTGAAATAAGAATCACGTCATTCTTTAATTTTTCGTGATTGTTTTTTACAAAGGTTGAAAGGTTAACCGAACCAACTTCTTCTTCACCTTCTATCATGAATTTTACATTACAAGGTAATTGATTTGTTGATGTCATGAATTCCATGGCTTTTACATGCATGTACATTTGGCCTTTATCATCACAAGCACCACGAGCAAAAATGGCGCCTTCCGGATGAATGTTTGTTTTTTTAATAACGGGTTCAAAAGGAGGAGACGTCCATAATTCAATTGGATCAGCCGGTTGCACATCATAATGTCCATAAACCAAAATGGTTGGTAAATTTTCATCAATTATTTTTTCCCCATATACAATTGGATAACCCGCAGTTTCACATATTTCAACATGATCACAGCCTGCTTTTTCTAAACTAAACTTGACAGCATCGGCTGTGCGAAGTACATCATTTTTGAAGGCAGAATCGGCACTAACCGACGGTATTTTTAATAATTCAATGAGTTCATTTAGAAATCGCTGTTTATGTTCAGCAACGTAACCTTGTATGTTTTTCATAATTGTATGTTTTGCTATTTCTGAATGCGTTGAAATAGATTGATTGTGTTTCTTCAAAAGTACAAAACAGTCTGAACTTTTTATGATAAGATGCGTTTGATTATTCAAACTATTGTTTATATTTGCATCCCGATTGCGGATTTTTGCAATCTTATTAATGCGGGCGTGGTGGAATTGGTAGACACGCTAGACTTAGGATCTAGTGCCGCAAGGTGTGGGAGTTCGAGTCTCCCCGCCCGCACAGCGACTCGAGAAGCTTCAGTGAAAACTGAAGCTTTTTTTATGTAAATATTTTAAATAAATCTTCAACTATTTAAATCTGCAAACTATTTATAATCAATCCAATAGATAGCGAATTAGTATGACTATGATCTAAACTTGATTTTTAAACATATATCAATAAAATAATTAGAGGTATTACGTTTTTATTTTTTTTGAGTTAATAATAAAATGAAATAGTGTTTAATTTTTTTCTAAATTCGTTAATCAAAAAAGGCTTATGTACTTTAGAAAAAAACATGGAAAGGGATTTCGGTATGTAGATGGTTCCAATACCACCGTTAAGGATAAAAAACTGAAAGATTGGTTTAAATCTTTAGTTATCCCACCGGCTTGGACTGATGTGGAAATAAACACGAAAAAGCATGCTAAAATTTTAGTTACAGGTCGAGATGATAAGGATAGAAAGCAATATATCTATAATCAAGAATTTGTAGAAAAACGAAATCAAGAGAAATTTGATCGGATTCTCAAATTTGCAGAACAATTGGAACACATGCGCCGTGTTACAGGTCAGCACCTCCGAAAACGCTCCTTAACCAGAGAAAAGGTTTTAGCATGCATGGTTCGTTTGCTAGAAGCAGCTTACTTTAGGCCGGGTAGTGATTACTATACTCAAGAAAATGAAACCTATGGTTTAACAACCATGCGTAGTAAACATTTGAATATTGAAGGCGACGAATTGATTTTTAGTTATGTAGGTAAATCTGGGAAAAAGCAAGAACGAAATATCGTGGATGAGAAGCTTGCAAAAATAGTACAAGAAATAGATGATTTGCCCGGTTATGAAATTTTCAAATTTATTGATGAAAATGGGGCGAAGCAAGACGTAAAAAGCGAACATTTAAACGACTATATAAAAGAAGTTATGGGCGAAGCGTTTTCGGCTAAAGATTTTAGAACTTGGTCGGGAACCGTAATTGCCGCTATGGCTTTGGATGAAATTGGAGCTTTAGAAGAGGAGGACCAACAAATGTTGGATAAAAACATTCGTGACGCCGTAGTGCGTGTTAGTGAGCATTTAGGAAATACACCGTCCGTGGCCAGAAGTTCATATATTGATCCACGCGTAATTGATGAATATACACATGGAAAAACTATTAATTATTTTCAAAATGAAGTTAACCGATTAATTAAGGAAAATAAAAATCTATCTCGAGAGGAACTAGGTGTTTTATGTATGCTGAAGAAAAAATTGAAATAATTAAATTACAGCTGAACGAAGAACAATTTTTACATGTAACATGTTTTTTTTTAAAACTATAGTTTATCACCATACATTTCTATAACCATTTTTAGCTTTAATGTCTTCCTTTTATTCGCAAAAGGACTAGCACAATTAGTACTTAACTACACCATATGGATAAATTTAAACATGTGTTTTATTATTTTGTACTATGTTTATTATGTGCGGATTTATAGCTATTCAACTGAATAATGATTACCTTTAGGATAATTGTTAGGCGTCATTTTAATCCAAAAAAAAATAGCTATGAATAAACAAAATGTCACTGAAATAACCAAACGTGCTTTTCCATGGCTGATTATGATTTTGATGTCTTCCGTAACCTTTGTCGGAATACTATCCGAGTTAATGCCTTCTGGCGTACTTCCTTTAATGATGGCTGATTTAAATATCAGCGAAGTGCAAACAGGAAATTTGGTGGGTTACTATGCGATAGCTTCGGCTATTTTTGCAATCCCTCTTATTTCAATAACCATGCAATTCAACAGAAAATATTTGTTGCTAATATTACTCGGTGGATTTGCTATTTCTAATATTATTTCAGGACTTGTTTAAAATTATTCCATTATTATAATTCTTCGTGTAATTGGAGGTATTTGTGCAGGTGTTATGTGGCCAATGATTGCCGCTTACGGCATGCGACTCGTAGATGAAAAGTATCATGGGAGAGCTATAGCTGTAATTATGGCAGGAACTACATTGGGAATTAGTATCGGTATGCCCATTATGACCACTATTGGTAATGATTATGGTTGGCGCACACAATTTATAGGGCTAGGTGGGTTTATTATTGTTATTGCTTTAATTAGTTTTTTTGCATTACCTTCTATACCTGGTGAAAACTTACTAAAGGTTCTTCTCCATTTGCTCTGTTAAAAATACCAGCCGTTTTAATTGTCTTATTGCTAACGCTATTTGGCGTAATAGCACATTATGGTGTGTATGTATACATTACAAGCCTTGTTGATGAAATTCAGTTGGCAGGCGGTGTTGAAAGTGCCTTATTGTTTTTTGGAATAGGATCTCTGATTTCTGTGTTGTTGGCTATAAAATATACCGATAAATATTTAAGGCTATTAACCATAGCCATGTTTGCCTTACTAATCTTTTCTATGGGTGTTTTTCTAATGTTTGGTGGCACTAAGGGTATGGGGCATTTAGCTTTCTTTTTGTGGGGACTTTCATTTGGCCCATTAGTAACTTTGTTACAAGCAGCCGTAAGCCGGCAAGTAGAAACAGCCAAAGATGTTGCTACATCAGTTCAGTCTTCTGTTTTTAATTTATCCATTATGATTGCATCCTCTGTTGCTGGACTGTTGCTTGGTGTATATTCTCCAATGAGCTTGGTTTATTTTGCAATTGCTTTGTCTGTTCCAGGCTTAATTATTTCCTTTTTATCTAAAAAAACTTTAGGTTGATTTTTGTAAATAATTTAGAGATAATATTTAAAAATAGTAAATCACAATTATGAAACGAAAAAATTATGATACCGTAACCGAAGCAATGGCAGATCTAAAAAAGATGGGTTATACCATTGATTTTTCAATTTTGACAGAAAGGAATGTTTAATATGTCATTTTACTGCAACGGAATTATCACCAGAAGATTTTGAAATAGACCAATTTTATAGGTTTGAAGGCGATAGCGATCCAGGAGATGAAATGATAGTTTATGCCATTTCTTCAGCTAATAAAAACCTGAAAGGAATTGTGGTAAGTGCATATGGAATGTATGCAGACAACGCCTCGTCAGCAATAGTAAAAAAATTAAATACGCATCCTAAACATTAAAACGAAGAGTCATTGCCTGAAGGAGCTTTTTAAATTTATTGGGATACCCACCATTATGACAGGAAAATAAGGGATTTAACTTATAAATAATACAGAATTTTGGGAACAAACATTTAAAGATAAACAGGAATTGTGGGGTTTTGAACCCTCAAAATCTACGGTATTAACAAACAGTTTCTTTCTTGAACAGCAGATTAAAAACGTACTCATACTTGGAATAGGCTATGGACGAAATGCTCAAATATTTCAGGAGCATGGAATAACTGTTACAGGAATTGAAATTTCTAAAACGGCGATTGATTTAGCTCAAAAGTATTTTGGAAATGATTTAACAATACATCACGGCTCTGTAACAGAAATGCCATTTGATGAAAATTTGTATGATGGAATATATGCATATGCTCTAATTCACTTTTTGAACAAAAACGAAAGAGGAAAGTTAATCCAAGACTGCATGAACCAACTTACGGCAGGTGGTTTTATGGTTTTTGCAACGGTTGCAAAAGATGCCCAAATTTATGGTCGTGGAACTTACATTTCTAAAGACAGATTTGAAATATATGGAGGTTTAAAAATGTTCTTTTATGACGAAGAGACTATTCGAGAGGAATTTGGTAAAGTAGGATTATTGGAAATAATAGAAGTGGATGATATTTATCCCTTTTATCTAATAACATGTAAGAAAGGAAAATAGTTAAAGTCACTTTTCCAAGTGTGCTAACATATCGAGAAATGATATTAAAATAAATTGGATTGAAATAAAAAGGACTGTTATCGTGTTGGTAACAGTCCTTTTTTATCTGAATCCATGGACTAAACATTTTAGAAGCTTATTATAAGCTTAAAGGAACATCATAAGCCATTTCTTTTCTACGCAATAATAAGTTGCCATTGCGAACAGAAGCTAATACATCTACTCGTTTACGCATAGCTTCATAAACAGTGCTTTCATTTAAAACGATAAAGTTTGCTGTTTTACCAACCTCTAAACCATAATTGTCTTGAATATTTAAACAACGAGCTCCGTTATAGGTATTTAAATCGAAATTAGTTTTTACATCTTCCGAAGACATAATTTGAGCCAAGTGAATTCCATTATCCAAAATATTCATCATATTTCCATTCCCCATTGGGTACCACGGATCATTGATTGAATCTTGTGCAAAAGCCACATTTATTCCGTATTCAATAAACTCTTTAACTCGCGTTAAGCCACGACGTTTAGGGTAGGTGTCTTGACGGCCTTGTAAATAGGCATTCTCCGTTTTCAAGCAATAAAGTTCATCTTTGTCTTTTGGAAAATATCTAGCATTCTAAATGCAGACGAATCGTCTGCCGAACCAAATGAGCAGGTATGGCTCGCCGTTGTTCTAGTACCATAATCTTCCATATAGACAAGTCCATTTAATAACTCAACAAATCGTGAATGTGGATCATCGGTTTCATCACAATGCACATCAATCATCTTATCATATTTTAAAGCAAGCTTTACAATATCATGAACCGATTTTTCTCCAAATTCTCTAGCAGGCTCGTAATGTGGAATGCCGCCAACAACATCAGCGCCCATTTTCAACGCTTCTTCTACTAACTCAAGTCCACCTTTGTACATATACATGCCTTCTTGTGGAAACGCCACAATTTGAATATCAACCGTATCTTTCAGGTCTTCTTTCATTTCCAACATGGCTTTTAATGCCGTAAAGTTAGGATCGGTAACACATCTATATGAGTTCTAATATGCTGTACGCCTTGGGACACTTCGTCTTTAATTCCCTTCATAGCCAATCTTTTTACACTTTCTACCGTCAGTGTTTTTTTGAATTGGGGCCATAACTCAATAGCTTCAAATAATGTACCGGAACCTGCGCCTTCCTGTCCTAGTTCTGATAATGTATATACATAATCCAAATGCAAATGTGGATCTACATAAGGAGGTAAAACAAGCTTGCCGTTGAGATCAATTTCTTCATCGCATTTTGGTAAATTAGTTCCGAGATGCGTAATTTTCCCGTTTTCTACAATCATTTCGGTTGCAGAATCGTTGCGATAAATTTTCGCATTAAAGAATTTTTTTTTTTTCATTTTACATTGATATTATGTTAATACTACCAGCTATATTTTCAGTAACTAATTACATTCCGAGCATAGCGTTGGTTTTCTATAAGATACCATTTTTAATTTGATATTTTATGATAAATCCCACGCCTAAAACTAAAATGATTTTTGGAAGCCTCCCTATTTTCTATTAAATGTTGGGTACGGAATAAATTCAGTTTCGTCTCCTTTAATTTTAGTAAAAGATTGGGTTTTCCATTTTTCTTTTGCTTCTTTTATCAATTCTTTATCTGAAGAAACAAAGTTCCAATCAATAAAGCGTTCTTCAGGAAAAGGTTCACCGCCAAAAATATAGATTGTGGTGTTTTCCTGAATCGTGAACTCGCAAAGTGTACTGTCCTTTGCCACCAATAATTGTTTAGGTTGATAAACGTTGCCTTCACTTTCAATAGCGCCTTCCAGAATATACATACCTGCTTCGCCAAAAAGGTCGTTACCAATATTTACAACCTGTTTTGATTTACTTTTTATTTCAAGCATAAACAGTTTGCTAAAAACGGGAACTGGTGATTTTTTCCCAAAAGCTTCACCTGCCACTAGTTTAAACTGCAAATCTCCCTCTGACCAACTCGGAATTTCAGCTTCTTCAATATGAGAGAATGCTGGCTCCATTTGCTCCAAATGTTTTGGCAGTGCCACCCAAATTTGTAAACCGTGCATAAATAATGGCGAGTCGCGTAAATACTCTGGTGTGCGTTCGGAATGTACAATGCCCTTTCCTGCAGTCATCCAATTTACAGCACCAGGTTTAATTTCTACTTCATTGCCTAGAGCATCACGATGCATAATGCTTCCTTCAAATAAAAAAGTAAGCGTGGAAAGTCCAATATGTGGATGTGGCAGCACATCAAAATTTTCACGTTCATTAAGCTTTACAGGCCCCATGTGATCTATGTAAATAAAGGGGCCAACCATTCGTTTCTGTCTAAATGGTAACAAACGACCTACCATAAACTTTCCTATGTTGGCAGCTCTTTCTTCTATTATCAATTTGATATTTGACATAATATAAATCTTTTTAAAGTTTATCCTTTTTTATTTTAAGCGGAAGCTCTAGCTGTACAGTCTCTTCTTGCTTAAGATTTTGGTTTTTTTAATATTTTTTTACTTTGAATGTTTTTTTTTAATGGGATCTAGATCCAATTTAAAAAAACAACCATATATTCTCTACCTACAATAATCACACGCTCACTTCGGTTATAGATTTATTAGAAAGTGTTAGACTTACCAATAAACCAATACTCAATAAAACAGTACCAGCCATGTACGTTCGTGGGCCAATTAGCTCTGGTGTATGTGTATAATAATCGCGAATAAATGCAGCAACTTGAGGTCCCACAATTCCTCCTAGTGCCCATGCGGTTAAAATAACACCATAAATAACAGGCATAAGCTTCGCATGAAAAACATCCAATACGTAAGATGGCATAGCACCAAAACCGCCACCATAACAAAGCAAGACATAACAAACCAACGCCCCAAAAACCCATGGATTAACCGTGAATATCATGAATGTAAAAACCAATATTTGGGTACTCAAAATTAATCGGAATACTTGAATTCTTCCAATTTTATCTGATATTCCGCCCCAAAAGAAACGCCCAATGCCATTAAACAATGAACTAATAGCTATTAGTGTTGCACCTGCCACAGCAAGAGACTCTGTACTTATTGAAGCATCTTGGATTCTAAATAAATCCTGAATC
Organism: Bizionia sp. M204; assembly: GCF_023205095.1. Classification (GTDB taxonomy): domain Bacteria; phylum Bacteroidota; class Bacteroidia; order Flavobacteriales; family Flavobacteriaceae; genus Algorimicrobium; species Algorimicrobium hallyeonense. The sequence goes on along the minus strand of NZ_CP046242.1, from coordinate 2,383,594 downwards.
ATAGGAGACTGCAAGCTAATAAACATTATTCCTGCCGAAATATTAAGAAAGAAAATAAGCCACATGCCTAAAAATTTTGTTGATAACAAACTTCTTGTAACTGTTAAATTATTTTCGTGATCTTGACTAATTGCGCTTTTTACGGGTGGCGTATAGTTTTTTGGCACAAATCCCGATGGTGGATTTTTCATACTTAATCCCGCGGGAATTCCAATGACCATTAGTACTATGGCAATGTAGAAAAACACGTGTACCATATTATCATTGGTCATGTTAATTAACAGAGGTGCAATTAGTTTTGACATGGCAAGTGCACCCAAACCAAAACCCATAACTACCATGCCCGTGATAAATCCTTTTTTGTCCGGGAACCATTTTGAAACGGTTGCCACGGGCGTAACATAACCTAATCCCAAACCAATCCCGCCAATCACTCCAAAACCTATGTAAAAAAGAGATAAACTACTAATATGCATAGCGTAAGCACTCATTAAATAGCCTAAACCATATAGAAAAGCTCCAAGAGAAGCCAACTTTTTGGGTCCATATTTTGGAAGAATTAGCCCTCCAACTGCAGCGGACAAACCTAGAAATAGAATAGCTAAACTAAAGATCCACATCGTTTGAACGTTGCTCCATCCATACTCGGAAATAATTGGCTTTTGAAAAAAACTCCATGCATAAACGGTTCCCAGTACGAGCTGAAGAAGCGTTCCCATAATTGCAATAAACCAACGATTTAAATAAAGGTTATTCATTAAATGAAGAATTTAGTTCTAAAATTAATTTCAGGTTTCAAATTACATAAACTTCCCTATGTTGGCTACTCTTTCTTATAATTTTCCAGTACATCGGTTAAAATTTTACGAAAATTATCACCTTACTCTGAAGCCACCTGTAATCTCACATATTTAATAGAACTATTTTAAATATGCAGAATACATCCAAACTAATTTTTCCTGCTCACTAATGTAATCGCTCATAAGTGCATTTGTTCCTTCATCTTCAGCATCTGCCGATAGTACCAGAAGTTCACGTTGCAGTGTGATGATAATTTTGAATGATTCAAGCGTGTCTTTCATATCTTGAATTCCGTCCGCCACTTCAGAACTTTCTTTGATTTTGGCTTCTTTCTGATAGATTGAGAATTTATGGTTTGGTGTGTGACCAAGGGTGCGAATTCGTTCAGCTACTTCATCAATTTTTATAAATAAATCTTCATAAAGTTCTTGAAATTTATCGTGTAACTCGAAAAATTTATCTCCTTTTATATTCCAATGATACCCTCTAACATTTTGATAAAATATGGAATAATCAGCCAAGAGTTCATTCAATTTATCTGCAAGTTTTTTGGACTTTTCCATGTCCAAACCAATTGGATTTAATTTCGTCATAATTATTGTTTTTAGATTTATAGTTTAATTAATTAGCGGTTGATATCAACCAATATTTTCACTTCTGAAGGGTCGTTAGTCAATGCCTCAAAGCCCTTTTCTACAATCTCGTCTAATGAGATGACGCTCGTAACCAGCTTTTCTACTGGTAATTTTCCGCTACTAATTAAAGCAATTACTTGAGGGAAAATATTACGATAGGCGGCTGTTCCAATAATGGTCAATTCTCTTAACGTTTGATTTAATGCATCATGCGTCACCTTTTTACCAAAAAGTGCAACCAAAACTGCTGTTCCTCCGTTGCGAAGACTATTTATTCCGGTATCAAATGAGGCTTGAGCTCCAGCGGCATCAATAAAAATATCCACACCATTACCAGTCATTTTTCTAATTTTTTGAGGAATATCTTGATCTCTTGCGTCAAAAGTATGAGTCGCACCAACTTCTTTAGCTTTTTTCAACCTGTTCTCTGAAAGGTCTGAAACAAAGATTTGAGAAGCACCTGTAGCCACGGCAACTTGAACCGTTAATAAACCAATAGGACCTGCGCCTGCAATCAATACAGTGTCGCCCATTTTCATGCCACTTCGTTGTATAGCATAGGCAGCAACGGCTGCTGGCTCAACAATAGCACCTTGCTCAAAAGTCATAGAGTCTGGCATTTTATGAACCATATAGTCTTCTGCTACTACGTATTTAGCAAAACCACCGTTGGACGTTAATCCCACAAACCCTAGCGGTTCAGAAAGGTTGTATTCTCCAGTTGTAATAAACGGACTTTCAGGGTTTCTAAAAATTGGCTCTACTGTTACGCGATCCCCTTTTTTAATGTTTTTCACGTTTTTACCAACTTCTTCAACGACTCCAGAAAATTCGTGTCCAAGCGTTGTAGTTCCCTGATGGCCGTTAGGTGCATATGGTTCATCTACAGGAATTAATTGTGGACCATCTAAATATTCATGTAAATCCGATTCACAGATTCCTGTGAATTTCACGGCTATTTTTACTTGATTATCTTTTGGTATTGGAATTGAAGTTTCTTTTACTCTAATATCTTTTGCTGCATGCCAGCGCGCTGCTTTCATCGTCTTCATAGTCGTTAATTTAAATGTTAAGAATTTGTTCTTATTGTTAATCTATGACCTTGTCGTCATAAATTGCTTAATTCTAGCTTGTTTTAGGTGCTTCACACGAAAATTTATTTCGGATCGACCTTCAAGGTTTCAATATCCCAACCAGCCAATTTTGCTCCAGCTTGATAGCTACTTTCCAAGAAATCTAAAATCTGTTGTTTCGGGTTATCACTTTTTAATAAATCGTTGTAAAGTAATAAAGCCATTGGGCTGCCATTGGAATCTTGCCATTTGGCAGTATTAGGTTTCAATGGTTCTTTATCTATGCCTTCTGGGGACGGATATGTATAAGAATAAAATGCCGGTTCTTTTATGGTATCATCTCCAAACCAGAATCCAAAACTTATCATTTCATGAGAGTAAGCTTCCAATTCCACTTGAGATGTGGTGTCTAATTTTGGACCCTTTTTACCTGAAAATCGTGAAACCACCAAATCAATGTGATGCCAATAAATATGTACCGGACAGGTTTTACTGTATGATCTACCGCTAAATTCTTGAAAAACCATAGCAATTTGCAGTAAGATTTTCCAAGCTTTATGAACGGCTTCTTTATCATAGGAATGGTGTTCTATGCATGTATCAAAAGGAATTTTATCAGAGAGGTCAAATGGTATTTCTAATATATCGAACGTGATATGGAGTTCTTTTAGAATAGCTTCCAATTTTTTTAAAAATCAGCTACTGAAAGTCCATCCTGCAATTTAAACGAACGCTGTTCTCCGTTACTTGTTGAAACATTCAGGGTATGGTTTATAAAATCAAACAATATTTCAAACGAAATATCATTAAAAGGAATCGCGCGTGTGGTAACACCTCTTGTTGTGGTATACAATGTTATGTGCCACCAGTGGTTCTTTTTCGGATTCAAAGACAGTCGCAATTTACCGACAATTTGAAAATAACGATGTAATGTTTCCTTGGTGTCTAGCCATTCTGATAATGGAAATGCTGGAAATACGGTTTGATTACTCATGGTTTTTTGGTTTAGTTATTAATGTTTTAAGTCTAATTTAATGGATTGTGCCATAAGCTTAAAGCTCATCATAACCTTTAAAATCTGGACTCACGATGCGTTTCCATTCCGGATGTTTTTTTATATATGCAAACACATAAGGACAAAAGGGAAGTAATGTAATTTTGTAATCATCAAGATAATGCAGTGTTTATTCCACCACAGCACTTGCTGCACCTTTTCCCGCTAACTCTGGATCGGTTTCGGTATGTATCAACGCAATTTTATTGCGAGGTTCTTTATAATCTATGAATGCGTAGTGACCATCAACTTCAATTTCGAAGCGTTTTTTTTCTTCGTTTTTAACTAATGGGATAGTATTATATTCAATTTTCATATTTATAATTTTAGAGTATTTAGATGTAAAATCTTTTTTATCGTGCTAATGGCTAAAACTATTCCTTAAAATATTTCATATTTGATTTTGCCGTTTCAATCACATCAGCGACTTGGCCGTTCAGCATTAATTTTCCCATACTTGTAGCGAAGCCTTTTATTTGGTCGAATTCAACTTTTGGAGGCATGGCCAAAGCGTCAGGATCTGTAAAAATGTTTATGAGCCTAACGTTTATTTTATGCTCAATGCGCCTGAAGGACATTTTGAAACTTGGTCTAGTAACGCCGCCGTACTGGCATTGTTAGGTTTAATCCAAGGTCTCTCTATAGGGTTATAAACCTTTGGCAATGATTTTACGCATATTCCTACATGTATACATTTTTCAGGTTTCTATAAAATGGTTATCTCTCCGTTTGAATATTCGTTTGTTATCATAATTTAGTGGTTTATCAATTTATTTAACGAGGGTCCAAATAGATCCATTTTTAGTTGAAAATTTCTCTAAATTACATGTTTTAGAAAGTTGATTTAAAACCGCTTCACTTTCGGTTCGCGGTGTTCCTGAAAGTTCAGAATACTCTTTTGCCGTGAGTGAAGGGTAAATTGTGAAGAGAGATTCCCAGTTTTTACTGTATTCACTTTTAGTAGCATTCGGATTTAATTTTAAAATCGCCATTTCATAAAAAGCATAGGGTCTGGTGCCATACACGGTTTCTTGGTTGCCAGCTTCATCAACAAAAAATATGGTTGGAAACCCTCGAACACCTAGTTTTCTTCCTAATTTTAAATCAGCTTCAAACAGCGTTTTGGCTTGGCCATCAAAATCCGTTTTTAATTGAGCCACGTCCAAACCTACATTTTCAGCTGCCATAGCCAAGTTTTCCCATTTAGCCATATTTTTCTTTTTCAAAAACATCAATTCTCTGATTTCCCGCATGTATAAAACGGCCTTCTCCTTATCTTGAAGTTGGGCTGCCTTAAACGCAATAGAGGATGGGTAAGATGAATCCATTGGGTCTTCCAACCAAAGGTCTCCATCTATAGGCATATCATAATGAACACTTACTTCGTCCCAATGACTGGCAACGTCTGAAGGACCACTTATTCCACCACTATTGTAATTCCAGTCTGGTAGTAAACCTCCCATTCTATAATCAATCTCCACAGCATTGCCGTATTCTAGTTTCAATTTACGTAATTGTGGTTCAATTCCCCAACAGGACGAACAAATTGGATCTGTGTAATACATTAATTTTACAGATTTCTCTGTGGATTGCTGATTACTTTTAGTTGAAGTGTTTAATTCACCATCTGTTGTTTCACACATTCCAGTTTCGATATCGCATAAAAGTGGATTATTTTTTGATGTTTCGTTCGTCATGATTTTTATTTTTAATAATTAACTTCAGTTAAAATATAGTCTAAATTCCTATTTATTAGCCGATTACTTCAAGTATAAGGAAAATAAGTGTATATTTAATACTTAATTCCTTTTAGAAAGTGGTTTCCTCAAGGAAACTACCTTAAGGCTATTTTATATTTAAATTAACGTTTTAACAATGAATAAAAAATCAATAATAAATAACACGCCTATTTGCCAAATTAGGATGCAAGCTATTAGCGACACGATGAGCATTTTAACTGGAAAATGGAAATTCCATATTTTAGGCATACTTATCGAAGGCAACAAAATGGGATTTATGGATTTGCAGCGTGAAATAAATGGCATTGGTAGTAAAATGCTTTCCAAAGAACTTCAAGATTTAGAACTAAACCACTTAATAAGCCGCACCGTTATGGATACAAAACCTATAACGGTTGCGTACGCTATCACTGAACATGGTGCAACACTTTCGCCTTTAATTAATGAACTAGCCAAATGGGGAATTGCATATCGAAAGTCCGTGCATGGTTCAAAATAAATTAACTTTTAGATTTCACATAGGTCAGAATAGACAATACGGATAGCTTTTCTGGTTATGGTTTTTAGCCTATCTCCTAATGTTGAAAGACTTTTGTGTTACGTTACCTCCTCGGAGGTTGCAAACTCTTCCATTCTAGTTATTAAATCGTTTTCAACCGTATAAATCTGAACCCATTTTTGTTTTAGCTCCCTTCCAGACCGTTTTACTTTTTGATGTTCCCTTCCTATTACCACAACCATATTATTTTCAACGATATATTGTTGAGGTTCAAAGTTGATAATTTCAGTACGTTCCATAATATTGGTGAAAAATGTTCTGACACCTTCTTTATGTTTAAAAGTTCCTGCCGGAATAATTTGTGTGCCATGATAAACCCATACCGTATCTTCTGATACTGTGGCAACAAATTTATCGGCATCGCCACTACTAAAGGCTTTAAACATATTTTCTACTACTGTTTTTGCTGAATTTTTCATGGTTTATTATTTTTCAATTTTAAAATACCTAGGTTAATTACGTCGAAGTTTACCTGAAAACAAATTACAGTTACTGTTTTGCAAATTGAAGGTGAATCACAATATTAACCTCCTTCCCAACGCCAGTAGCAGTAGGGTCATAATCAATATTATAGTCAAATCTATTTATCGTTGTTTCAGCTTTCATTCCTAATTTTTCACCTTGGTTGTTTTTCACTTTACCGCCATAATGAACATCAAAAACGACGTCTTTCGTCACACCTTTAATAGTTAGTTCTCCTTTTAAAATATATTGATTACTTTTTTCGGTAGCTGAAATTTTCGTGCTTTTAAAAGTCATTTCAGGATATTTTTCAACTTCAAAAAAGTCAGCACTTCTTAAATGGTTATCCCTATCTTCTACATGGGTATTAATACTTTCAATTTTAACCCTAAAATCGAAACTTGCATCATTAAGCGCATCTCCTTTTGTAGTTAAGCTTCCGGTATAATATAAAATTTCCCATTCACGATACTAATTCCAGAATGCGAAATGTTGAAATTTAATGAGGAATGATATGGATCTACAGTCCATTGCGTTTGTGCGAAGGTGCTGACCGAAAAAAAGACCAAAGCAACTAATGTGATAATTTTCTTCATTTTATGTGGTTTTAATTATTAGTAAAATTTCAACAATAAATGGCTATTTCGAATTACTTGGAAGCGATAGTATGAACCCATTTTTCGAATGACTCTATAAAGCTTTTAAGGAAATCTTTGGTAGAATTATTAATTAGTTTTCCATTGTCATCAAATAAATCGGCAGCACCTCCAATATATGCTTCAGGTTGCGCCATGGTAGGGACGTTAATAAAGGTTAGAGATTGTCTTAAATGGTGGTTTGCCCCAAAACCACTTATAGCCCCAATAGAAACACTTACAATTGCGGCCGGTTTGCCATTCCAAGAATTTTCTCCGTAGGGTCTGGAGCCTACATCAATAGCATTTTTTAAAACACCAGGAACCGAGCGGTTATATTCAGGTGTTAAAAATAAAAGGCCATCTGCGTTTTGAATTTTTTTGCGTAACGCTACCCAGGTTTCAGGTGGATTTCCTTCTAAATCTTCATTAAACATAGGAAGACCGGATATGTCTAGTAGCTCTGTGGTTAAGGATTCTGGAGCTAGCTCCATAAGTGCTTTGGCTGTTTTTAAATTATAGGATTCCTTACGCAGACTTCCTACAATTACAGCAATTTTATATTTTTTCATAATTGGATGTTTTCTATTGCTATAAGATACCAAATTAGGAAGGATAAATGGGTGGCTTTACAGAACATTTAACAGTTGTCAAGCTGAAAGGTCAAATCTTTATTTTTCTGTTTAGAAAAGGAGCGTGTTTTTAATTAAATAGAATGAATTATATGGCAAGGACTCTATGATACCAATTAGTGGTATTGTCTACTTAAACCTAATATCGGTACAATTTTCGTGTTAATTAATGTCTTCAGTGGAGTGATTTTTTACTTTTTTAATTTTATAATGCAAAATGATTGCTGACAACGATAAACAAATTACGGCAATAATACTCATGGCTTTAACTGGCGCATAAATATGTGAAACACTAGCGTGGTTAAGATAAAGTATGCGAAAGGTTTTTAAATAATGCGTCAAAGGAATTAATTCGGCTATAAATTGGACCCAATTTGGCATCTGACTTAAAGGCCAAGTAAATCCGCTAAGTATAAAACTTGGCGTAGCTACTACCATTAAAACTTCAGTAGCTTTTAATTGATTAGGTAAAACAATACTCACCAATACACCTATGCCACATACGGCGAGAATAAAAACAAAGGTGCTTAAAGTAAAGGCCCAAAAAGCGCCACCTATTACCATATTATAATATTTAGAAAAACCCCAGTATAGCAGGAGTATACCAACAGACATAATCATGTAAGGAATAATCTTTACAGCTAACATGCCTAGAGGGTTTGGCATTTTCCTGACTAATTCTTCAAAAGTTCTATTTTCATATTCTGATGCAAAAGTAAGTGCTAAACCCAATAGTAAAATTTGCTGGAAAACTGTTAAAAGCACCCCGGGTAACATAAAGTATAAATAATTTCCACTGCGTATGCTTTGCTTAATAATGGTTGTTTTAAAGGGTTCGTAATTTTGCGTTGCCACATATTCTGGAACACCCTTTTTCATTTGAGATTCGATTTGGATCCCTGCTTTTATGGTCATTGCTACACCATTTACCGCCATCAATGCCGTGTTAGAAGTCAAGGTGTTGGAAGCATCGACAAAAATGGTGATTTCGGGTAACTTATTTTGTTGAATTCCAGAGGTAAATCCTCTGGGGATATTTACTATTACTGAAGCGTCTTCATCTATTGCTTTGTTTTTTACATTAGTAAGGTCGGGAAAAACGCTAACAACCTGAATGCTTTCCGTTTCCTCAAGCATATCAATAAATTTCACACTCATGAGACTTTGATCCTGATCGACGACAATTATTGGTAAATCGGTTATTTTACCTTTTTGATAAACCGCACCAATTAGTATTCCATACAAAATAGGAGCTCCAATAAATAGCAGTCGCAATACGTTGTTGCTAAAAAAAAGCCTGAATTCTCGTTTAATTAAGTGTGTAAATTTCTTCAAAACATATTATTTATTAAACTTTAAAGAAACCGAAGCTTTTGTAATCAAATCTTTAACCTTTTCTGGATTTGTAGGTTTTACTTCTACCTCAAATAAGGTTTGTTGCATGTCAAAGTCGGGATAAGCTGTTGCTATATTGGCATAAGAACTTAAAGCTTTAACGAGAGTTATCTGGCCATTAATAATTTCGGAATCCTTATAAAGAACTTCTATTTTAACGTTTTCTCCCCGTTTAATTTCGCCTAATTTGCTTTCTGAAATGGTAAAACGAAAATAAACGGATTGATTAATATAGCCACTTATAATTGGATACCCTGGTAAAGCAAGCTCGCCAATTTTTAAATTGATGGTTTCAATGGACATATCTTGAGGTGCTATTACATACTTTTCGCGTTCAGCGGCGCCAACTTCTAGAATAGCTCCCGAGGCTTGTAGTTGCTGCCCCAAAGCCATGCTTTGCTGTTCGGTCCGAGCACCATTTTTTGCTTCTTCCAATTCTGTTTTTGCAGCGTCATATTGATTTTTGGCACCTTGATATTTCGCGTAAACTTCATCAAACTGTTGTTGCGGTATTAGACTATCTTGCAACATTTTATTAAGTCTGTCTTTGGATTTATTGGCAAATTCAAATTGCTCTTTTAATCCGTAAACTTTGTTCTGTAATTGTTTTAGTTGCCCATCAGTTGCGCCCTTAATGGTCATTTGGTATTGCGCTTCTGCAGATTTTAAAACACCTTCCGCTTGCTGCTTTTTGGCATCTACTTCTGGAATATCTAAAATAGCCAGAGTGTCTCCTTTTTTAACGAAATCACCCTTTGATACCAATAGTGATTCCACGGTTCCTGGTATTTTAGTAACTACAGAAATTTGTTCCCTTTCAATTTTCCCCATAAAAGCTGGGTCTATTTTCTTATCTGAACAAGAAAATGAAACTACTATAACAAGTAGGAGTAAAACATTTTTAATTTTCATAACCGTTATAAATTTTGCCTAATAACTCACCTGTCGCTATTAAGAGTTCTAATGTTGCGTGTCGCTGATTTAGAATTTGGTTGTAATAATTCAAGTTTACTTTATAAAAATCATTTTCGGAAGCCAAACGCTCCGTTAAATCCACAAGACCGGCGTTGTATTGCTTGGTTGCCAATTGTAAGTTGTTTTCAGCTATTTGTACACGCTGTTTTGCCACTATAACTTTTTGTTCGGCTGTTTTAAAGTCAGATTTATTTTTAAACAACAGCAATTCAAATTTCTCTCGTGTATCTTTTAATTTGGTGTCAATGATTTCAACTTCAATTTCAGCCTTCTGTGCACTTTTACTATTTTCTCCGCCTTTAAATAAATCCCATTTCATTCCAACGCCAACTGCTGCGGCTGGTTCTAGAGTTATGTTTTCCGTGTCTAAAGTTACATTACCTGCAAGTGGAACGTCTTTAAGCTTTAAGCGCGTGTCAAAAGCATTCAAATATGTTAGGTTTCCAAAAGCAAATATGGTGGGGAAATAAGTGCCTTTTTCTTTGTTATAAGCAAATTCTTTAGCCTTTTTTCCCGCTTCCAAAGCTTTTAATTCTGCGCGATTATCGACATCTAACGCATCTGTATCTATTAAGAAAGCCTGTAAGTTGTAAGTAATAGTTTTTAGTTCATTTGCCGGTATTCGGGTGAGATATGCTAGTTTGGCAAGCAAAACATTTCTATTGCCTATAGCTTCCAGCTTTTTTTCTTCTAGCTCTAAAACGGCTAATTTTATTTTATCACGATCATAAGGAATTGCCAAGCCGTTATCAATGGCTTTTAGAACTTTTTTATGCTCTGTATCCAATCGTTTTTCAGAATCTTCAATGAGTTTATCCACAGCATTTAATAGCATTAATTGATCAAAGGTTTGGATGACCTCTTTGGCAATTTCTTCCTTTCCAGCTTCGGCTAAAAACCGTTCGGCTTTTTGCTTTTCCTCTAATGCTTTAATGCCGCTGTTAATTTGATTTCCTGCAAAAATTATTTGTCGGGTAGATAAACCTCCCATTAAAACATGCGTTTGAAAACTAGAGGCTAATGGGTCCTCCAAAAAGGGTGTTCCGCTTATGGGTAAATATTGAGTGGGAAATTGTAGGCTTAATTGTGAGTACAAAAAGCCATAGCCACCCAAAAATGAAAGTGACGGTAGTCTTTTTCCTTTGGCTATTTCCATATCTAATTCCGTATTATTACTAGTCATTTCTTGAATGCGTATGTCTGCACTTCCAGTAATTGCTTTTCGGATAGGTTCTTTTAAAATGTCTTCTAAAAAACTCTGGGCATATAATGGTGTACTTATTAAAAAAAGTATTCCAAATACCGAATAGAATAAATTTTTAGTCATGAAAATCTTATTATAAGAGTTTACTAATTTAATATGTTTGCACTATAAGTTAGGGCTTTTTAACACGTTGCTTTTTATGAATATTAAATTTATTTCATCTTAATTTGTTAATCTATAGCTTCAAATAAAAAAGAATGATTGGTCAGTACCTGGTAGTAAATTTTAATCAATACGCTTGTAATTTGTAAGCAATAATGGGTCCTAACTTGTACATGTTTGCCACAACCCAAGCAGCTCTGGTTGGTAAAGTTTTCAATTTGCCCCGAAAACCTACCACAAAAAAGGGCTGGCACTCGCTCCGATCATTCCGCCCGAAGGCTAAATTTTAATTTTTTAATTCTGTAAGCCAATTAATTTCTTGAATTTTACTGTCAATTTCTCTAAAAGATCGTCCTGTTTGATCCATTTCAACTTGTAGTTTTTTAATATCAATAGTTGCTTTAAGATTAGAGTCGCCGCTATTATTTATTTGTGCCGCATTTCTAATATTTCTTAACTTTTCAGAAAGCATTTTTAAAGAATCACGTTTGGCTAGTGCTTCCATTAAAATGCCTTCACCTTCCACAACCGTATCATTATTGGTTTTATTAATCCGAATTATTATCGCTTCCAAGTCGTTTATGGCTTTTCGTAATTGCGCCAATAATTTGATAGGATCTTCTTGGGGAAGCTTATCATCGGAAACGATTAAAACAGGTCTAATTCTATTTTGAAGCTGCTCTATTTTCTTCATTAAATCAGCTCTTAATAAAAGCGCTTCAGCAAGTTTCATTTTTTTATTTTCTTCTAACATGAATTCAATTAAAATTTTTACAAACTATTATCTTGGACATTTAGATATTGGATTGTTATCTGGTTTGGGAGCCCATTTATTATAAGGTGTCATATCAAAATTATTCACCTCATCCATAGATAAACCTAATGCTTTAGCTACACCTTCTCCGTATTCCGGATCTGCCTTAAAACAGTTTCTAATATGGCGAATTTGAATAAATTTCTCGGCGCCACCTACTTCAGCTGCAGTATTTTTAAAGAGTAAACCGTCTTTTCCAGCCGCTTTAATAATGCGAAATAAATTACCAGGTTGTGTATAATAATCTTCATCATCGTCTCTAAAATTGTGTGCATAAGCGTCACCATTTAACTCTAAAGGTGGTTCTTTAAATTCTGGTTGTTCTTGCCATTCACCGTAACTGTTAGGGTTATAGTGTAAAGTGCCTCCGTGGTTTCCATCTACTCGCATGGTTCCGTCTCTATGGTTAGAATGGTAAGGACACGTTGGTTTATTTACTGGAATTTGATAATGATTTACGCCTAATCTATAACGTTGCGCATCGCCATAAGAGAATAGTCTTCCTTGAAGCATTTTGTCTGGAGAGAATCCAATACCTGGAACAATATTAGTCGGGTTGAAAGCGGCTTGCTCTACATCTTGAAAATAATTTTCTGGATTTCTATTTAATTCAAATTCTCCCACAGGAATCAATGGGAAGTCTTTTTTAGACCATACTTTGGTTAAATCGAAAGGATGGAAACGGTATGTTTTGGCTTCGGCTTCTGTCATTACTTGGATAAACATTTTCCATTTTGGGAAATCCTTTCTTTCTATAGCATCAAACAAATCAACTTGCGATGATTCTCTATCCATACCAACAACTTTAGCAGCTTCTTCATTAGATAGATTTTCAATACCTTGTTGCGTTACAAAGTGAAATTTCACCCAATGTCTAACATTATCTTTGTTGATCAGGCTGTATGTGTGACTACCAAAACCGTGCATATGTCTGTAACCTGTTGGAATACCACGATCACTCATTACTATAGTAACTTGATGTAAAGCTTCTGGTAATAATGTCCAAAAATCCCAATTATTATTGGCACTCCTTAGATTGGTTTTAGGATCGCGTTTTACAGCACGATTTAAATCTGGAAATTTCATTGGGTCGCGAAAGAAAAATACTGGTGTATTGTTTCCTACCAAGTCCCAAATACCTTCTTCGGTATAAAACTTTAAAGCAAACCCTCTAATATCTCTTTCGGCATCGGCCGCACCTCTTTCTCCTGCAACCGTAGAAAATCTGGTAAACATATCCGTCTTTTTACCAACTTCACTAAAAATTTTTGCTTTGGTATATTTGGAAATGTCATGAGTGACTGTAAAAGTTCCAAACGCACCTGAACCTTTGGCGTGCATTCTTCTTTCTGGAATGACTTCGCGATCAAAGTTTGCCATTTTTTCAAGAAACCATGCATCTTGCATCAACATGGGGCCTCTTGGTCCTGCGGTTTGCACGTTTTGATTATCTCCAACTGGTGCTCCAGTCTGCCTTGTGAGTTTTGGTTTTTTATCCGCCATTTTTTTGGTTTTTATAAGGTTTTGTCAAGTCATTCAAGTTACAATTTTTAAGCTACTTTACAAATAGCTTTAACCATTATTAGCAGGAGTGAAATTGGCATTCATTCTCGGGTTGGACTTTTTCATTTTACTTCCGCAAAATAGCTTGTGTGGTTGTTATGAAATTAAGGCAGTAAACAAATCTGCATTGTCATTTAAGTATTGATAATTAAATTTTCTGTGTTTTAATTGGTCTTCTATTTTTTGAAAATCTCCTTGGTTTTTTAATTCAATTCCAACCACTGCCGGACCACTTTCTCGATTCGTCTTTTTTGAAAATTGAAAATAGGTAATGTCATCATTTGGGCCTAAAATATCATTAACAAATTCTTTTAATGCACCTGGTCTTTGTGGAAACTGGACAAGAAAATAATGCTTCAAGCCTTCATATAGTAAGGATCGCTCTTTTATTTCTTCAGTTCGGGAAATGTCATTATTGCCGCCACTAACAACGCATACTACATGTTTTCCTTTTATTTTTTCCTTATAAAAGTCGAGAGCAGCAATAGTTAATGCGCCTGCTGGCTCGGCCACAATTGCTTCTTCGTTATACAAACGTAAAATAGTTGTACATATCTTCCCTTCTGGGACAAGGATAATATCTTCCAAATTATCTTTACAGATTTCAAATGTTTTATCTCCTACACGTTTTACAGAAGCGCCATCTACAAATTTGTCAATCTTTTTTAATGTTGTATTTACACCTTTTTTGATGGAAATTGACATGGATGGTGCACCAGCTGGCTCCACCCCAATAATTTTTGTGTTTGGACTTAATTTTTTAAAAACCGAACTGACTCCTGCTGCTAAACCGCCACCGCCTATTGGTACAAACAAATAGTCAATAGGTGTGTGGTGGTCTTCCAAAATCTCTAAAGCGGTTGTTCCTTGGCCTGCCATTACTTGTTCATCATTAAAAGGATGAATTAAAATAGCGTCAATTTCTTGACAAAAACGGTTAGCTTCCTCAAATGCTGCGTCAAATGTATCACCTAATAAAACCACTTCAACCTTATTCTTACCAAAGAGTTTAACTTGTTTTGTTTTTTGAAGAGGGGTTGTGACAGGCATAAATATGGTTGCTTGAATGTTTAATTTATAACAAGCATAAGCAACGCCTTGCGCATGGTTTCCGGCACTAGCGCAAACAATAACTTTGGCTTTATCTTGGTTTGAAAGTGACATTATTTTATTGTAAGCACCTCTTAATTTGTAAGAGCGCACAGGCTGTAAATCCTCGCGTTTTAAATAAATTTGGGCAGAAAATTCTTCGCTCAAGTTTTCGTTTTTCATTAGTGGCGTATGCATAGCAATACCTTTTATGCGCTCTTTGGCTTGATATACTTTATCTAATAACTCCATTACTTAGTGGGTCTTAATTTACGTACTTCTAATCCTGTTTGCCACAGTTCGCTGTTTTTCATCGCAGTTAATTCTTCTTTTAATTTTATACGGTAATCCGGTTTGCTATTGGCTTCAATCACTATTTCAGCTTCTTTGCCAGAAACGACATTGTCGTACAATTTATTCAATATAGGTTCAGTAGCTTCGCGAAATTTACCCTTCCAATCTAATGCGCCGCGTTGTGCAGTTGTTGAACAATTGGCAAACATCCAATCCATACCATTTTCGGCAATAAGCGGCATTAAACTTTGCGTAAATTCTTCTACAGTTTCATTAAAAGCCTCACTTGGTGAATGCCCACGTTGGCGAAGTACGTTAAACTGTGCTTCAAAAATGCCTGCAATAGCACCCATTAAAACACCGCGTTCTCCTGTGAGGTCGCTATAAACTTCTTTTTGAAAAGTGGTTTCAAACAAATATCCTGAACCAATGGCAATACCTAATGCCAAGGCGCGTTCTTGGGCGTTTCCAGTACCGTCTTGGAACACGGCATAGCTGGAATTCAATCCTTGCCCACTTAAAAATAAACTTCTAAGTGATGTGCCTGAACCTTTTGGGGCCACCAAAACAACATCGATATCCGAAGGCGGAACAATGCCTGTTTTATTATGAAATGTCACGCCAAATCCATGGGAAAAATAGAGTGCTTTTCCTTTGGTTAAGTGTTTTTTCATGCCTTCCCAAGCTTGTATTTGCCCGGCATCTGAAAGTAAATTCATGACGATAGTTGCTTTTTTGCAGGCCTCATCTAATTCGAAAAGTGTTTTGCCTTCTTCCCAACCATCAGCTCGTGCCTTTTTCCAGCTCGTTGTTCCTTTTCGTTGTCCAACAATCACGTTGATACCATTATCTTTTAAGTTGAGTGCTTGCCCTGGACCTTGAACACCATAACCGATAACGGCTACGGTTTCACCTTTTAATACGTCTTGTGCTTTTTTAAGTGGAAATTCGTTACGTTTTACAACGTTTTCTTGTACGCCTCCAAAATTTATTGTTGCCATAATTCTTTTTATTTATTGTTTATAATTTGTGATTTAATTCTTCTAACTCTTTTAAATAGGTGCTAAATTCTTTCATGGGTTTTGTTACTGCTACACGTCCAGAACGTGCAAATTCAAGTACACCATAAGGTTGTAAGTTTTCGAACAGCAATTGCGTTTCTCTTACATGTCCTGTTTTTTCTATGACCATAAATTTTGGGTCTACCGTAAGTATTCTTGCATGATGTTCCCGAATTACTTTTTCCACATCACCATTAGTTAAAGTGCCTGTTTTTATTTTATACAATGCGATTTCTTGATGTACGACTTCAGAATCTTCATGTGCGAATGCTTTAAAAACATCTATTAGTTTTTCAAGCTGTCCGATAACTTTTTCTACTTGCTCTTTTGTTGTTCTTAAAACAATGGTATATCGAAACACTCCCTTTACTTCCGATTCGGAAGCTGTAATACTATCGATATTGAGGTGGCGACGCGTGAAAATAATTGTTACCCGATTCATCATCCCGATGCTGTTTTCTGTAAAGACGGATACTGTATATGTTTTTTTCATTTTTTTTAGTTTAAACGAACTTCTGATACAGAGGCTCCGGTTGTCATCATTGGAAATACATTTTCCTCTTTAGCGACCATGACTTCTAACAAGTAAGATCCGTTGTGATTTAGCATTTTTAATAGATTTTCTTTTAAGTCTTTTCTAGTTTCAATTTTGGAGGCTTCAATACTATACGCTTTAGAAAGGGCTATAAAATCAGGGCTGATCATATTTGTAAATGAATAGCGTTTCTCAAAAAATAACTGTTGCCATTGACGTACCATCCCAAGAAATCGGTTATTTAAAATGATGATTTTTATATCTACATCACTTTGCAAAATGGTCCCCAATTCTTGTAGCGTCATTTGAAAGCCTCCATCTCCAATAATGGCTATTACCGGTTTATCTGGCGCACCAAATTTTGCTCCAATAGCAGCCGGTAGCGCAAATCCCATGGTTCCCAAACCTCCTGATGTAATGTTGCTTTTTGTTTTGTTGTATTTATAATAGCGCGCTGTCATCATTTGGTGTTGACCCACATCGGTAACGACAACTGCTTCTCCGTTGGTGATTTCTGAAAGCATTTTGATGACCTCATCCATTTTCAATTCTTCGGAATGTAATTCGTTGGCACTTTCTTGCAATGTGTCTATTTCAACTTGTTTAGCGTCTTTAAATTCCTGAAACCAAGAGCTATGGACTTTTTTATGAACCAATGCTGTTAATACTTTTAAGGCTTCTTTGGCATCCGCATGAATTGGAACATCTGCTTTTATAATTTTATTTAATTCCGAAGCATCAATGTCTACATGAATAATTTTTGCCTGTCTGGCATACCTAGAAACATCGCCAGTAACTCTATCGTCGAAGCGCATACCGATGGCGATTAGGACATCGCACTCATTTGTTTTTATGTTTGCGGCATAATCACCGTGCATGCCTAAATATCCGGCATAAAGTGGGTGATTATTGGGAAATGCGCCTAATCCTAAAAGGGTTGATGCTACTGGAATTCCTAACTTTTCAACAAACTCCACTAATGCCTTCTCTGCATGAGATAGCATAATTCCCTGTCCAATTAGTAAGTACGGTTTTTTTGCGGCATTAATTAATTTCGCTGCGGCTTCTGCAACCGATTTGCGCAACTTTGGCCTAGGATAATAACTTCGGATATTCGTACATGTCTCATATTTGAAATTGGTTTGGCCAAATTGCGCATCCTTGGTAATATCAATCAGTACAGGGCCTGGACGTCCAGATTGTGCAATGTAAAATGCTTTTGCAACAGCGGCAGAAATATCGTCTGCTCTGGTAACTTGACAGTTCCACTTGGTTATGGGCATGGAGATTCCCACCACATCCGTTTCCTGAAAAGCATCGGTGCCCAAAAGATGGGATGATACTTGGCCTGTGATACATACCAAGGGCGTGGAATCAATCATAGCATCTGCTAAGCCAGTAATTAAATTGGTTGCGCCTGGTCCAGAAGTTGCGAATACCACACCTGTTTTCCCTGATGTTCTAGCATAACCTTGCGCGGCATGAATGGCGCCTTGCTCGTGACGGACTAAAATATGATTTACGGATTCTTCATAGTCATACAAGGCATCATATATGGGCATAATGGCTCCTCCGGGATACCCGAATATTGTATCAACTTGTTCGGTTACTAAAGACTCGACTACAGCTTTAGCTCCTGTCATTTTTATTGAGTTCATTTCTGTTTTTTTTTTTTTAGAATTATTTGTCAGTTACGCAACCTGTTGAGGCGCACGACACACATTTTGCATATTTATATAAGACACCTTTTGTGGCTTTGAGTTTTGGTGGGTTCCATTCCGACTTTCGTTTGGCTAGTTCTTGATGGTTTACGTTTAACTGAATGGTATTATTTTTTGTGTCAATGATGATTTTGTCGCCATTTTCAACTAATGCAAGTGTCCCACCGTCATGAGCTTCGGGTGTGATATGTCCCACCACAAATCCGTGTGTTCCACCAGAGAATCTGCCGTCGGTAATTAACGCCACGTTTTTCCCCAGTCCAGCACCCATAATTGCCGAAGTTGGTTTTAACATTTCCGGCATACCAGGTCCTCCTTTTGGACCACAGTAGCGAATCACCACCACATCTCCCGATTTTACTTCACCGCTTTTTATGCCGTCAATTGCTGCGTATTCATCGTTGTAAACTTTTGCTGAACCTTCAAAATATTCTCCTTCGTTTCCGCTGATTTTAGCAACACTCCCTTTGGGTGCCAAATTCCCAAAAAGGATTTGTAAATGTCCAGTCGATTTTAAAGGAGATTCCAATTGAAGAAACACATGTTGTCCTGCGGTTAAATCTGGAATTTCGGCCATGTTTTCTGCGACAGTTTTTCCTGTCACGGTTAAACAATCTCCATGAAGCAAGTTGTTGGCGAGTAAATATTTCATCACTGCAGGAACTCCACCAACAGCATGTAAATCTTCCATTAAGTATTTTCCACTTGGTTTTAAATCTGCCAAAACAGGAACTTTATCGCTGATTTTTTGGAAATCTTCTAACATTAATTCGAGATTTACGGAATGTGCCATCGCGATTAAATGCAAGACAGCATTGGTAGAACCACCCATAACAGTGACCATGGTAATTGCGTTTTCAAATGCCTTTTTGGTCATGATATCTTTGGGTTTGATGTCATTTTCGAGCAAAACACGAATAGCTTTTCCGGCAGCTAAACATTCTTGATTTTTCTCAGCGCTCAAAGCAGGATTCGAAGAACTGTAAGGCAAGCTCATTCCCAAAGCTTCAATTGCCGAGGCCATCGTATTTGCAGTGTACATTCCGCCACAAGCACCAGCGCCTGGACATGCATTTTTAATAACGCCTTTGAAATCTTCAGGACTTATGGTGTTGTTAAATTTCTTGCCCAAGGCTTCAAAAGCCGAAACGATGTTCAAAGCTTCGCCTTTCCATTTTCCTGAATGAATGCTTCCACCGTAAATCATGATGGCCGGACGATTTAATCTGCCCATCGCTATGATAGAGCCAGGCATATTTTTATCGCAACCCACCACGGCTAAAACGGCGTCGTACCATTGTGCGCTGACCACCGTTTCGATTGAATCAGCAATGACATCACGGGAAACCAATGAAAATCGCATGCCATCTGTTCCGTTGGAAATCCCATCACTTACGCCAATTGTGTTGAAAATTAATCCCACAAGGTCTTCGTTTTGAACACCTGTTTTAACTTCTTTCGCCAAGTCGTTTAAATGCATATTGCAGGTATTTCCTTCGTAACCCGTGCTCACAATCCCGACTTGCGCCTTCTGCATGTCTTCTTCCGTTAACCCAATTCCGTAAAGCATAGCTTGTGCGGCAGGTTGAGATTCGTTTTGTGTGATGGTTTTACTGTATGTATTTAAAGCTTTCATGATAACGTTGTGCTGAATGTTGTTGCTGTTGTTGAATTTTCTCTCACCTTTTTCGAATAAGTATCTTGTAATTTCTTCCCCAATGAATCTTTCCATGCTTTTGGAAATACAGTTTCATCAACCGATGCAATTCCAATGACTTCAGCGGCTGTTCCACAATAAAAAGCGCTATCTGCTGCGAATAATTCTTTAGGTTCAAAAAGTCCTTGTTTAACTTCGATTCCGTGTTCTTCGGCTAATTCTAACACTGTTGCGCGCGTAATTCCGGGAAGAATATTTCCTAATTGCGGCGTGAATAAAGCGCCATCTTTTTCGAAGAATAAATTAGCGCCCGGACCTTCTGCCAAGAAACCATCGCTATCCAAAAGCAAGGCTTCGTCATAGCCTTTATCTTTGGCTTCATTTGTAGCAAGAATCGAATTCACATAATGTCCGCACACTTTTGCTTCAATTTTGATTGAACGGGGATGAGGTCGGCAAAAAGAGGAAACCGTTAAACGCAATTGTTTGTCGCCTAAATAAGCGCCCCATTCCCAAGCGCAAATCATGATGGAAACATTGTTTGGGCCTGTCAATGACATGTTGGGATCGCAGAAAACCAAAGGACGAACATAAGCATCAGATAAATTATTTTTCTTTAACAGCATGTAAGTTGCGTCTACTAATTCTTGAACATCATAATGAAATGGAATTTGAATAAGCTCTGCCGATTTTTTCAAGCGTTCGTAATGTTCTTTGACTTTGAAAACGCTTGTCCCATTTTCGGTTGCATAAGCGCGAATCCCTTCAAAAACACCGTATCCGTAGTGAAGTGTTTGACTGTACAAATCTGTGGAAGCTTCATTGGCTTTAACAAATTTCCCGTTTAAGTAGATTAGCGTGTCGTTGTTGTAATACATATTGGTTTGTTTTAAGTTTGACTTTAATTGAATAAAAAAAGCCTTTCCCAAATAAATGAGAAAGGCTTGAAATGGTGCAATACCAGCCTGACTCACTCGATAGAGTAAATAATAATAATGCTGATAATAATAATGTTAGTAACTGTTTTCATATGTTGATTTAATAAAAATAAAAAAGCCTTTCTCAAGTGTATGAGAAAGGCTTAAAATTGGATACTACCAGCCTGACTCACCCTGTGAAGCGAATAATAATGCTGATAATAATAATGTTTGTTTGTGTTGTCATTTTACACCAAAAAAAAAGCCTCCTGATTTATCGGGAGGCTTTCTAAATATGTTATAAATATTCTATAGCGTTCCCTCTGCAGATGTGATAATCACATTTGCAATACGAATTGAAGGAATAATAGAAAAATTTCTCATTGTTGTTTTTAATTTCGAGACAAATGTATTTAAATAAATTAAAACAAGACTAAAATAATTACAAAAAATAAAAATTGATTCTTTTTAAGTTGAAACTGTAATTATTTAATAGCGGAAAATATCATTCATAAAAGAGGTTAATTTTTAATCAATCTACCCGTGAATTTTGCCTGAAAACTATTACGTGCTTTTACAATATACATTCCAGCTGACAATTCCGAAACACTGAAGTTTTGTTTGGCTTCAAATACTCCAGAAAATTCTTTGATAAGTTTCCCGGAAACATCATATAACTTCAATTCTGTAACTGCATGATTAATTGAAAACGTATTTTTTGTAGGTGACGGGTGGACTACTAGATTTTCATTTGTTTCGTTTAATGTGTCCATGGATAAAGTTGGGTTTAAAGTGCCTTCAAGTTCAATAGTTAACGTGCTATTGTTATTATAGGTTACCGTTACCGTACCATTTCTTATGTTTTGCGTGGTATTGGTTAGAACTGCCTGAATATTAATACTAGCGTTAGCACCAAGTAGCTGATTGGTATACGTGCTAGCCAAAATATAATCTGTTCCTGTAATGGAAATAGTATCAATATAGGTGCCTGTTGTTCCGCCTGTATTACTTAATTCCATATCAATAGTTACCGAGCCATAGTCTAGACCATATTCAAATGTTTTGGTTGTTTCATCTGCTGCAAATGTGCTATTAACATTTGCCGTCCCTGAAGCGTCATCAGGGCCCAAATATTCCATATTTCGGATAATTACACCTCCTGATGAACCGCCTGCAACATATAAAGTATTACCGGAAACAATAGGTTGAAACCCATGTCTAGGGTAGTTTAAACTACTTCGTGTTGTCCATGTATTTGTTGGTGGATTAAAGGATTCAACTATGGAAACCTGACCATTATTGGGTCTGTTAAATGTAGTTTCGCCACCAAGGGTATATATTTCATTATTGTAAATTATAACACCCAAACCTGCTCGGGGATTGGGTAAATTGTGACTGCTATTTAATGTTGTCCATTCCGCGGTGCTAAAATCATACACATCTACTTCGGGCACTTGTGGTTCAAATAATCCACCTGGACCACCAGTTAATCGGCCCCCAATGGCATAGAGTTTATTGGCAAAAACTGCAGCTTGAAAATGATCGCGCTCATGTGGTGCATTAGTTAATGGAGTCCAAACGCCTGTGGTAGGATTAAATTCATCAAAATACGAAACATAACCACCGCTATGTCCATTATTATTACCACCTACAACATAAAATTTATTGTTGTAAACGGCCAATCCTGCCGCTCCGCGCTTACGTGATTCAGGGATTTCCATACCTTGAATCCATTGTTCTGTGGCAGGATTATACATGTAAATATAATCAGCACTTTCTTCAGGATTTGGAACATTTGTTTTAAAGGCGCCAATTACCCAAATAAGCCCTTCGAAACTGATGGCTTGAAAGTGGTTAAATGATTCTGGAGCTATGCCACCTTGTTCCCATGTATTCGTGGTATAATCATAAACATCCAGTCTTTGTGATGATTCTCGTCCACCAAACATGACAAATTTATCGCCAGCTTGAACAAAACCGAATTCATGCCGCGCTACATAATTTTCACTTTCGTTTTTTTCAGTCCAAGTTTGTGAAAACCCATAATTAAACTGTAAAAAGCTTAGGCAAAATATGGTGAACAAAAAAGGGCTGTATAATCTTGTGATTAGCATTGTTTTAAATTCGATTTAATTATTGCGAAAAAGTATTTCAAGGTATTGATTTTGAGTGTAAACCATGATTAATTGATGGATAAATCGTTAAACATGCTAATTTCATCGTTTATTTTAATTTTTACAAAACTCCTGTTAGTGTTAGATCTATTTTTCGACCAAGAAGAATATTTGTATTTTTGAATAAATATTTTGGCATGGCACTCCGTAACAACACTAGTTCACCTATAAAATTGCTTATCAGTTTTCATAAGCTCTTTGATCAATATGAACTATTGGCTCAGAGTGAAAATGTATGGATGGTGGAAAAAGCCAAATCTGTTCTTAAAATTGCGGAAATGTACCCGGAATTGAAAGCTGGTTTTTCGGATATGTCTCTAATTAAAAAACGAGAAACACAAATTGCTGAAATTCTTCAAGACACTTTTAATCCCTTACTCACAAAAAACGAAATTAAAGCAGCGACGGCACCGTTTAACGATGCTATTTTTAATCTTTCAGAGCGCTTTAAAAGTATTGTAGCTGCTGCAGGTAAGGATTTTAAACTTGAAATTAAAAACATGCCGGATGATGATAAATACATCATGGCATGTACTATTATTTTGAATACTTATTACGGTTACGATTTTAATTTTAGGAGGCCATTTCATTATGAAATACCGGATAAAAATGGCATTATTCGTTTTTATAAAATCCTTTATAATGCTGATTTTACGGAAGTCATAAAATCGAGTAACGCACCAAACATTACACAAGAGGATATTGATTCACTTCTGGATAATTTTGATGATATTACACTTTGGAAAAAACTATTTCCTGAAAATGGATATACGCTAAAAGGATTTGTAATCTCTAATATATTTGATGTTACTGATGATTTTGCCATTTCCGAAATCAAATCTAATCTAATAGCAGAAAACAAACGACAGGATAAAAATTTTATTAAAGATCTTCAATCTATATTTCAATCGTTTTTAAAAATTACAGATATCAAGGTCGGATTTTCGGTTTACAATAAAGATGAAGGCATCTTTGAGCGTGTATACGGTGAAGGTATGCACAGTTTTCTATTAAATGATAATCCTATGGGTAATTGTGCAGATATGTTGTGCAAATCGTCTTATAAAAAATTACTGGAAGAGAACAAGCATGTTGCTGTATCTAATGTTGAAAAGACCTTTCATTTAACGCAAGGAAAAGTTCCTCATATAAAAATGTTATATGAACAAGGATTTAAAAGTGCCATTTTTGCGCCTATTGCAAATAAAGACGGCTTGATGGGGATTTTAGAATTAGTTTCTAATCAGCCAAAAGCTTTAAACAGCATTAATGCAAATAAGTTGGAAGATGTTATGCCATACATTGTTGCAACGGTGGAGCGTAGTAAAACGGATCAGGAAAATTTAATAGAAGCCGTTATTCAACAGGAATGTACATCTATTCATAAAAGCGTTCATTGGCGTTTTAAACAAGCAGCGCAAGCATTTATTAAAGAAAATATACTTCAAAATAAAAACATTCCCTTTAGAGAAATTGCGTTTGAAAACGTTTATCCATTATTTGGGCAAATTGATGTTAAAGGGTCATCTGAAGCCAGAAATTTGGCAACACAAAAAGACTTGACTGATCAGTTAGAATTAGCAAAAGCCATTATAGATAAAGCGAATACAGATTTAAATATGCCAGTTTATGATCAGGTGGCTTTTCAAATCAACGCCTTTCTAACGCAAGTTAAAAAAGCTTTTAAAGTGGATAGTGAACATGTTATTTCATTGTTTTTAAAAAATGAAGTTTCATCAATGCTAAATCTTATAAGGAAAACAAACGCCAATTTAGTGCCAGAAGTTGATAATTATTTTGAGCAAATTGATAAGGACCTAAAAGTGTTGTACACGCACAGAAAGAACTATGATGAAACCATTAGTTTAATTAATAAAAACATGTCCACAATTATAGATGATAGACAAGTGGAGGCGCAAAAAATATACCCTCATTTTTTTGAACGCTATAAAACAGATGGAGTAGAACACAATATGTATATCGGTGAATCCATTACACGAGAAGATAGTTTTAGTCTTATTTATCTCTATAATTTAAGACTTTGGCAAATTCAAGTTATGTGTGATATGGAAAACGCGTTTTATAGCAATCAGGACTTATATCCTTTAAAATTGGATATGGCTTCAATGATTTTGGTTTTTAATCAACCGTTGTCTATCCGTTTCCGCATGGACGAAAAACAGTTTGATGTAGATGGTACTTATAATGCACGTTACGAAGTTGTTAAAAAACGTGTGGATAAAGCTTTTATAAAAGGTACCGAAGAACGGGTTACCGAAAAAGGGAAGTTAAGTATTGTGTATTCGCAGCAGGACGATGAGGAGGAATACTTACAGTATGTTCGGTTTTTTCAATCTAAAAATATGCTCGATACAGATTTGGAGGTTTTAGAATTACAGGACTTACAAGGTGTAACAGGTTTGAAGGCTATTCGCGTTAGCATTTTATATCGTAACAATAAAACGGATAGTACAAACTACTATACTTACAATGACTTAATGGATGTTATAGAAAATTAAAATTTTGCATTTTAAATGAAATAGCAAATGCTAAAACAGAAATTATAATACCAATCATAAAGATCGAATAAGTAATTCTTAAAATACGATACTTTCTATCTAGAACCTTCCCAAGGTAGTAAAGATCTTTAGTTAAAGAGCTGTATACGTAATTCTTGTCCTTTAATAACTCATCTATAGCCCATTCAAATTCTTCTAATTTCATTTTATGAAAGTTTCCAAAAAAGGTTAAATTAACCCGTTTCTCGGCAACATCCTCTTTGGTGAATTCGCCACGTGTAACATTTGGCCTAGTAGCAATAACTGATAGGATAATAGAGGTGACGCTAAACACCACGAATACCATAGTGGGAATTATTAAATAGGCATTGGACGGATTGTCCAATTTTGAAAATAGGTTAGAAATAATCAACGATAAAATAATGGCATTTACCGATAATAAAATATTGGCTTTCGTGTCCGCAATATCACTTAATTTTATGTGGTTCCGTAAAGCAACACGATAAAACGTTTGGATACCACGCTCGGGACTTTCGTTTTTATATTGCGCTTTGTATTTTGCTTTAAGTTTCTCTTTTTTTAATTTCTTATTAAACTTATTTTTTGAACTAATCAGATCTGAAAGGTTTTTGTCTTTCTGTTCTTGCCAATTTTTAATGGCATAATCCGTGAGGAATTCATGTTTTTCAGAAAGCATTTTGATGTTTTCATCCAACCACTCGCTAGCCGAAAAATTGACAACACCTTGAATTTCCAATTCCTTACGTAGAAACTCACTCGTCTCATTAAAGTAATCCTTGCCAAAATGAGAGGAATCGGCATCACGCATAATTTTTTCGTGAAGAGTTTTTGGTACACACTCAAATTGTGTTGCTAAAATGCAGTTGCTTATGGCACCGATTGTTTCTGGATCTACATGATTTTTAGTTAAAAATGCTTGGGCAATTTTAACGCTTTCTTGTTCATGATCATCAATGGTTTTGGTATAGCCTGTATCATGAAAAATGGCAGATAATTGGAGCATTTCGGCATCTTTTTCAGAAATATCAGTATGTGCTATAATTTCTCGAAGACTTTTCAAAACCCGTTTTGTGTGTTTTAAATTATGATATAAGAAAGAAGAATCTAATTCATCTTTAAATAAATCAAAAACATAGGCTTCAGCTTTTTCTACAATATTTGTCATAAGTTTAATTCAAGATACTTTAGACGTACAAATTACTAAAAAATTACTATAATTTAAGGCTAATTGTATTTTGTAAGGAATAAGATAATACTGCGACAAATAAATTTCTTGTTTATATGTTTTACTTCGATGTTTTGTCGGAGTTTTTATTTTACACGGATTAAACAAAAATGAACTATTTTATCAATTAAAGAAAGTACAAGCTTATGTTAACGTGGAAAGAGGTTATCAGTTTTAGTGTGAATGGAAATCCAACACCAGACCGTCGTGTTGAAAAAACAGAAGCCGAATGGCGTGAAATTTTAACCGACGAGCAATTCAGAATTACCCGTAAAAAAGGAACAGAAATGGCTGGAACCGGAGCGCTTTGTAGTGTGTATGAGGCTGGAAAATACAATTGTGTTTGCTGTAACACACCTTTGTTTGATTCAACAATTAAATTTGATTCTAGTTCTGGGTGGCCAAGTTTTACCCAGCCTATAGAGGAAAATGCTATTAAATATGAAAAGGATTCTACCTTCGGCATGGTGCGTGTCGAGGTCATGTGCAATACCTGCGATGCGCATTTAGGTCACGTATTTCCTGATGGACCAGAACCAAGCGGCTTGCGTTATTGTGTAAACTCAGAATCGTTGGTTTTAGAAACAAATACATAAAATAGAGAAAGGAAAAACAGTGAAAACCATCACTTTATTTGGTAGTGAAAACTGCCATAAAACAATTTATTATCAGAATTTTTTTGAGTCCCGAAATCTTAAATTTACGTTTCATGATGTGCTAATGAATGACAACTTTGCACAAGAATTACGTAACTTATACCCAAATGGAAATTTGCATTTCCCCACAATTTTAATTGATGAAAAACGATTGCGAAACCCAAAAGACAAGGACTTATTAAAATGGCTAAACAAATAAAACTCAATATTAACGATAGCTTCAATAAAGAACTACCCGCAGATCCTATTATAGAAAACACGAGAAGGCAGGTTACTAAAGCATGTTTTTCGTATGTAAAACCGAAACAAACCGCAAATCCGAAAATGCTTCATGTATCTCCAGAGATGTTAGATAATTTAGGTTTACCGGAAGCCGATAGTCAATCAGATTCATTTTTAAAGGTTTTTACAGGTAATACCGTATTAGAAAACACCAAGCCGTATGCTATGTGTTATGGTGGCCATCAGTTTGGAAATTGGGCAGGACAGTTGGGTGATGGTCGCGCTATTAATTTATTTGAAGTCCAACATAATAACAAAAGTTGGGTAGTACAATTAAAAGGTGCTGGAGAAACACCGTATTCCAGAACGGCTGATGGCTTGGCTGTATTGCGTTCATCTATTCGGGAATATTTGTGTAGCGAAGCCATGCATCATTTAGGTGTGCCAACTACCAGAGCGCTTACTTTAGCCTTGTCGGGAGATGCCGTGTTGCGGGATATGATGTATGATGGCAATGCAGCTTATGAAAAAGGTGCGATTGTTTCAAGAGTTTCTCCAAGCTTTTTACGTTTTGGCAGTTATGAAATTTTAGCAGCAAGACAAGATGTAGAAACATTGAAAACCTTGGTAGATTATACCATCAATCATCATTTTTCACATTTAGGGAAACCATCAAAAGACACCTATATTCAGTTTTTTTCTGAAGTTTCACAACGAACCTTACAAATGATTATTCATTGGCAACGTGTCGGTTTTGTACATGGTGTTATGAATACGGATAACATGTCCATTTTGGGTTTAACAATAGATTATGGACCTTTCGGTTGGTTGGAGGATTTCAATTTTGGATGGACGCCAAACACAACAGATAGTCAACATAAACGCTATAGATATGGCAATCAGCCAAATATTGGGCTGTGGAATTTATACCAATTAGCTAATGCTCTTTTTCCATTAATTGAAGATGCTGAAGCTTTAGAAGCGATACTTAATCAATACAAAATTGATTTTGAAACGCAATCGCTACAAATGATGCGGAACAAATTAGGTTTAGTAATAGAAGTTGATTTGGATGCCCAACTCATTCAAGAACTGGAAGATAATTTACAACTATCCGAAACCGATATGACTATTTTCTTTCGAAGTTTAGGTGATTTTAATAAAGAAAACCCATTAGACGGCTTAAAAGTAGTAGCCAACTCATTTTATAATCCGACAGATATTTCAGATGCCATCAGACAAAAATGGAATTTATGGTTCACACATTATGCTGCAAGACTGCATAAAGAATTGAAATCTGAATCGGAACGAAAGGAACAGATGAATACGGTAAATCCAAAATATGTGTTGCGAAACTACATGTCGCAATTGGCCATTGATGCAGCAGATAAAGGTGATTATAGTTTAATTAATGAGATGTTTGAGTTACTCAAGCAACCGTATGCTGAACAGCCACAAAATGAAAAATGGTTTGCAAAACGACCAGATTGGGCTAGACATAAAGCGGGATGTTCCATGTTGTCTTGTAGCTCTTAATCTAAAAAGAAAGGATATTTATGCTTTTAAAGCGCATACAAAATTTACCCATTGGTTATTCTGAAGTGTTTTTCAATAATGTGAAATACGGAGTAACACGTTCCGATTTTAACAATGGGAAGAGTTATAAAATTTATGCTGAAGCCTTAAATGGTAACGATTTTGTCAGCTTAAATTATTATATTACGAATACAAAAGAGCACCTAAAGCCTTGTGAAATGCCGGAAATTAAGGTGGTTAATTTTTTAAATAATTATAGATTAATTTAATAATACAATACAATGAGCAATTATAAAAAAGCATATATAGCAGGTGGTTGTTTCTGGGGAATGGAAGATTTATTTCGCACCCAAAAGGGAATTAAAGACACAGAAGTGGGTTACATTGGAGGTGAAAATGATAATCCAACTTATAAAAATCATCCAGGTCATGCGGAAGGTATTGAAATTACCTACGATGAGAATGAAACCTCCTTTAAACACATCTTGGACTATTTCTTCCGGATACACAATCCAACAACGGTTGATAGACAAGGTAATGATATTGGGTCTAGCTACCGTTCGGCTATATTTTTTCAAAATGAAGATGAAAAAGTCCAAGCTGAAGAAATTATTAAAATTGTAAACGATTCTAATAAGTGGGAAGGTAAAGTAGCAACCACATTAGAGCCGTATTCAAAATTTTGGGCGGCAGAACCGGAACATCAAGACTATTTGGTTCGTAAACCAGATGGTTATACCTGTCATTTTGAGCGATTCAGTGATAGTTTTATATAAAAAGCACTATAAACAGATAATAAATTAATTATGAAAGCCATTTGGAACAATCAAATATTAGCCGAAAGTGATAATACTGTTGTAATTGAAAACAACCATTATTTCCCGCACGACAGCATTAAGAAAGATTTTTTTAAATCTAGTAATACCCATACTAACTGTCCTTGGAAAGGCGAAGCCTCCTATTATACCTTGGAAGTTGATGGAAAGCAGAATGTAGATGCTGCTTGGTTTTATCCTGAAGTTTCATCATTAGCCAAAGGCATTAAAAATCACGTGGCTTTTTGGAAAGGTGTGGAAGTTGTAAAAGACTAATGCATGAGTTCTATTTTTAAAATTGCTTTAGGAGGTGGCTGTCATTGGTGCACAGAAGCTGTTTTTCAATCTTTAAAAGGTGTGGAAAAAGTGGAGCAAGGGTATGTGGCTTCCATAGGCGAATATGAGTCGTTTTCAGAAGCCGTTATAGTCCATTTTAATTCCAATTGCGTTAATTTAAAAACACTAATTAATATACATTTGTTAACGCACAAAAGTACGGTAAATCACAGCATGCGAAACAAATATCGTTCGGCTGTATATACGTTTTCAGAGGCTCAACATTTAGAAGTAGCCATGCTCATTGAAAGTTTTCAGCAGGATTTCGACCAAAAATTGGTAACACAGGTTTTACCTTTTTCAGATTTTAAAGCGTCGCGAGAAGCCATTCAAAATTATTATCGAAAAAATCCTGAAAAACCATTTTGTGAAACGTTTATTAACCCTAAACTAAAGTTGCTTTTGCAACAATTTTCTACCTATACGGATCAGGAAAAATTAAAACATTTATAAGCAGATGAAAAGCACGAAACTCAATATTCAGAATGAAAAAGGCCATAAACTACAAGCATATTTAGAGTTGCCTGCTAATCAGAAACCTAATAATTACGCTGTTTTTGCACATTGTTTTACCTGCTCAAGTACCTTAAGCGCTGTTAAAAACATCAGTCGGGCGTTAACCAATCATGATTTTGGCGTGGTGCGTTTTGATTTTACAGGATTAGGAAGAAGTGAAGGCGAATTTGCTGAAAGTCATTTTTCAGCTAATGTTTCGGATTTGTTGGCTGTAAATACCTTTTTAGAAGAAAATTATAAAGCACCTAGTTTATTGGTTGGGCATTCATTGGGTGGTGCCGCCGTTATTACAGCTGCCTCAAAATTGGACAACATTAAAGCCGTTGCAACCATTGGCGCACCAGCAACCGTGGGTCATGTTACTAGATTGTTTTCACATGGGTTGGACGAGGTTAAAGATAAAGGA
Source organism: Bizionia sp. M204 (assembly GCF_023205095.1). GTDB lineage: Bacteria > Bacteroidota > Bacteroidia > Flavobacteriales > Flavobacteriaceae > Algorimicrobium > Algorimicrobium hallyeonense. The sequence goes on along the minus strand of NZ_CP046242.1, from coordinate 2,352,191 downwards.
GATGTTGAGGTAAATATTGGCGGACGACCATTTAAAATTAACCAAGAGTTTGTGGACGATTTTAGTAAAACCAATCTTCCAGAAATCACAAAAAAATTACGCAAAGCTATACTTATCATGCATGCGCCTTTTGATAAAACAGTAGGAATAGAGAATGCCGAAAAACTATATCATAATGCGCACCATCCTAAAAGCTTTGTTAGTTTGGATGGCGCCGATCATTTGCTATCTAATTCGCGGGATAGCGTTTATGTAGGAAATATGATTGGTCATTGGGTGCAACGTTATTTTGAGCCTCAAGAAAACACCATGTTAGATGCAGGTGGAGAACAATTAGTTGCCCATTTAAATTTAGAGGAAGACCATTTTACAACGTCAATTCAAACCAAAAGACACAGTTTTATTGCGGACGAACCAGAATCTGTAGGAGGAGATGATTTTGGACCGTCACCATACGATTATTTAAGTGCGGGATTGGCGGCTTGTACAGTGATGACGTTAAAATTATATGCCGAACGAAAGAAATGGGATTTGCTAGAGGTTTATGCTTATATTACCTATTCAAAAAAACATAGCGATGATTTAATGCTAGATATTGAAAAACCAAAACGCATAGATCACTTGCAAAAACGTTTGAAATTTGTAGGTAATTTGGATGAAGATCAAAAGAACCGATTAAAAGAAATTGCCTCAAAATGTCCTGTGCATAAAACCTTGCAAAGTGAAGTAATTATAGAAACAGAACTTATTTAAGATGACTTTAAAAGAGCAATTCCAATACACACGTAGCCGATTTTTAGAAATTTGTAAACCGCTAAAAACTGAAGACTATTCAGTACAACCTGATGTTTTTGTGTCACCACCAAAATGGCATTTAGCGCATTCAACATGGTTTTTTGAGCAGTTTGTTTTGTGCAAATTTGTTGAGAATTATCAGGTTTTTGATGAAGATTTCGCATACCTATTCAACAGTTATTACAACAACGCAGGAAAACGCGTTTTACGTCCTAACCGTGGATTAATGACGCGTCCTTCAGTAAAAGATGTATATAAATATCGGGATTATGTTGATTTGAAAATGTTGGCTTTCCTAAATGATAATCCATCACAAGAAGCATTAGATATTGTTGAATTAGGTATTAACCATGAACAGCAACATCAAGAGTTGTTTTATTATGATATTACCTATATTTTAGGAAATCAGCCCACGTTTCCAACTATTAAAAATAAAATTGAATTAAAGTCGCTTTCTTCAAATTCAGCATTCATTAAAATTTCCGAAGGACTATACAATATTGGTCACAAAGGCAAAGGGTTTTGTTATGATAATGAGCTAGGGAATCACCAAGTGTTTCTCCAAGATTTTGAAATTAGTAATCAATTGGTCAGTAATGGCGAGTTTTTGGCGTTTATACAAGCCGGCGGATATCAGGATTTTAATTTATGGCATGCCGAAGGGTGGGATTTTATTCAAGAAAATAACATTACAGCTCCATTATATTGGCATGAAGTGGATGATGTTTGGTTTCATTATACCTTAAATGGATTTGTGCCTGTAGATAAAAATAAACCCGTAACCCATATTAGTTTTTATGAAGCATTTGCCTTTGCCGAATGGAAACAAATGCGCTTACCGACAGAATTTGAATGGGAAGTAGCATCCCAAAAAATTGATTTCGGGCAATTATGGGAATGGACCAATAGTGCGTATTTACCGTATCCAAACTTTAGTAAAGCGCCAGGTGCTTTAGGCGAGTATAATGGTAAATTTATGATTAATCAAATGGTACTTCGTGGTGCTTCCGTAGCAACCGTAAAAAACCATAGTAGAAACACGTATCGGAATTTTTTCCATCCAGACATGAGGTGGCAATTTTCGGGAATTAGACTTGTAAAATAATATGAATGAAACGTTTGCAAAAGATGTGGTGGCAGGTTTAACGGCCAAAGAAAAACACCTGTCTTCTAAATATTTTTATGACACGAATGGTAGTCGCATTTTTCAGGAAATAATGAATATGCCTGATTACTATTTAACCGACTCTGAATTTGAAATTTTATCACTCCAAGCCAAACAAATTGTTGATGCTGTAGCGTTTAATAAACCGTTTAACATTATAGAACTGGGTGCTGGTGATGGTTTTAAAACCTTCAAGCTATTAGAATATTTGGTTAATGAGCACATTGCTTTTAACTATGTTCCCATTGATATTTCACAAGAAGCAATTGATATACTTTCAGAAAAATTGCATGAACGTTTGCCGGAATTATCAATACAGCCGCAAGTAGGTGATTATTTTGAAATTTTAAATGAAAAATTTCAGGGAAACACGCCCAATTTATTACTGTTTTTAGGAAGTAATATTGGAAATTACTTAAAGGACGATGCTATAGATTTATTAAAGCTGTTTAACAACGTTATGAATTCGGGTGATAAGCTTTTAATTGGTATGGATTTAAAGAAAAATCCAATCACCATTAAGAATGCTTATGATGATAAAGAGGGTGTCACGAAACGCTTCAATTTAAACTTATTAATTAGGATGAATCGGGAATTAGAGGCGGACTTTAAAATTGATGATTTCGATTTTTATTGTTATTATAATCCAGAAACAGGTCGTGTAAAAAGTTATATTGTTAGTTTAAAAGAACAGACAGTTTTGTTTAAAAAGCTTAATAAAACGATCCAATTCAATCAAAATGAATTGATTTGGACCGAATTATCCAAAAAATATAGTCTTTCGGAAATTGAAAAATTAGCGACAATTTCAGGATTTAAATCAAAACAACATTTTTTAGATTGTAAACATTACTTTACGGATAGTCTTTGGGAAAAATAAGGCTGAAATAATCTAACGTGTTTTTTAAATATAGATATTAGAGGTTCTATGAATACATTTTACAAAATAGGTTTTTGCTGTCTTTTTTTATTGACTTTGTACGGTTGTGCAACGTTTAAAACCCAATATCGGGAACCTTATGTTCCCATTGCGGAATCTGAAAACCCTATTGAACATACGTTTTATTTAATAGGTGATGCCGGAAATTCACCAATGGGTACCAAAACAGTAGCGTTAAAAGCCTTTGAGTCTGCATTGAACAAAGCAAGCGCCAATAGTTCTGCCTTTTTTTTAGGTGATAATATTTACCCAAGTGGTTTACCAGAAAAATCAGCTGATGGTTATGCATTTGCTAAACACCAATTGGATGTACAAATAGATGCCGTAAAAAACTTTAAAGGCAAAACGGTTTTTTTACCAGGAAATCACGATTGGTATTCAGATGGTTTAAAAGGTTTGGAACGTCAAGAGGATTATATTGATGATGCTTTAGGAAAAAACTCATTCCAACCTGAAAATGGTTGTCCCATTGAAAACGAAACAATAACCGATAATATTGAATTAATTTATGTGGATGCCAAATGGTATATGGCTAATTGGGATAAACATCCAACCATAAATGATAAATGCGATATAAAAACTCGTGAAGCTTTTTTAGATGAGTTTGAAAGCCGCATAAAAAAAGCGCGAGGTAAAACGACCATTGTTGCTATGCATCACCCTGTTTTTACAAATGGACCACATGGCGGACAATATAGTTTTATGGAACACATGAAGCCCTTTCCAATTTTAGGAACCCTAAAAAATATTTTGAGAAAAACTACAGGTGTAAGTCCTGAAGATATCCAGAATAAGCGTTATAACGAGTTTAGAAAGCGCATAATAACATTAGCACAGGAAAATGACCATGTTATTTTTGTGGCTGGTCATGATCATAATTTACAGTATTTAGTCCAGGATAATTTAACACAAATAATTAGTGGGTCCGGTTCTAAATCTACGGCTACCAGAAATGTTGGTAGCGGTTTGTTGTCGTCCAGCGAACCAGGATATGCCCGTTTGGATGTGTTTAAAGACGGCTCAAGTCAAGTTCGGTTTATAGAAGCTAGAACAGAAACCGTTTTGTTTTCTAAAGATGTGTATCCAGTTCAAAAACAAGAACCACGCAATTATGCAGCAAACATACCTCAAACCATTCAAGCATCTATTTACACGGATGAGGAAACAGAGAAAAGTAATTTTTATAAATTTCTTTGGGGAGAACGCTACTCGCAGGATTTTAGTACAGCTATTCAAGTAAAAACGGTCCTGTTAGATACCCTTTATGGTGGCTTAAAACCGGTTAGGAAAGGTGGTGGAACACAGTCAAATTCCTTGAGACTCGCAGATTCAACAGGACGCGAATTTGTGATGCGTGGTTTACGTAAAAACGCGTTAAATTATATACAAGCATTCGCATTTAAGGATCAATATGTTGAGGGGCAATTTGATAATACGGTAGCTGAAGAATTAATACTTCACGTTTTTACAGGATCTCATCCCTATGCCCCATTTGTAACCGCGACTTTGTCTGATGCTATTGGGGTTATGCATACTAATCCTGTTTTGTATTATGTGCCACATCAAAAAGCAATTGAGCCTTATAATGATACATTTGGTGATGAAATATATATGATTGAAGAACATGCAGGTGATGATCATGGCTATCAGAAAAGTTTTGCATTTTCTAATGAACTTATAGGTACGGATGATATGCTAGCAGAAATTCGTTCAGATGAAGATATTGTTATCGATGAACCTGCATACGTGCGTGCGCGTATTTTCGATATGCTCATTGGCGATTGGGATAGACATCATGATCAATGGCGTTGGGCAACAACCCAAAAGAATGGCAAAACAGTATATGTACCAGTGCCACGAGATCGCGATCAAGCTTTTTCCAATATGAATGATGGCTTTTTACTGGGCATTGGATCTAGAATTATTCCTACTGCAAGATTATTACAAGGTTATGAAGACAATTTACGCAGTCCAAAATGGTTTAATTTGGAACCATACCCATTGGATGTGTCATTAATCAGTCAATCCGATAAATCAGTTTGGGATGAGCAGGTAAATATAATAACATCCCAATTAACGGATGCCGTTATTGAAGAAGCTTTCACAAATATACCTCAAGAATTACAAGGGGAAACCATTGAGGATATTAAAAGCAAATTACGCGCTAGACGTGTTAATCTACAAGAAATTTCAGACACCTATTATGCACATGTCAATAAATTTGCAATTATAAAAGGTACCGATAAAGATGATTATTTTGATATTGAGCGTTTACCAAATGGCAAAACGTCTGTTACGGCATATCGTATAAAGAAAGGTGAAAAAGCTGATATATTCCATAAGCGTACTTATAGTAAGAACGAAACAAAAGAGATATGGATTTACGCATTAGATGATGACGACGTACTACACGTTCATGGCGAGGGAAATAAGCTTATTAAATTGCGATTAGTTGGTGGGCAAAACAATGATATTTATAATATTGAAAATGGCAAGAAAACGCATTTTTATGATTATAAGTCGAAAGAGAACACCTTCAAAACAACCAAAGGCAAGAAGCATTTGACCAATAACTATGATATCAACACCTATAACTATCTGAAATTAAAATATAACGCCAATCAGGTTATTCCAATTATTGGTTACAACCCAGATGATGGTGTTAAACTAGGCGTTAAAGACACCTATACAGTTTACGGCTTTAATCGAAATCCGTTTACCTCGCAACATAAATTATCAGCAGCTTATTATTTCGCAACTAATGGTTTTGATTTATCATATAGCGGTGAATTTGCAAACATAATTAATGATTTCAATTTAGGAGTTGATGTTATTTTTACAAGTCCAAATTACAGTGTTAATTTCTTTGGCTATGGTAATGAAACCATAAATCCAAATGCTGATAACGACGCTATTTTTAATAAAGATTATAATCGTGTAAAATTACGAACCTTGCGTTTTGCACCTTCCTTAATTTATAAAGGCTATTTGGATGGTGTTTTTAAATTAGGATTGGCCTATGAAACCATAGAAGTGGAGGAAACTAAGGGGAGATTCATTAACGATTATTATTTATCAAGTTTAATAGAAAACAGTAATTCCTTTATTGGTGCTTTTACGTCCTACCATTTCGAAAACAGGAATAATAAGGCGTATCCATCTATTGGTTTTGAAACGAATTTAAAATTGGGTTTTCGTACTAATTTGGATGAATCTACTAGCATGGGTTATATTATTCCAGACATTAGTTTTAATTATAAATTAGAACCAACAGGAAAGCTGGTTTTAGCAACTAAATTAAAAGGTCATATAACATTGGGAGATAATTATGAATTTTATCAAGCGGCTTCAATTGGTGCTAGTGATGGACTTCGTGGTTATAGAAATCAGCGGTTTACAGGAAAAAACTCTTACTACCAATTAACCGATTTGCGGTATATGTTTAGCAAAATAAAAACAGGAATTTTACCAATTAACCTAGGTGTTTATTCTGGTGTGGATTATGGTCGTGTTTGGCTTAAAGATGATCCTTCAAAAAAATGGCATAACTCCTATGGTGGTGGTTTATTAATAATGGCCGCTGAAGTATTTACAGGGAATGTGTCCTTGTTTAACAGTGATGATGGCTTACGGTTTGCTTTCGCATTGGGATTAAATTTTTAAGAGTTTTATAAAATTTGTTTGGCTTTATTTTTATAAAAGCGTCTATAAATAATACCTTGTAAAAAAATATAATTATGAATTCTGTAGATAGCTTATTAGAAATCCTTGAATTAAAACACCTTGAAGAAAATCAGTTTGAAGGCGTAAGCGAGTCCGTAGGAAGTCCCAATGTTTTTGGAGGCCAAGTTTTGGCTCAAGCACTGAATGCTGCTTATAGAACTATTCATAATAATCGTGTTTTACACTCTCTACATGCCTATTTTTTAGAAGCTGGCCATTTGGATTACCCTATTCATTATGATGTGAGTATTATGCGTGATGGAGGCAGTTTTTCAGTACGTCGTGTAACGGCTAGTCAGAATAATCAAACTATTTTTATTTTATCCGCTTCATTTCATAAAACAGAAGAAGGATATTCGCATCAAATAGAAATGAAACCGGATATGAAGCAACCGGAAGAACTGATGAGTTGGACCGATATTTTAAATGAATATGGGAGCATGTTGCCCTCTAAAACCAAAGCGTTTTTAGAAATCCCGCGTCCTGTTGAGTTCAAACCAACCTATCTCCCGAACCCTTTAGATAGAAAAGATTTGCCGGCATTTGCCGATGTATGGTTTAAGTTAAAAGGAGATGTAGGCGATATGGAATTAGCAATTAAGCAACAAATTCTGACGTATATTTCAGATTATAATATTTTGTCTGTGGCACTACAACCACATGCCAGTAAAGCGCATTGGGGAAACTTATTAACCGCCAGTTTAGATCATTCCATGTGGTTTTTCCGTGAATTTGATTTGAATGATTGGTTATTATTTTCGCTAGAAACACCAAGCACAGGAAACGCTAGAGGTTTTGCTAAAGGAAATATCTTTACGCGTGATGGCGTTTTAGTAGCCTCTGTTGCACAAGAAGGTTTAATGCGTCCAATTAAGAAATCTTAATCTAAAGTTAACTCATATAGGTTTCCACCCTCATTTTTCTTGAACTCATCGGTAATATAAAGTGTGTTATTAATTTCAAAAACGCCTTCTTTTTGAGTGTTATGATCAAATGGGATGCTTATTACTTTTCCTTCAAAAAAATGGTCATTTTCAAAATCTGAAATCTCCCATACTTTATCATGATTTAGTAAATACATACGTTTGCTATCTTGGCTCATAGCGGCAGAGGTAATTTTATTGTTTTTGCCTTTCAAATTAAATTCAGAAATCAGTTCGGCTTCATGATTCCCAATACGATTGGGGATTTTTAAGGTTCTAAATTTTTTCGATTCTTTACTAAACACATAAAAATAATCGTTGTGTAGAAAAAAAGCTTCAAAATCTTTGGGTTTTACATCCTTTGGCAAACTAAACCGAATAAATTCTGCTTTGGTACTTTTTATATTAGCTTGTGGATTCGTTATTTTTAAAATGGAAAAAGTGGTTTTGTCTTTATTATTGTTTCCAAAATCGCCAATATAAAGGTTGCCTTTTTTATCGGAAGTCAAATCTTCCCAATCCCGATTATTTGCATTTTCAACAATAATATCCGCTTTAATGCTGCCTTTTTCATCTAATCCATATATATGGTTGTTATTTCCAGCATCTTGGATTACCCAAAACAAATCGGAATTCGTCGTTTTTTCAATGGCAGAAATCTCTGGTAAACTGCTAGGTAAATTAGCAATGACTTTCGGATTTCCGTTTTGGCAAGCTATAAATATGGATGCAAATAGTGTAAGCGTGGTTTTAATTTTCAAATCCTGTTTATTTTACCATAAATTTACAAACATAAACTGACACTAAAAATTTTGAATATGCAGAATGCTTCAACCCGTGTTTTTGGTCATCGAGGCGCTAAAGGTTATCTAGCGGAAAACACTATAGAATCCATTGAAAAAGCACTGGGTTTTAATGTGGATGGCATTGAAATAGATGTGCATCTGTGCGCTTCTGGTGAATTAGTTGTTTTTCATGATTTCACATTAGATAGAATGACAAATGGAACTGGTGAAGTTGGCAAACAAACTCTAGAAGCCTTAAAAAACCTAACAGTCAACGGTGGATTTCAAGTTCCGACTTTAGAAGATGTATTAAATTTAATTGATAAAAAATGCATTTTAAATATTGAATTAAAAGGAAAAAACACAGCCATTAAAACCTGTGAAATGGTTGATAATTATGTTCGGAATTATGGTTGGAAATATGCTGATTTTATTGTGTCTAGTTTTCAGCATGCTGAATTAGAAGCCGTATTTCAAACCAATAAAAATATACCACTAGCCGTTTTAACAAAAGCCAGTGTTACCGAAGCAATAGAATTTGCTGAAACTATTAAGGCTAAAATTATTCATCCTAATTATGCTTTATTAACAAAAGATAATGTGAAGCTGGCTCAAAATAGAGGTTTTGAAGTTAACACCTGGACGGTAAATGATGCCGATACTAATCTACGTATGAAAGATTATGGTGTTAATGGTATTATTTCAGATGTGCCAGATAAAATATGAAACAACAAGATGTACTTATTATTGGAGGTGGAGCTGCGGGGTTTTTTGCAGCCATTAATATGGCGGAATTGAACCCAGAACTATCTATCACCATTTTGGAGAAAGCTAAAGAAGGTTTACAAAAGGTGAAAATTTCTGGAGGAGGCCGTTGCAATGTTACCCATGCCGAATTTATTCCGGCAGAATTAACACAGAACTACCCACGAGGTGAAAAAGAATTATTAGGACCCTTCCACCAATTCATGACAGGTGATACGATTGCCTGGTTTGAGAAACGAGGCGTGGAATTGAAAATTGAAGACGATGGTCGCATGTTTCCCGTTTCAAACTCATCTCAAACTATTATTGATTGTTTCCTAAATGAAGTCCAGAAACTAAAAATTAACGTGCAGTATAGTCAGAATGTTACGGCAATTGCCGTTCAAAATAATTCTAAAGGTTTCATCGTTTCAACAAAAGATGAAACCTATCAAGCAGATAAACTACTTATAGCAACAGGTAGTTCTGTCAAGTTTTGGAAGTTAGTGGAAGGATTAGGACATACTGTTGTGCAGCCCGTTCCATCTTTATTTACCTTTGATATTCAAGATGAACGAATCCGGGATATTCCAGGCGTTGTAGCGCTAGACGTAGGTGTTTCTGTTGTTGGAACAGATTTACATTCCGAAGGGCCTTTGCTAATTACCCATGTTGGAATGAGTGCGCCAGCTATCTTAAAATTATCTGCTTTTGGTGCTTTGGAATTAGCGAAACGCAATTATAATTTTAAAATTGAGATTAATTTTATCAAGCAATCTTTTGATGATTGTTTGAATCATTTAAAAGAACTCAAACAACAGTTTGCTAAAAAAACCGTTTATAAAGCCGCACAATTGGATTTGCCAAAACGCTTATGGCGAAAACTGGTTTTGGCTGCAGGAATTTCGGAAGCTGATCGTTGGGCAGAATTAAACAAGCAACAATTGGAAGATTTGAGTAATCAATTGACCAGCGCTATTTTTCAGGTTACAGGAAAAAGTACGTTTAAAGATGAATTTGTAACAGCTGGAGGGATTAATTTAAAAGAAATTAACTTCAAAACTTTTGAAAGTCGCCTTCATAAAAACCTCTATTTTGCAGGGGAAGTTCTTAATATTGATGCGGTCACTGGTGGTTTTAATTTCCAGAATGCCTGGACTGGCGCTTTTATTGTAGCGAAATCTATATAGATTCGATATATTTTTTATATATTTAGTATATAGAATCTATATATCATGGGAAAGACAAAAAAATTAATTGAACTAGACGATAAAGCCATTGCTATTCTTGAAAAGCAGGCAAAACTTGAAAAGCGTTCCTTGAAAAATTATCTGGAATATATGATAGAAGATACGGCTTTACGTTATAGCGAACCATCAGGAGAATATAAAAAAATGATGGATGATATGATTGAACGTCACGAAAAAGGAACACTTAAAACCTATTCTTGGGAAGAGATAAAGAAAGAATATGGACGTTAAAACTGTTGAGTTTACTGAAGAAGCAAGGCTAGAATTTCATAAAGCAAAATGTTTTATGGAATTCAATGGTTGCGAAAATGAGTTTTGGTCAGATGTAAATAGACAAATGGATTTAATATTAGAATTTCCCTATGCTTTTCAAATTCGTTATAAGCACGTTCGTGCGGTGTCTTTACAGAAATTCAATTATTCCATTCATTATGTGCAAAAACCAGATGGTATTTTAGTTTATAGATTTTTAAATCTAAAACAAGACTATTAAATGACAACTTTTGTCTTGCTTTTAAAAGGGATTAACGTTGGTGGACATAAAAAAATCCCGATGGCTGATTTACGGGATTTATTAACTAAATCTGGGTATAAAAACGTTAAAACCTATATTCAAAGTGGGAATGTTATTTTAGAATCGGCAGCCAACGATATAGCAGAAATAGAACCGGATATTACTGCGGCTATTTTAAAACAATTTGGATTTGAGGTATCAGTTTTAGTGAAAACACGTCATGATTTAGAACGTATTTTTAATTCGAGTCCCTTTTCCGAAGAAAAAAAGAAAGCCAGTTATTTTATCATGCTTCATAAAACACCAGATGCTGATTTAGTACGTGAAGCTTCAGAAAAAGTCTATGAAGGTGAAGAATACGAAATTATAAACGACTGCATTTATTTTTTTTGCGAAAAAGGCTTTGGGCAGGCGAAATTCAATGTAAGTTTCTTCGAACAAAAATTAAATACATTTGCAACCGCTAGAAACTATAACACAATGCTAAAGTTATTATCTTTGTCAGCATAAAATGAGTCGATGACAGAACAACATTTCATTCCGGAAAATTTTTCAGAAACACGTCCAAACGGTCAAGTTGCTTGGGAATCACCTAGTAATATTGCTTTAATTAAATATTGGGGAAAACGTAAAAATCAAATTCCTGAAAACCCTTCTATCAGTTTTACATTAAGTAATTGCAAAACTATTACCACGCTTTCGTTTAAAGCGAAAGATACCAATGATACTTTTTCATTTGATGTATTTTTAGAGGGTAACAAAAAAGAAGATTTTAAGCCAAAAATTCAAACCTTTTTTGAACGCGTGGAGCAGTATTTGCCATTTTTAAAAGATTATCATTTTATTATTGAAACCAAAAACACTTTTCCACACAGTTCGGGAATTGCTTCGTCTGCATCTGGTATGAGTGCTTTGGCCTTGTGTTTAATGAGTGTTGAAAAACAAATTATTGAAAAAGATGTCACCTTGAACGTAGATGAGAGTTCTTATGATGAAAAATACTTTAACCAAAAAGCATCATTTTTGGCACGTTTAGGATCAGGTTCCGCTTGCCGAAGTATTGAAGGCGATGTAATTGTTTGGGGAGAAACGAACGTCGTGGAAGGAAGTAGCAATTTATTTGGAACAAAATACCCGTATCCAGTTCACGATATATTTAAAGAGTATCAAGACACTATTTTACTCGTTGACAAAGGCGAAAAGCAGGTAAGTAGTACGGTTGGCCACAATTTAATGTATGATCATCCGTATGCGCAAAATCGCTTTCAGCAAGCACATGATAATCTAGAAAAAATGAAAATCATTTTGGAATCAGGCGATTTGGACGCATTCATTGGTTTGGTTGAGAGTGAGGCATTAACGCTTCATGCAATGATGATGACAAGTATGCCGTACTTTATTTTAATGAAGCCTAATACCTTAAAAGTAATAAATGCCATCTGGGATTTCCGTGAAAAAACGGGTTTACCAATTAGTTTTACATTAGATGCTGGAGCAAATGTACATGTGTTATACCCTAAACGCGATGCTGTTCCAATTCTAGAATTTATTAAGAACGAGCTTGTTACATATTGCCAAAACCAGCATTTTATTTCAGACCAAATTGGTTTTGGTGCTACTCAAATATAATTTTATTACGTATCTTTGTTATACGGTTTCTGTATACTGAATGCTGATAACTGAATACTAATTTATGAAAGGACCCCTTTTTTACTCAAAAATATTGCTCTTCGGAGAGTATGGAATCATTAAAGATTCCAAAGGTTTATCTATACCATATAATTTTTATAATGGTGCTTTAAAGGTGGCCGAAAACCCCACAGAATCCTCTATTAAATCTAATTTAAGTTTAAAACGTTTTGCTGATTATTTAGAGCAAATTAATCCAGAATTAGTCACTTTTGATATAGCAACTTTAAAAGCAGATGTGGAAGCAGGCATGTATTTTGATTCGTCCATTCCGCAAGGGTACGGCGTTGGTAGCAGTGGTGCTTTAGTAGCTGCACTTTATGATCAGTATGCACAAAATAAAATCACGGTTTTAGAAAATTTAACACGTGAAAAACTCATTCAATTAAAAACTATTTTTTCTGAAATGGAATCGTTTTTCCATGGTAAGTCTTCGGGTCTCGATCCGTTAAATAGTTATTTAAGTATTCCAATCCTTATCAACTCTAAAGATAATATTGAAGCTACTGGAATTCCGTCGCAAACGGCTGATGGTAAAGGTGCCGTTTTTTTATTAGATAGTGGTGTGGTTGGCGAAACGGCTCCCATGGTACGTATTTTTATGGAGAATATGAAGCAGGAAGGTTTCCGTAATATGCTTAAAAATCAATTCATAAAACATACCGATGCTTGCGTAGACGATTTTTTGAAGGGAGATGTAAAATCACTTTTCAAAAACACCAAGCAATTATCAAAAGTTGTGTTGAATCATTTTAAACCAATGATTCCATTGCAATTTCATGAGCTGTGGCAAAAAGGCATTGAAACCAATGAGTATTACTTAAAACTTTGTGGCTCCGGTGGAGGCGGTTATATTTTAGGTTTTACTGAAGATATTGATCAAGCCAAAAAATCACTTTCGGATTATAAATTAGAAGTCGTTTACAACTTCTAAATTTTTCAAACATGTTTTCTCGCAGGCAAAAACACATTTTACTAAAATTTTTTAGTCTGTTTTCGGTTATTCGTGGGTATAATATTCTCATTATAATCATTGCGCAATATTTAACCGCTGTTTATATTTTAGCTCATGATTTACCGCTTCGTGAAGTTGTTTTCGACTTAAATTTATTTATGCTCGTGCTAGCATCGTCAGCAACTATTGCCGGTGGATATATTATCAATAGTTTTTACGATTCTGAAAAAGATTTAATAAACAGACCTATTAAGTCTCAACTTGACAGATTAGTAAGCCAAAATACCAAGCTTTCCTTTTACTTTTTATTAAATTTTATTGCCGTCATCATGGCCAGCTATGTGTCCTTTAGAGCGGTCATTTTCTTTTCGCTTTATATTTTTGGAATCTGGTTGTATTCGCATAAACTTAAAAAATTACCTTTTATTGGCAATCTAACATCTGCCATTTTAACTATTACACCATTTTTTGCCATTTTCATTTATTATCGGAATTTTGAAACGGTCATTTTTGTACACGCTACATTTTTGTTTTTAATTATCTCTATGCGCGAATTGACAAAAGATTTAGAAAACATAAAAGGAGATTTGGTTCAAAATTACCATACAATTCCCGTTGTTTACGGCGAAAAAGCATCTAAAATTATGCTGACAGTATTAACATTACTAACCCTTATTCCTAGCTATTTGGTGCTGTATAAATTTGAAATTGGCCATATGTACCTGTTTTTCTATACCTGTATTTTGTTGCTCGTGGTGTTTCTTTTGTTGCTTTGGCTTTCTAAAACAAAAACACACTATCTCATACTTCATAATATTTTGAAGTTTATTATTGTTGCTGGTGTATTTAGTATTCTTCTAATTAATGTGGATTTGGTCCTATCTAGAATATTTTAAGAGACTATATATTCAATGTTTAGCCAATTGAATCTGTAGGTTAATTCATTAAAATGTCAACTATTGTATTACCTTTGCCTAAAATTTAGTAATCATGAGCAGACAGCAAGGAAGTAGCGGAAAAGGAAAATCCGCAGGAAGAGGACAGCAAGACGGAAAAGATAAAGTTTCGGGACGTGGTTCTAACAACGAAAAAAGTAAAAGTTTTGCACGAGGAAACGCGCCAATAAAGCCAAAGGCAACACCTAACAAAAAGAAGGATTCAGGAGAAATCCGATTAAATAAATACATTGCTAATTCAGGAATTTGTTCCCGTCGTGAAGCCGATGAGCATATTGCTATTGGATTGGTAACCGTTAATGGAAAACCTGTTATTGAAATGGGTTATAAAGTGAAATTGGAAGATGATGTTCGTTATGATGGCAGACGTATAAATCCAGAAAAAAAAGCTTACGTTTTATTAAATAAGCCAAAAGGTTTTGCTACCACAACGAGTGAAGGTAAAGGGAGAACAGTTATGGATTTAGTGGCAAACGCTACGGATTCTCGTATAAAGCCTATTGGACGCTTAGGAAGAAATTCCACGGGTTTATTATTGTTTACCAATGATGAGGAGATTGTGAAAAAATTCACAAATTCTAAACATGGTGTACCGCGTTTATTCCAGGTGGAATTAGATAAGAATCTGAAATTCGAAGATTTAAAAAGTATTCAAGAAGGTATAAAAATTGATGGCAAGTTAACACCTGTAGAAGAGATTAGTTATATTGAAGGTCAGAGCAAGAATCTGATTGGTTTAAAAATTAAAAATACAGGAAACACAATTATCCGAACTATTTTTGAACACCTAAATTACGATATCATTAAGATTGATTGTGTGGCTATTGCGCATCTTACCAAGAAAGATATTCCAAGAGGTCATTGGAAACATCTTACAATTCAAGAAATCAACACGCTTAGGATGCTGTAAAACAGCATTTTAATGCAATTAAAAAAAGATAAAAAAAAAGCTCGAAATTCAAAAAAATATATTTCATTTGCACCGCATTTAGCTGAACAAATTGAAAACTGTTTTTATTTTCGGGCTTTTGACTTTCAGGAAGTCATTTTCAAAAGCCGCTTACAGATTAAGTAACCGAATTTTAGAGCTAACTTCCGTTTCATACATATTATCAAGCCAACATTTATTTGGCTTTATTCCTACGACTCATCCTCAAATTCAAGTTTGATTATTTTATAATTTAATGTTATATTATCGCTGAAAATAATATCAGTTCGTACCTTTAAATTTTAAACATCAAAATTAATGAATACAAAATATATTGATCTAATCAATCAAACCTTTGATTTTCCACAAGAAGAATTTAAACTGGAAGATAAAACACTAGAATTCCATGATGTAGACCTTATGCAACTGGTTGAGGATTATGGAACTCCCTTAAAATTTACCTATTTACCGCAAATATCAAATAATATTCAGCGCGCAAAAGGTTGGTTTGCAAAAGCCATAAAAAATAATAAATATAAAGGCAAGTATAATTATTGCTATTGTACAAAAAGTTCCCACTTTAAACACGTCTTAGATGAAGCGTTAACAAACGACATTCATATTGAAACATCATCTGCTTTCGACATAGACATTGTTGAAAATTTAAAAGTGGAAGGTAAAATTACAGATAAAACCTATGTAATCTGTAATGGTTTTAAACGTTCGCAATATGTAACTAATATTGCTAGACTAATCAATAGTGGACAGAAAAACTGTATTCCAATTATTGATAACTATGAAGAAATAGATTTACTTTCCGAAGAAATAAAAGGAAAATACAATATTGGTATTCGTATTGCTTCTGAAGAAGAACCAAAATTCGAGTTTTATACGTCTCGTTTAGGGATTGGATATAAAAACATCGTGCCATTTTATAAAAACCAAATTCAAGATAATAAGAAAGTTAAACTTAAAATGTTACACTTTTTTATTAATACTGGAATTCGCGATAACGCCTATTACTGGAATGAATTGGCAAAGTGTTTAAAGGTTTACACCAGCTTAAAAAAGATTTGTCCAACCTTAGATAGTCTGAATATTGGTGGTGGATTTCCAATAAAAAATTCATTAGCATTTGAATTTGACTACGAGTATATGATTGATGAAATTATCAATCAAATAAATTTAGCATGCGAGAATGAAGATGTAGCCGTTCCAAATATTTTTACAGAGTTTGGAAGTTTTACAGTTGGCGAAAGTGGCGGTGCTATTTATGAAGTCCTTTATCAAAAACAACAAAATGATCGTGAAAAATGGAATATGATTAATTCATCATTTATCACGACCTTACCAGATACTTGGGCAATTAATAAGCGGTTTATTATGTTGCCAATTAACCGTTGGTACGAGAGTTATGAACGTGTACTATTGGGAGGTTTAACCTGCGATAGTGATGATTACTATAACAGTGAACAACACATGAATGCTATTTATTTACCAAAATATAATAAGGATAAACCGTTGTATATTGGCTTTTTCAATACAGGAGCTTATCAGGAAACCATTGGTGGATTTGGTGGATTGCAGCATTGCTTAATACCATCACCAAAACATGTATTAATTAATAAAGATGCTGATGGAAACATCACCACAAAATTATTTGCGGAACAACAAAAAAGTGAAGACTTACTTAAAATTTTAGGTTACAATGGACAATAAAACGTATGCAGGAATAGAGGAGCAATATTCCAAATTAGATAGCTCAAAAATCGTATTAATATCTGTACCTTATGATGGCACAAGTACATGGCAAAAAGGCGCGGATAAAGGTCCAGAAGCATTTTTAAATGCGTCAGAAAACATGGAGCTTTATGATATTGAAACAGGAACAGAGGTATACAAACAAGGTGTATATTTAGCGAAGCCTATTACTGAAAATTCATCACCAGAAAAAATGGTTGATGCGGTTCATGAAGCAACAAAAAAGTATATTAAACGCAACAAATTTGTTACTGCTTTTGGTGGTGAGCATTCAATTTCTATTGGTACCATTAGAGCATTTAATGAGTGCTTTGATAACCTTACCGTACTGCAATTAGATGCACATGCCGATTTACGTAAAGAATACCATGGTAGTAAATGCAATCACGCGTGTGCGCTTTATGAAGCAAGTCAAACAGCAAATTTAATTCAAGTTGGTATCCGAAGTATGGATGTTATTGAAACTACCGTAATGGATTTTGACAAAACATATTTTGCTCATGATATGGCTGTGGATGATACTTGGATGGATTCAGCAATCGATCAGATGACGGAAAATGTATTTATTACAATAGATTTAGACGCTTTTGATCCGTCTATCATGCCAAGCACAGGAACACCAGAACCAGGCGGTTTACTATGGTATGAAACACTTGAATTTTTACGTCAAGTTTTTGCGGAAAAAAATGTGGTAGGTTTTGATATTGTGGAATTATGCCCAAATGAAAACGAGCGTTCTTCCGATTTTTTAGCTGCGAAACTCTATTACAAAATGCTGACTTACAAGTTTCTAGATGATGCTGTTGGCGACAGTTTCGATAACAATTTTAATGAATCAAAAGAAAATACAACTAAATTTTCTAAATTTAATGAAGACGATGACAACTAAAGGAGAAATATCAAAATTTATAGAAAAGTACTACTTACATTTTAACGCAGCTGCTTTAGTAGATGCCGCAAAAGGGTATGAGGATCAACTATATAATGGCGCTAAAATGTTGGTGTCATTAGCTGGAGCTATGAGTACGGCCGAATTAGGTAAAATATTTGCCGAAATGATTCGTCAAGATAAAGTTCAAATTATTTCTTGTACAGGTGCAAACTTGGAGGAAGATATTATGAATTTAGTAGCGCACTCTCATTACAAACGTGTGCCTAATTACCGAGATTTAACACCTCAAGATGAATGGGATTTGTTAGAAAAAGGTCTAAACCGTGTTACGGATACCTGTATTCCTGAAGAGGAAGCATTTAGAAGAATCCAAAAGCATATTGTAAAAATTTGGAAAGATGCAGAAGCCAAAGGTGAGCGTTATTTACCGCATGAATATATGTACAAATTATTACTTTCAGGTGTTTTAGAAGAGCATTATGAAATTGATATTAAAGATTCTTGGATGTATGCAGCAGCCGAAAAAAACCTACCTATTATCTGCCCAGGATGGGAAGATAGTACTATGGGTAATATTTTTGCAAGCTACGTATTAAAAGGTGAATTGAAAGCCAGCACTATGAAATCTGGTATTGAATACATGACTTTTTTAGCGGATTGGTATACCGATAACTCTGAAAACGGTATCGGTTTCTTCCAAATTGGAGGTGGTATTGCGGGTGATTTCCCAATCTGTGTGGTACCAATGTTGTATCAAGATATGGAACGTCCAGAAACACCATTTTGGAGTTATTTCTGTCAGATTAGTGATTCTACAACTAGTTACGGATCGTATTCAGGAGCTGTTCCTAACGAGAAAATTACTTGGGGAAAATTAGATATTAATACACCGAAATTTATAATTGAAAGTGATGCAACTATTGTTGCACCATTAGTTTTTGCTTACCTGCTTGGGATGTAAATATGAAAACGCAGAAAATTGAAAATATTGAATTAAAGTACCTTACAGTTGACGATTATGAGGAATTAAAATCGGCAACCTTGGAGGCTTATGGAGGCGTTTTAAATTCGTATTGGAAAAAACATCACATACAAGATTTAACTAGAAAATTTCCGGAAGGTCAAGTCGTAATAAAAATTGATGGAGACATTGCTGGTTGCGCCTTATCCATTATTGTGGATTATGATTCTATTGATGATGAGCATACCTACGAAGATATTATAGCGGGAGAATCTTTTAAAAACCATGATAAAAAGGGTGATGTTTTATACGGAATAGACGTGTTTATAAAACCAAAATACCGTGGATTGCGTTTAGGCAGACGACTTTATGATTACCGTAAAGAAGTGTGCGAAAACTTGAATTTAAAAGGAATTGTTTTTGGTGGTCGTATGCCAAATTACCAGCACCATAAGGATTTAACTCCTAAAGAATATTTTGAAAAAGTAAAACGTAAGGAAATTCATGACCCGGTTTTAAATTTTCAAATTTCTAATGATTTTCATCCCGTTCGTATTTTAAAAGGGTATTTGGAAGGTGATACAGCCTCCAATGAATATGCTGTTTTAATGGAATGGGATAATATTTACTATACCAAACCGAATAAAAAAGCGAGTACCGTTAAAACTATTGTGCGTTTAGGCCTTATTCAATGGCAAATGCGGACCTATACTGGTTTAGACGAACTGATGCAACAAGTGGAGTACTTTGTAGATAGTGTGTCTGCGTATCGTTCAGACTTTGCGGTTTTCCCAGAGTTTTTTAACGCACCACTAATGGCGAAGTTTAACCATATGCATGAGCCAGATGCTATTAGGGAATTGGCAAAGTACACAGAGGTTATTGTAAATAAGTTGAAACAATTATCTATTTCGTATAATATCAATATTATTTCTGGTAGTATGCCCGAATTGGTAGATGATAAATTATATAATGTCGGATATTTATGTCGTCGTGATGGAAGTGCAGAACGATACGAGAAAATTCATGTAACACCAGATGAAGCTAAAGTCTGGGGAATGCAGCGTGGAAATAAATTGCAGACTTTTGAAACAGATTCAGGAAAAATTGGTATTTTAATATGCTATGATTCGGAATTTCCAGAATTATCACGTTTATTGGCAGACGAAGGTATGGATATTTTATTCGTGCCGTTTTTAACGGATACACAAAATGGGTACTCTCGCGTCCGTTTATGTTCGCAAGCAAGAGCTATTGAAAACGAATGTTATGTTGCAATTTCAGGGAGTGTCGGTAATTTACCGAACGTGAATAATATGGATATTCAGTATGCGCAATCGGCTGTGTTTACACCTTGCGATTTTTCATTTCCAAGTAACGGAATCAAGGCTGAAGCAACACCAAATACCGAAATGATTCTTGTAGCTGACGTTGATTTGAGCCTGCTTCGCGAACTTCATTCGCATGGAGCTGTTAAAAATTTGAAAGACAGACGAAAAGATTTTTATGATGTTGTCAGAATTAATCACAATAAATAGTAACTTTATTTTTTTTAAAAGTATAAATATTTGCCCAAGTAATGAAAAATAGAAATGATAATTTAAAACGCGTAATTGTAGACTTTAAAAAGCTTACACCAGAAATTTTAGCTTTGCTCGTTGAAAAATATCCTGATGGTTATGATGAAGATCAAATTGTTTCCTTCAGAAATGCAAAAAACGAAATCATAGAAGCTGTTGAAGTAACAACTAGTGATACCAAGTATTTAGTAAAAGTTAGTACCAAACTAGCTGTAACTATGGAAAACTACGATGAAGATGATTACGAAGATTTTGATGGTGCAGATCCTGAAGCAGTTCAAGATCCAGATATTGAAATAGCAGATGAAGACGTTGAAGACGATATTGATTAATTTGTTATAACATGAGAACTGCGGTTTTTAAATCTTATGAGAATGGTTATTTTATCTTCTGGTTTGATAACGGAGAAGAGCTAGCTTTTGAAGAAGTTCATCCACGTGTATTAAAACAATTCGATTTAAAGAATGATGAGAATTATATTGATCAAGAATTTAAAATAGTTTTTGTTGAAGCACCTGACCCTTATGATGACGATTTAGTGATTTATAGAGTAGAAAATTTAAAACCACTATAATTTCGTTAATTAATACTTTAAAATTCAGAACTATAAATAGCATTTAAAATAAAAAGCAATTGGTTAATCCAATTGCTTTTTTTAAATAAAAGTGTGTTATTCAGCAAATGGCGTTGCGTTTCATAAATTACCCAATCGTTTTCCCTAACCCTAAATTATACTAAAAAATAAAATGAAAATACTAATATTAATGGTTGCCTGTATGGTAGCCATGACAACAAGTGCCCAAAAAAAACAAAAAATAAAAGGGGATAAAAATGTTGTAGACATATATAAAAATCTAGACCCGTTTTCGCAAATTGAAGTAACCGATGGTCTGGAAGTATTTATTATGCAAACCAGCTCTAATGGTTATCATGTTAAAACAGACGCAAACCTAGTAGATATCATTAAATTAGATGTTATTGATGGTGTTTTAAAAATTTATACGACTCATAAAATAGTGTCAAGCAAAAAGATGGAAATATACGTCACGTTTCAAGATTTGGAGCGTATTCATATAAATCAGAACGCACAAGTAGAAGGTCAAAATAAATTTGAGTTATTAGACTTCACCTTAAACTGTATGGAAAATGCGACTTTTGACCTAGATATAAATACCACTGATTTTTTTGTTCAAATGGATGATTCATCAAGAGGAGAGCTCCAAATTAAAAGTACTAATGCGAAGGCGATACTCAATGATAAGGCTCGGCTAGAGGGCATCATTTCCATAGATAATATGGAACTAACAATTAATAAAAGCGCCTATGCCAAGCTTGAAGGAAATGTAGAAAACCTTAATCTTATGGCTTCAGGATCTGCAGATTTAAAGGGTAAAGATTTAAAAGTTACAGAAGCCGAACTTAATATCTCAAATTCGTCTGAAGTGTATTTGTATGTAAGTAAACATTTAAGTATTTACGCAAGAGGAAAAAGTATTCTTCATATTTTTGGTAGTCCAGAAATTTCAGTGAAAGGATTGAGTGATAAATCTCAAATACTAAAAAAATAAATTAAAGCACTTGTTTTAATTCATCATAATACTGCTTGGTAATGTGCAAACCATTATGACCACCATCCGTAATTGGAAATAATGTGATGTTTCCTGGATTGATTTTTTGTAATTTTTTAGCGTTCGTTTCCGGATGAATCAGAAAATCTCGCGTGCCATAAAATATGGTAATCGGAGCTTTTACCGCGCCAATAAAGTGATATGTTGGAATGTCATATTTTATTAAAAAGGTGGGGATTGGAGGCGCAATTTCTTCGGAAATAAGCGTTTTCCACGAATAATAGGGAGCGTTTAATATAAGTTGTTTCGGATTGTTTTTTGAAGCCACATAAGCGGCAATACCAGAACCCAAAGAATAACCCAAAAGAACAATTTGATTTTCTGAATAATCTTTTTTCACATAGTTATAAATGGCTTGGCCATCATTAAATAATTCCTTTGCTTCTGAATACTCACCATCGCTTTTGCCATAACCACGATAATCAAAAAATAAAATATCATACCCATTATTTAGGTATAAAGGTGCGCGTTTTCCCCAATCATGAATAGCACCCGCATTGCCGTGAAAATAGATGATAACACCTTTTTTTGTTTGTTCAGTTTTAAACAATAATGCGTTTAACGAAACGGTTTCTGTAACAGGAATATTCAGTTCTTCAAAAGATTCTTTAAAGGTAAAGGTGTAATTTTTTTCTAAATGCTTCGGATTAAAAAAGAAACTTTCCTGCTTGAAATAAACAAAAATCAAAGACAAAATGTACAAGCCAAACAATACGGCAATTATGCGAAGAAATCGTCTAAAAAGTTTTGGAAAATTCAGTGTCAAGCGGTTTTGGTTTAAAAATGTCGTGCAAAAATACACTAAAAACCACTACATATTCAAATGCTATGATCCAGAGGTTTTCAGAATTGCTGGAATTGGAATAGGCTAAATAGCTGAAAATAATCATAAAACTCCAGACTATAGGAAACTTGTAATCTGTAAATACGGCAAGCAAAACTAATGTAGCTACATACCAAGGATGAACCGTTGTAGCCGTAAAGTAATACATGCTTAAAGCGATAAGCATCGCTGCTATAAGTTGTGTTGTGTTCTTTGGTTTTTTATAAATAGCCATGCCAATAATAAATAAAAATATAAAAAGAGCCGTTAGTTTTCCAATAATAGCTATCTGATTATAACCGGAAATCCAATATCCAATTGCCCTTAAAATGTAATAAACACTGGCGTTAAACTCAAAATTCTGAAACCATAAAGCAACGGTATGCGTGTAATTAGTCAGGAACTCGGTTGAATAAAACGGTAAAAACAAACAGGCCGTTGTTAACCCAACAATGCCATAAAAAGAGAACAGTTTCTTAATATCTACTTTGTCTGATTCTTTTGTTTCTGGCGTATTTTCTTTTTTAAACCATCTAAAAAATAATGGCAGGAATAACAATGGTATTAATTTAACCGAAACAGAACAGGCAAAAACTACAGCTGCCCATTGCCATTTACTTTTTTCTAACAAATACAAGCTCCAAATTAAGAAGAATAACATGACACCTTCAAAATGAAGATTTCCTATCAATTCAATAATAATAAATGGATTTAAAATATACCAGAATATTAAATGTTCTGGAAGCTTAAATCGAATTAGTAATTTTCTCCCGAAGTAGAGAATTCCAAAATCAGCAGCAATAATAATCAGTCGTAAAACAACAACCGAACCCAAAATGTTTTTACCACTTAATAAACCAGCTATAACAAAACACAGTTGATTGAGAGGCGGGTAATTGGTAAAGTGGCTGGCGTTCAATAAACCCATGCCATTATAAAGTTCCTGCGCTTGAGCTACGGGAAATATGCTCATAGAAATAAACGATTCCGGTGTATATAAATACGGATTAAAACCTTCTAAAATCATGCGTCCATCCCAAATAAATCGGTAAAAATCCTGTGATAAATTCGGTATGGCTAAAATAAAAACGGCTCTAAATCCAAAGGCTATCCACGTTAGGTATTGGATATTATGTTTAGTAAGCTGAATAAGTTTATAAAAAACCGCAAATAATGCTGCATATAGCATGAGTAGTTTTGTAGTGTCTGTTCGCGTTAAATCATAGGCAAAAGCCCAATAAAAAAGCAAACTGGATAGAGCCAGAAGCAACTGAAATTTATAGACCTGTAAAAAGTTGGAAATTTGCATGGGTTAAATATACAGCTTCAAATCTTTTATAAATAAAAAAACAACCACTGTGGTGATTGCTTTTTGATGTCAATTTTTAAAAGGATTAATGTTACATTTTTGAAACTTTATTCAAGGCATCGGCAATGAGTGTGTCGCCTTTAATAATTTCAAATGTAGCTTTATTTGCAACGTCGTCATTTAACGTTCTTACTAAAGTTTGCGCCACATCATTTCGGCTTATTTCTCCCTGCTTGTTCAGTTTCGATTCTAATTCTATTTTATTGCTCAATTCTCCATCTGTTAAGGCACCTGGTCTAACAATACTATAATTCAAACCACTTTTAATTAAATGGTTGTCTGCATTCTGTTTCGCTTTTAAATAATCTTTTAATTCTGAAACAGATTCGGGATTATCCGCACCCATGGAACTTAACATCACAAATTTTCTAATGTTATTCTGTTTAGAAGCATCAATAAGCTTTTTAGCACCTTCTTGATCTACTGCAACGACATTTTTTCCACCAGAACCAGCGGCAAATATAACTTTATCAATTGGTGTTTTAAACGCAGGCGTAACGTCCTGTTCTAAATCGGCTAGAATGGTGTCAACATTTTTCGATTTAAAAAAAGGAATCTGCTCTTCTTTCCTAACCATTGCAATCGGGTTAAAATATTGAGATTCACTTAAAAGATTAACTATTTTTTTTCCTGTGGTACCATGAGCACCTGCTACTAAAATATTTTCCATATCTTAATATAACCCGAAAAGCTAGTAATTACAAGGAATTGAAGCGGTTTAACGTAAGTTTAATACTATTGCCTAGCCAACGTGATTAATTTCTTAAAGACTTTAAAAACACATAACCGAAACCTAAAAATAGCATAAGATGAAATGGGAATAATCCAAAATCGCCTTTGTGATTTCCCACAATAAATGCACTGTACATGCCGAAGGCAAAGTAGAGTGTAAGTAGACCTTCAAAAATAACGTTTGTTGAAATTCTCTTTTTAAGATAAATATTATCTTTCCAAGAACTCTTATCGGTATTGATATTGAATTTTGGTGTACGAATAAAATCACTTCGCTTTCTGAAATGCCCTTCTATTACAGCTATGGTATTATGTAAAGAAAACCCCATAGCAATTGCGAAGAAACTAAAAAACATACCAATAAATCCAACAAAATTTTTAAATCCAGAACCATGTATGCGTTTATACATAAACCAATAACAAATGAAGAAAATTAGTGAGCTTACCACAAAAAAGCTAGTGGCATAAAAGTACATTTTAAGCGTATCATTTTCATGTTTAATATAAAGCATAGGAACGCTTAATATGGCAACAATTAAAATGTTTAAAAACATGGTACTATTTAATAAATGCAAAATACCATGCATTTTGGTTTTAGAAGATATGCCATTGTTCTTTACTATTTTAAAGAACATTTTCTGAAAATTTTCGGCCCCACCTTTATTCCACCTAAATTGTTGTGATCGTGCTGCACTAATTATAATAGGGAGTTCAGCAGGTGTTACAACATCTTCTAAATACTTAAATTTCCAGCCTTTTAATTGGGCACGATAGCTTAAATCCAAATCTTCGGTTAGCGTGTCGCCTTCCCAATTTCCCGCATCTAGAATACAGGTTTTTCGCCAAACACCGGCCGTTCCATTAAAATTTATAAAATGGTTTTTCGTGTTTCGTCCCGTTTGTTCTAAAGTGAAATGCGTATCTAAAGCAAAAGCTTGAATTTTAGTAAGAATAGAATAATCCCGATTTATATGTCCCCAACGGGTTTGAACAACACCAATGTTATTATCTTTAAAATGCGGAATGGTTTGCAAGAGCCAATCGGATTTCGGTAAAAAGTCGGCATCAAAAATGGCAATAAATTCTCCCTTGGCAGTTTCTAATCCAGCTTTTAATGCGCCAGCTTTAAAACCGGTTCTGTCCGTTCTATGAATGTATTTAATATCCAGACCTGTTTGCTGTAATTCACTAATTTTTGTATGAATTATTTGAATCGATTTATCCGTAGAATCATCTAACACTTGAATTTCTAATTTATCTTGCGGATAATCTATTTTCGAAACATTTTCCAACAAGCGCTCTACTACATACAATTCATTGTAAAGTGGTAATTGAATTGTTACTAGAGGGATTTCTGAAGGATTTTTAAAATTGAATTTAGTCGTATTATCAATCTTCTTTTTTGCTGACAAATAATTGAACAATAGATTTAGTTGCGCCAAAGCATACATGAATATAAGAAGCAATGCCAACGTGTAAATAGTTATGATGATGCCTTCAATAATCATTTTTTAAAACCGTATTTAAAAATCCACCCCAAAATTTTAAAGCCTGCAAAAACAGCACCTTTAACTGTTCCAGATACTTTAGAAATACCAATTCTGTTTCTGTAATTTACAGGAATTTCTGTATAAGAAATTTTTTGTTTTAATACTTTTAGTTGCATTTCTACTGTCCAACCATAGGTTTTATCTTCCATGTTTAAATCCAAAAGCTTGGTATATTTAATAGCGCGAAATGGCCCTAAATCCGTGAATTTCGACTTAAACATAAAACGCATTAAGGTGGTGGCTAGCCAATTTCCAAAAATTTGAGGTATGGTCATAGACCCTTTCTCACGTAGCATTTTCACACGAGCTCCAATTACAAAGTCGACTTTGTTGTCAAGTATAGGTTGAATTATTTTAGTGAGTTCTTCCGGGTAATCACTATAATCGCCATCAAGGAATACAATAATATCGGCTTTTTCATTTTGTTCAGCAACATAAGCCATACCTTTTAAACAGGCATAACCGTAGCCTTTTCTGCTTTCGCTTAACACCGTTGCTCCAGCGTTTCTAGCATTTTCTACCGTAGCATCCGTTGAGTTATTGCTCACCACAATAATTTCGTTTACTAATTCTGGAATATCTCCAATGACTAGCGGAATGGAATCAGCTTCATTATAAGCAGGAATAATGACTTTTATATGGGGCATTTGCTGTTTTGTTTCAGGGGACAAAAGTACGATAGTTTTATATTTATTTCTGATTCAGTAAATCCATTAAATCAACATCATTTCCTAAAAGAATTTCAGTTGGATTAATACGTCCGTTTTCTGGACCATTCTCCAATTTTAAAACGCCCCTTGGGCAAACGGCAGCGCAAATACCACAGCCAACACAACTAGATCGTATTATATTTTCACCTTTTTGAGCATAAGCTCTAACATCAATACCTTGTTCACAATAGGTGGAGCAATTACCACAGGAAATACATTGTCCACCATTGGTTGTAATTCTAAATCGGGATTTAAAACGTTGAACAAATCCTAAATATGCAGCTAATGGACAGCCAAATCTACACCAAACACGATTTCCAAAAATAGGGTAGAACCCTGTTCCTATAACTCCGGCGAAAATAGCGCCAATTAAAAAGCCGTAAATATCTTGTATGGTTTGTGTTTTTATTCCTAAAACAGCATCCGCTCCTGAAAAATAGGAATAGAGTGTAAACCCCGTCATAACAAGTGCAAATACTAAAACGCCATGCACTAGCCAGCGTTCTAATTGCCATGCTTTTAGTGATTTATCAGATAATTGACGATACGGATCGCCTAAAGTCTCTGCTAAACCACCGCATCCACATACCCACGAGCAGTACCAGCGTTTACCGAAAAAGTAAACCATAACGGGAACAACAACAACGGTTAAAACAATACCCCAAACTAGGATAAATAGGCCAAAACCACCACTTTCTATGAGTTGATTTAAATTCCAACTGAAAAAGAAATCGTAATCGAGAGGGAAGGCATTTTTAAAATCATACCAAGGCTTTTCAAAACGAACCAAAATTTCTGGAATCAAAAATGCAAATACAATCTGAAAAAAAAGCACCGAAGTAGTTCGTAGTATTTGATATTTATTATGACGGTATTTAATATACATGCGGACAGCCATAACCGTCATAACCGTAGAATATAGAAAACCGTAAAGAAACCATTGACTCGCTAAATTACCACTTAACGCCATGCTAAAGGGGTCAACTATGTACGTCCAATTAACGATGAAGTCTGGATAAAAATATAGTAGAACATAAAAACTGACTAGAAAAATAAATACAAACCAACCAATCCAACCTCTACTAGTTGAAGCATGGTGGTAAATACCATTATTTTTAATGCCAGGACGACCAAGTGTTACAACTTGCGGAATAATAAAGAATAAGGCACCAAGAATACCCAAACCAAAGGTGAGGATCCAAAATAGCATTTTATTGTCTTTTATTATGCCATTTCCTGAAGATTTGGCAAGCTCATAAGAAAAGCTATGTGGTTTAGTCCATATCACTTTATCCCATTCACTGTTTTCTTTGTGAGTGGTATTTGCGCTTTCTAAAGCCGTTGTTACTTTTGAAGAAAATGAAAAAGGGTCAGTAAACTCGTTTCCAACCAAATTAGTATTTATGTCATTTATAAATAGTTCGCTTTTTATTCCTTTATTCGTAACAACCTCGTCAAAGACATCTTGTGAAAGTTCATATCTTCCTAAAAATATTAAGGAAATAAAGATGGCAAGTCCAGTTAAAAATAAACCAAGACCTATATATTGTATTTGTTTCATTTGATGTATTTAGGAGGTTTGAAAAATACGTTTCCAACTCTTCTTCTTTAATTGGATGGTTGTATTATGGTCGTTATTAAATTTTTGGATAATTGTTTTTTCATGAAGTTTATAAAACTCCGGATCAAAATTAGCATCAGCTAGATGAGCTAAAACATATTCTATAGACCGATTTTCAGATAAAACCCGATCGAAAAACTCATGGCGCATGCGAATTCCAAAATTGTTTATTCCTAGAAATTGCCGTGATTCTTTATGAAATGCTATGGTAATACATTTGGTGTCGTCGGGATGTTTCCAATGAAAATGCACTTCATGGTCTGGTTGCTCCTTTTTACCATGAACCCAACCATACGTTTGATATTCAATATCAAAAAATTTAGCCGAATTAAACCAATGACCAGGTTTATATTCCAAGCGATTATCACAAATAGTCTGGGCAACAACTTCACCCATCATACGTCCTGTGTACCAAACGGCTTCAATGGGTCTGCGGTTTCCAATAGCTTCATGTTGCTCCGCACAATCGCCTATAGCATAAATATCAGGAATATTGGTTTCTAAAAACCGATTTACTAAAACACCACGATTAATGGCTATTCCAGAATCTTTTATAAAATTAATATTGGGTGAAACGCCAGCCGTTAACCCCACAACATTACAAGGAATTTCTTCCTCTGTTTCTTCTAAAATGACTGATTTTACGTTTCCGTTTTCATCTGAAATTATTTCTTTAAGGTTAGAAGCTAATCTTAAATCGATACCGTTTCTAGTTATTTCACGATTAACCATTTCAGATTCACCTTCTGGTAAAACGCCGTTCCAAAAACTGGTTTCGCGTACTAAAAATGTTACAGGAATATGTCGTGAATGAAGCATTTCAGCTAATTCAATCCCAATTAATCCACCACCAACAATTACGGCTCGCTTGCAACTTTTATTATCTGGTGCGTACACTTCTAAATTGTCTAAATCTTGTTTGCTATACAAGCCTTGGACGCCGTTCAAATCCTGTCCAGGCCAACCAAATTTATTAGGCTTGCTCCCGGCAGCTAGAATCAGTTGGTCATACTTTAATAAGTCTCCTTTTTCAAAATGAAGTGTTTTACTTGAGGTGTCAATTTGATTGACAAATCCCGATTTGAGTTCAATACGATTCTTTTCCCAAAACCAATCTTCATAAGGTTTGGTGTGCTCATATGTCATGTGTCCCATGTAAATATACATCAAGGCTGTACGTGAGAAAAAGTGGTCGGTTTCTGCTGATACTATTGTAATTTTTTTATCTGATAATTTCCGAATATGTCTAGCTGCTGTTACGCCAGAAATACCGTTTCCAATTATTACAACGTGTTCCATATATTGATTTCTTGTTGGGTTTGTCGAAGGTTTTTACTGAAACTTAAGGTTCTTTGTGCAATTTGTTTAAATTTAATCATAATTAAGTAGTTATGACAAGGTATTTAACGTGGTTTTTAGTTTTTATACTCTCTTCATGTAGTATGACTACGAAGAAAGATATCAAAATAAATGGTGTTAGCTTTGTGGCATCTCGTGATAGTATTTCTAATAAAAATATCCTACCCGTTTTAAATGTAAATGCCAACTATACGGCTATTATGCCGTTTGGGTTTATTAAAAGCTTGGAACATCCTGAAATAATTTATAATACAGATAGACAATGGTTTGGTGAAACTAAAGCTGGCGTTTCACAATATATTGATGTTTTACAGAAAGCAAATATTGAAATCATGATAAAACCACAAATTTGGGTTTGGCATGGTGAATTTACAGGGCATATTAAAATGCCTAATGAAGCTGCTTGGTTAGAATTGGAACAAACCTACTCGCGCTTTATTTTGGATTTTGCTAAACTAGCTCAAGAAAAGCAGGTTGCTATATATTGTATTGGTACCGAATTGGAACAGTTTGTAGCGCACAGACCTGAATATTGGCAAGAATTAATTATGAATATTCGTGCTGTTTATGATGGGAAACTAACATACGCTGCTAATTGGGATGAATACAAACGCACACCATTATGGAGCGATTTGGATTATATTGGCGTGGATGCCTATTTTCCAATTAGTGATAAAAAAACACCCAATGTAGATGATGCTATTGCAGGTTGGCAAGCGCATACAATAGAAATGAAAGCAATTTCTGAAACCTTTGACAAACCCATACTATTTACGGAATTTGGCTACCGAAGTACAGATTATACCGGAAAAGAACCTTGGGTTAGCGATTATAAAATAACGGCGTTAAATTTTGAGGGACAAACCAATACAACCCAAGCTTTATTTGATGTATTCTGGAAAGAACCTTGGTTTGCAGGTGGTTTTGTTTGGAAATGGTTTCATAATCATGAAGAAAGTGGCGGTGAAACAGATAATCAATTTACACCTCAAAATAAACCCGTTGAAGCTGTTATTAGAGACTACTATAAAAGACAATAAATCGGGAATAGGATCATGCCGCATCCCGATTCATGTGTTTACTAATAAAAACCCACTGATATTTAGTGTGTTTTTTCTATAATCTTAAAATCTTTTATGGCTTGGTTAGGTTCAATAATATTGTATCCTTTCCAAAATTCCGAATCATAAGCCGGAAGATAGGTTGGTGTTACCTCTGGCACTTCTGTGAAATTGTTGAACTCTGTTTCTGAAATAGGCGTCGATTCAAAAACAATCAATTCTTTTTTCTCAACATTTCGAACTATAAAATGTAAATCAGCAGCTAATTCATTTTGCTTGCGTCTGCCTTTTACGTTTTTGTTTTTCTCAATAATTTTTAAAGGTCTTTTAATACCTACTTGTTGACCATCGGTTTGATCAGCATATTTTAAAGTGTATTTTTCATTGGCATTTTTTTGGAAAATGATAGTGCCTTCCTTTAAATACTCATTTAATGAAATACCTAATAACCCAAATTTACGCAGAGGCTTTACATTTTTATAATCTACACGCACAATAGCAAAATCTTGTGTGTTAATGTAAAGCGTTCCCTCAAAATCCTCGCTCCGTTTGGGCTTAAAAGTTATGGTGTAAACAAATTCGTTATTCAGATACGCAAAATCCTGCATTTCAAATTCATAACGTCTGGATTTTTCAATAAAATTCAAATCCGAATCTTCATCTAGGAAGTTGGCGTTTTCAATACTTTGGATTGAGCCTTTTCGCCAGTTTAAAAAGTTGGCTTTACGCTTGGCTTCCAATTCTTTTTTCTTTTCTATAAATTCTGCTGTTTGTTGGTCTTCTTTTTTATCTTCAAAAAACGAGGAGTCTATTTCTTCTTTCGTGCCAAACCAACCCGATTTAATTTTGAAATACGAATCGCGTTTCACATGTTTTTTGATAATTTCATTGAAGCGTTTTTCATAATTTTCAAAGGTTATTTCGCTTTGTTTATCGTATAAACGAGAAGCTTTTAAAATATCTAATTTCTGTGGTGTGGACGGTTTAATTTCGCCATATATTTCGGCTAAAACCTCCGTGTGCTGATCCGTATTTTTTGGAACGGATTTAATAATGCTATCTACAAATGCTTGATTGAATTCGGGAATAGTAGATTCTTCAATTTTCACATCCGTTTTCAGCATATTCGTGTAGTATGATTCTCTGTAGAACAGTTTGCGCTTTGCGTAACCAAAATCGTAATTGGTTTTTAATCCTTCTTTAACTTTGTCTAAAATTTCATCCAGTGTATAGTTTTTATTGGTGATAAACACTTCACTTAAATCAATATTTTTGGTACTTAATGAAATAATACTATCTGTAAATTTTTGAATAGCAAATTGTTTTTGCTCGTAACCTAAGCAGCTTATATAAAGAGAGTCCCTTTCAGAAATTTTTCTGTTAATGGTAATGTTGAATTCGCCTTTATCATTGCTAATAACACCTGTTTTGTCATCTATTAATATCGTTGCAAATGGAATGGGCTCTTGTTTAGTAGAGTCGATTATTACGGCAGAAATAGTGCGTTGGGCCTTTGCTGAAAATACGGTTAGACAGCAAAGTGCCAAGATAAGTTTGGTTGGTTTCATGATAATTGGTTTAGAGTGGAAAAGTATATTTTTCAATTGAAGCAACACGTTCCTTTATCACTTTATTAAGTAAGATTTATCTTTATTTTAACAGATTAACCATTTTTAAACCAGATTTTTAGGAAATATACTTTTGGTAATATGTATATAATTCATCTGCGGAAGCACCAAACCATTTTTTAATATATATGGTCCAAAAATGATATTGTAATGTCCAGACACCATGCTTATCATAAAGCCGAGCAGACGTTTTTATTTTGTCTTGAATGACCACAAATTGCTTTCTAGAATAAAGCTCATTTATTAAAATATTGTCTTCATAAATGGTGAAATTTTCATCAAAACCACCAATTTCGGTGAATAATTGTTTGGTAATAAACTGACTTTGATCTCCACCACGGCTAGCACGCCAAGAAAATTGGGTGAGCCAACCCGCTAATTGTAACCACCAATGATTGTTATCAAACTGTAAACGGAAGCAACCTGCTAAATTCCCTTTGGTTACTTCATGGATTATGAGGTTATCAAAATTTTTAGGCGGAAAAGAATCCGCATGGAGGAAATAGAGAATAGTTCCCGTGGCATGTTTGGCACCAAAATTCATTTGTTTAGCTCTGCCTTTTTGTGCGTTTAGAAGATGAATTTTGTTCGAAGGCACAAATTTATTAACGATGTTTTGTGAGCCATCCACACTTCCGCCATCTACAACGATGATTTCCGCTATATTTTTAGAAGTTGAATTCTCTAATAGATGTTCTAAAACCGAAGCTATATTTTCGGCTTCATTAAGCATGGGAATAATTATGGAAATGGAATTAATCATTTAGCTTCCAACTATAATCTATATACTTTATTTTAGCATCGGATGCAATTTTTACATCTGAATAGGTGTTTAAAAAGGTGATAAGACTGCCGTTTTCCTTAAAATCTTTCGAAAACCATTTAAATATTTTTGAGAGTTCCAGACTGTTTTTTTGAATTCTATTTTTTGATGAATCTGCCAAAAACTGTTTTGTAACTGTTGTTAATTGTTTGTCTAATTTTTCTGGTATATAGGCTTCATTTAATAATTGCGGACAAGAAGCCGAAGCGCAAACAATAGCAAAATGAATACGTGGTTCCTTCATGTTGCGAAGCACCTCATGTTCAATATAATTTAAAGAAAGTAATTTGCCGTTGATAGGAATAAACTCGTGATCCCAAGGATTTTTGATGTCTTTAATACTTTCAATTGGATAATTATCAATAATAAGTTTTATGGTAAATGCATTATACGCGTTAATCCAATAGGCTAATGTTTCGTTTTTTGTCCAACTTTCTTTAGGTGAAACGGCTATAAATTGGTTGAGGTAGGTGTTTAATTCTGAATCATTTGCTTTTATAGTTTTATAATCAACTTCACCTTTATTAGTAACATGTTTTTGTAAGAATTCAGTAAAACCGGAATGGTTTATGGTTTGTCCAAAAGCCGAAAGACTGAAGCCAAACAGCAATAACATAAGATATATCGGACTTTTCATAGCATTATTTTTTATGTAATTGTTCAAACCTTGTTCTATATTTTTTAACAACAGCCACCACCATCATAATGAAACGTGGATTCACTGATATAAATATCATTCCGATTCAATTTGGCCAAGTCCCCAGCCGTTTTATCACAAATAGCTAATGGTTGGTTTTGAATAAGTACATGTCCAGCGTTATCATCAAAAAAATCTTGGTCGCCATAGTAAATAGCGGCTTTTCCTGTAAAAATACACGGACCATCTGCAGGCATGGGATCTTTTATGGCAGCTACTTCAATAGATTCTATATAAATCAATTCTTCCGTTGGGTAATGGTTAGGAGCCAAAATGCGATACGGTTTTCTGGCGCGAATTTCAATGGTTCCAAAACCAGCATCTGTCAACATTTTTACATATTCTGCAATGGGCAAACTACCGCTTAAACAAAGGGCGCGCAATCTGTCATCGTTACGCAAGGTGTCATTCATGGGTTGCTCACAAGTAGGATCGCTCATGACTAATTTACCATGTGGTTTGAGTACGCGATACATTTCAGCAATGGCTTTTTTTAAATCGTCTGTTTTAAAAATATTGAATAAACAATTTTGTGCAGCCACATCAATACTGTTATCAGGAACTGGAAGATTCAACGCATCACCTTTTTTAAGATCTACAAATTCACTTTTAAACCATGGGTTTTGAGCTTCGGCTTCTTTAAAATTTTTACGAGATGCTTCTAACATTTCATCGACTACATCAATACCAATAACACCATTTTTTTTGCGGTTGAAATATGAAAACTGCAATAATTCCATGCCGCCACCAACACCAACATAGAGCATTTTAGGGTTGTTAGTTAAATCGCGTGCATGAACAGTTGACCCACAACCATAGTTCATTTCCTGCATGATTTTCGGGATTCTTAACCCTGGTAATTCCCAAATAGGATTCGTGGTGCAACATAAACCAACATCTGGTGTTAATGCTGCTTCTTTGTATACATCGTGTGTGGTGTTAAGATAATTGCTCATAGTTTCAGTATTCGAGTGTTAATTGCTATTATAAACTTTTAATCAGTTCTTTAAAAAGGGTAATCATTTGTGGTTCTGCTTTTCCTGCCATTTCTATAATTTCTGAAATATCAACAGGTTTTAGATTACTTGGGTCGCACTCATCCGTTAAAACTGACACGGCAGCCACCTTTAAATTCAAATGATTGGCTACAATAATTTCTGGAACGGTACTCATTCCAACAGCATCAGCCCCAATAATTTTAAGCATCCTATATTCTGCACGTGTTTCTAATTGCGGTCCAACAACGCTAGCATAAACGCCTTTGTGAAGTTTAATGCCTTGGTCTTTAGCAATAGCTTCAAATTTGGCATTAATATCTGCATCATAAGGTGCGCTCATATCGGTAAAACGTTCGCCTAATAATTCCACACCTCTAAAGGCCAATGGTGAACTACCTTGGAGATTAATATGATCATCTATTAACATTAGTTCGCCTTTTTTAAAGTCTAAATTAATGGCGCCAGAGGCATTAGAAACTAATAAGGTTTCTATGCCTAATTGTTTCATAACACGAACGGGATAGGCAACATCCTGTAGTGAATAGCCTTCGTAAATATGAAAGCGGCCTTGCATAACTACTACCTTTTTTCCGGAAAGTGTTCCGTAAATAAGTTTGCCTTTATGAAACTCAACCGTAGCCGTTGGGAAATTGGGGATGTGGTTATAACTGACTTCAGCTATAATATCAATATGTTCTATTAATTTGCCTAATCCTGTTCCGAGAATAATGCCTATTTCAGGACTCTCAAAGCCTTTGCTTTGCAAATATTCTGTGGTTTCTGTTATATACTTCATCATAAGTTTAATAGTATTTTTTTAGTGATTCAATGCCTTCAATATCTTCAAAGGTATCAATATCATTTAATATTTCTAATAGGTGAATGTCTTCATTCTGTAAATCATCCAAGGTGTCTTTACGAACACTTTCCGTTCCCCAAGCTTTGTTTTTAAATACTTTAGGGTGCAATTGTTTCATGCCAAAAAGATAATAACCGCCATCCTTGGCAGGACCCAAAACATAATCGTTTTGGTTTAATTTTTGAAATCCTTCTGAAATAATCTCGGCATTTAAATCTAATAAATCGCTGCCAATTATCAGGGCTTTTTCATAGCCTAGTTGAAACAATTTCGAAAAGGCATTCTCCATTCGCTCTCCTAAATTAGAACCTTCTTGAAGCTTTTTTTTAAAAAATTCGGGATTCCAAAGGTCCTCTTTTTGAATGGCTTCAGAATAAAAAACATAGCGATCTACCGATACATTTTTTGCCGTTTCTGCAGTATGCTTTAATAGATGTTTGTAAATTTCCAAAGCCGCTTCATTACCAATAGTTTTGGCTAATCGGGTTTTACATTTTCCTAATTCTGGATTTCTTGTAAAAATAATAAGCGCACTTTTGGACGTTGGAAAATAGAAATTAGCCACTTGATCTTGGTCGCTATTGGTGTTATTTTTTGATAAAATTCCCATTGATGCTATATACTAATTGTATGCCTTTTCACCCTTCATTAACCATTTCCCCCACATTTTTGAAAAAGCATGAACGCTATCTGTTTCTATATTATTCCGGTTATAAACGGGGAAGTCGTTGTTTTTCCATTCAAAAATTCCACCGTATAAATTGTAAACAGAAATATAGCCTTCGTCTTTAAGTTTTTTAGAAATTGCTTCAGAGCGAATTCCTAAAGAGCAATAAACAACTATTGTGTCTTTTTTATTCGGAATTTCGTTTAAAACAGTTTCAATTTTAAAATCTTTATATCCAACAAATATGGCGTTATTTAAATGACTTACTTGGTATTCATTGGGTTCACGGGCATCTAAAATTTTGTAATTGGTTTTTGGCATGGCCAACTCTTGAACTGAAATATAGGGAATGTTTTTCGTGTTATACCGCTTTAACAACTGGGACAAAGAATCTTGAGCCAAACTGGTTTGAACGGTTAAAAAAAACAATAATAAATAAGTGACTTTTTTTATCATAATGGGCTATTATCAATTCTAATCCACGACGCTACCTTGGCAGCTGCTGCCTGCGCCTGCTGTGCATCCGTAGCAGTGTTGAGATATCATAATGTTTCTACCTTCTAGTAAATCCTCATTATATTCTGAAATATGTTTAACCGAACTATTAACCGGTAGATTTAACATTTGGTTAAAATCACAATCATATAAATAGCCATCCCAACTAATGGAAAGTGTATTGGTACACATTACATTTTTAACAGCCGAGGGATTATAAGCTTCCACTAAACTATACATATAATCCTCGTAATTTTCGGAGGCAATTAAATAATCTAAAAATCGCGCAATAGGTAAATTGGTAATGGCAAATAAATTATGAAACTGAATATCAAAATCTTCTAAAAGCGCCTTTTTAAAATCTTTTTCCATGGCTGCTTGGTTGCCTGGTAAAAAAGCTCCAGACGGATTATAGACTAAATCTAAACGTAAATTGCTGTCTGGCATGCCGTAACCAACCGCATTTAATTCTTTTAACGCTTTTATAGATTTTGCAAAAACACCATCCCCACGTTGTTTGTCCGTTTTACCTTTTGTCCAATGTGGCATAGAGCTTACTACATGTACATTATGCTTTTTAAAAAACTCTGGTAAATCAAAATACTTTTTGTTGGCTCGGATAATGGTTAAATTGGATCGAACTATAAAATCGGTTACCCCAGCTTTAGCGGCTTCCTCAACAAACCAACGGAAATTTGGGTTCATTTCAGGGGCGCCTCCTGTTAAATCCAAGGTGTGTGCTCCCGTGTTTTTTATAACTTCTAGACATTGCAGCATGGTTTCCTTGGTCATGATTTCCTTTCTGTCTGGACCAGCATCCACGTGGCAATGCGTACAAACTTGGTTGCACATATAGCCCACATTAATTTGAAGGATTTCTAGTTTTTTAGCTTGTAAAGGAAACTGGTTGCTTTCAGCTATTTTATTTTTGAAAGTTGGTAATTCACCAGTTTTAAAAATACCATTGGCGAGTATTTCCAATTGGCGTTTGCTATCTGCCAGGGCGTTTTCTTGTTGCTTTAAGGATTTAATCATGTTAAGGTTTAAAGTTTCTGGTTCAAGTTTTAATCTTCATCGTTTCTTGTTATGGCCTTTTTAAATTCCAATTCTTGACGGCCAACTTTGTGTTTTTAACTTTAGCTTAAACGACTTGTAAGATTTGGTTTTATAGAATGAACAGCCTAGCTTACATATCTAATTTATTTACTTTGTTCATCATTTGCACGCCATGCACTAAAGATGCACCACCTCTTATGGCAGCAGCTACATGCAAAGCTTCCATCATTTCTTCTTTAGTTATCCCGCGTTGCAAGCCGTCTCCAGTATATGCGTCAATACAATACGGACATTGAACGGTATGTGCTACAGCCAGCGCAATGAGTGATTTTTCACGTTCAGAAAGTGCGCCTTCCTCAAAAACTTTTCCATAGTAATCAAAAAATTTAGCACCTAATTCTTCGTTCCATTCGGAAATTTTACCGAATTTTTTAAGGTCTGCTGGGTCGTAATATGTTTTCTGCATAATGTGTTGTGTATATAAATAGTTACGTAAAATTGAAATGTACGGTTTTATGTCGAAGAAATATATTAAAGATTACATAAAACAACGGCTTATTCTAGATTATTAAACACATTAAAAAAGGCTATATTGCGACTTGAAAAATTTCATTTTATGTTAGAAGAGTTAACTAATAATTATGGTCATTTTTTTGAAAAAGACTTGCTTGATGAAATAAATCAGGTTGGTTTTTTAAAGGAAGTTAAACAAGATGACGTACTTATTGAAATAGGATCGTATGTTAAATCCATGCCTTTACTAATCACAGGAGCTATAAAAATTTTAAGGCAAGATAATGATGGTGATGAGTTATTACTTTATTTTTTAGAAAAGGGAGATACTTGTGCTATGACTTTAACCTGTTGTTTAGGACGTACCAAAAGTGAAATTCGTGCCATTGCAGAAACAGATGCGAGATTGATTATGATTCCAATCGAGAAAATGGAAGAATGGTCCTCTAAATATAAAAGTTGGAGAAATTTTGTTTTTGAAAGTTATCATAGCCGATTAAATGAAATGTTAGATACTATTGATAGTATAGCTTTTTTGAAAATGGATGCACGATTGCTAAAATATCTCAACGAAAAAGCGCGTGTTTCAGAAGATTATACTATATATAGCACGCATCAGGACATAGCTTATGAATTGAATACCTCCCGTGTGGTTGTTTCCCGATTACTTAAAAAACTAGAAAATATGGGGAAGGTTCAGCTAAACCGAAATTATATAATCCTAAACAAAGAATAGCAAGCTATGTAGCTTGGGTTACAAACTCGGTTTAAATAAAAGGATATATTTGCGTTAGTAAATTGAAACCCATTCCATGGAAGTATTAGAAATTTTTGGCTATATAAGTGCTTTGCTAATTGGTGTTGTATTAGGACTAATTGGTGGTGGTGGATCCATTTTGGCAGTTCCAGCTTTGGCCTATTTATTTTTAGTTAATGAAAAAGTGGCTACAGCATATTCTTTATTTGTAGTAGGTGTTAGCGCTTTAGTTGGTGGTTTAAAACAGCATAAAAAAGGTTTAGTTGATTGGCGAACAGCTTTTGTTTTTGGTATTCCAGCAATTATTGGGATTTCAATAGTTAGGCATTTTGTTATTCCGGCACTTCCCGAAGTTATGTTTACAATAGGCAATTTCGAGTTTACGAGACGAATGGTTATGTTCGGAATGTTTTCTATTTTAATGATTCCTGCCGCTTTGTCCATGTTAAGAGATGTGAAATTAAAACCTGAAAACACGCAAGTGTCTTACAACTATCCTTTAATTATTATTGAAGGGCTTCTTATAGGTGCTATTACGGGTATGATTGGAGCAGGCGGCGGTTTTTTGATTATTCCGGCGCTAGTACTTTTGGCTAATGTGGACATAAAAGTGGCCGTAGCAACTTCTTTAATTATTATAGCCATGAATGCCTTGTCTGGATTTTTTCTAGGTGATGCTTTAACCATGACAATTGATTGGAAATTTCTATTATCATTTACAGCTATTTCATTGATTGGTATTTTTATAGGAAGTTATTTAGGTAACTTTATTGATGGTAAAAAACTTAAAAAAGGCTTTGGTTATTTTGTCTTTGCCATGGCTATTTTTATCTTCTACATGGAATTTTTTGTAAAGGCGTAATGTAACTTTAGTTACTGCCTATTTCAACAGTTATTCGTAAATTTGCAACATATTAAAAAGTTAGAAATATGAAAATTGAACAGATATATACAGGATGCTTAGCGCAAGGTGCTTACTATATAGAAAGCCAAGGTGAAGTGGCTATTATTGATCCACTTCGCGAAGTGAAACCGTATTTAGAGCGTGCTAAAAAGGATAACGCTAAAATCAAATATATTTTTGAAACTCATTTTCATGCTGATTTTGTAAGTGGTCACGTAACACTAGCTAAAGAAAGTGGTGCTAAAATTGTTTTTGGCCCAACCGCATCAACAGGATTTGATTCTGTTATTGCCACCGATGGCCAAGTGTTTCCATTAGGCGATATTACCATTACAGCTTTGCATACACCAGGGCATACCATGGAAAGTACCACCTATTTGCTAAAAGATAAGAACGGAAAAGATTATGCTATTTTTAGTGGAGACACCCTGTTTTTAGGTGATGTGGGTCGACCAGATTTAGCACAAAAAGCGGCAAGCATGACGCAGGAAGAGTTAGCAGGTATTTTATTTGAAAGCTTACGCACCAAAATAATGACTTTAGCTGACGATGTTATTGTTTATCCCGCTCATGGTGCAGGATCGGCATGTGGAAAAAATTTAAGCAAAGAAACCGTAGGTAGTATTGGCGACCAAAAGAAGACGAATTATGCCTTGCGTGCGGATATGACTAAAGAAGAGTTTATACAAGAAGTAACAGATGGTTTACAGCCACCACCACAATATTTCCCTTTAAATGTTCAGATGAATAAAGACGGATATGAAGATATTGATGTGGTTTTAAAACGGGGTACGCAAGCTTTATCGCCAGATGCGTTTGAAGCGGCAGCCAATGAAACTGAAGCTGTTATTTTGGATGTGCGTCATCAAGATGATTATGTAAAAGGTCATATTCCACGTTCTATTTTTATTGGAATTGATGGTGGGTTTGCCCCTTGGGTAGGAGCCTTAATTGCTGATGTAAAACAACCAATTCTATTAGTTGCGCCACAAGGCAGAGAAGAAGAAACTATTACACGTTTATCTCGTGTTGGTTTTGATTATACAGTGGGCTATTTAAAAGGAGGCTTTGAAGCTTGGAAAAATTCAGGAAAAGAAACAGATACTATTAAATCCATTCCTGCAACCGAATTTAAAGACATTTTAGAGAAAGATACTATTCCTGTTTTTGATGTTAGAAAAGAAGGCGAGTTTACATCGGCTCACATTAACGAAGCGCATTTAACACCATTAGATTTTTTGAATGATCATTTAAGCGAATTTCCAAAAAACGATACATTTTACGTGCATTGCGCTGGTGGTTACCGCAGTGTTATTGCCGCTTCTATTTTAAAGAGTCGAGGTATTCATAATTTAGTAGAAATTGCAGGTGGTTTTGCTGCAATTAAAGAAGCAGGGATTCCAGTAACAGATTTTGTTTGTCCAACTACGTTAAAGTAATTTATTAAAAATTCCGTATATTTAAAAGAGTGGTCCTAGCCACTCTTTTTTAGTAACAAATGTTACGTATAGGGTTAAATATTCCTTGTAATTTTATAAACGAATTAAGAATACATATGAAACAAATTATAATCTTTATGTCATTTATATCTATGCTGTTCGGTACAGCTCAAAACGCCGCACTCAAAGTGTTACCTGTTGATGAATACAAAACACAAATAGAAAAGGGAAAAGTTCAGTTAGTTGATGTTCGAACCCCAAACGAATATAATTCTGGTCACATTAAAAATGCGAAGAATATAGATTTTTTTGCAACTAGTTTTGAAAGTCAATTTGAAAAATTAAATAAAGAAAAACCACTTTATATATATTGCAGAAGTGGTGCGCGAAGTAGAAAAGCGGCGAGCAAATTATCTGCAATGGGATTCACGGAAATTTATGATTTAAAAGGTGGTTATTTAAACTGGAAATAAAATGAAAACAACACTCGAAATTCAAAATTTAAAATGTGGTGGATGTGCCCATACGGTATCAACTAAATTAGCAGATGTTGCAGGTGTTGAACACGTGTCAGTATCAGTAGAATCTAACGAAGTGAGCTTTGATTATGCATCTGAAGCAGATTTGGTGGCTGCCAAACAAAAACTGAAATCTTTAGGCTATCCAGAGATTGATGCGGCTAATTCAGTAGTAACCAAAGCCAAGTCATTTATAAGTTGTGCAACCGGAAAAATGGCAAATCATGAATCGTAAATATTATATGTTGATTTTTGCGTGCGCTGTAATTGTGAGTTGTAAAAATTCAGAAACATCAGAACTAAAGGAAGCAGAAATTGAATTTGAGGAAACTAATAAAGTTTCTAAAGAAGAAATAACTATAGAGCCTGAAAAATCTTACGCAGATATTGGGATGGAATATGCCATAAGCACGAAAGCCGTTTTGGGAAAAAACTTAATAGGCACGATTCAACAAAAAGGTACGTTAGCAGCTGTAGAATTCTGTAATATCGCCGCTTACCCACTAACGGATAGTATGGCTGTAAAACACAATGCCAAAATTAAGCGTGTTTCTGATAAACCAAGAAACCC
This sequence comes from Bizionia sp. M204, assembly GCF_023205095.1. Lineage (GTDB taxonomy): Bacteria > Bacteroidota > Bacteroidia > Flavobacteriales > Flavobacteriaceae > Algorimicrobium > Algorimicrobium hallyeonense. The sequence continues at coordinate 2,308,852 of NZ_CP046242.1, read as the reverse complement.
TAGAAATCAAGCTAATGAGCTAGAGCTTCAGCATATTGCAAAATTTAAAGAAGATTTTTTGTTAGGTGTAAATCCTGATCCTATTGTTGAAGAAACATCAAACGGCGTCAGATTTTACTATCCAATTGAAACCAATACCATGTGCTTACAATGTCATGGAAAATCGGTAGCGCCAGAAGTATACAAAAGTATAAAAGCTTTATACCCAAAAGATGAAGCCATAGGGTATATTGAAAATGAAGTACGTGGAATTTGGAGTATTTCGTTCGATAAATAAAATGTAGATATGAGTAAATTTTCAGAAATAATAAATAAAGACAAACCTGTTTTAGTCGATTTTTTTGCCGAATGGTGTGGACCATGTAAAACTATGAGTCCAATTTTAAAAGACGTAAAAGATAGCCTTGGTGAAGATGTCACCATTTTAAAAATAGACGTGGATAAAAACCAGCAATTAGCAGCCCAATTTAAAGTTCGTGGCGTACCAACGCTTATTCTCTATAAAAACGGAAAACAATTATGGCGACAATCTGGATTAGCTTCTAAACGCGATTTAGTATCTTTAATTCAATCACATTTGTAATTCATGGATTTATCTGAATCGTTTTGGGATTCGCGCTATCAGAACCAAGATACGGGTTGGGATTTAGGTGAGGTGTCCTTGCCAATTAAAACATATTTCGATCAGTTAAAAGATACATCGCTTAAAATTCTCATTCCAGGAGCAGGAAATTCCTATGAAGCTGAATACTTGTTTCTAAATGGGTTTAAAAATGTATGTATAGCCGATTTATCAAAAACAGCATTAGATAATTTTAAAAACCGTGTTCCTAGTTTTCCAAGTGAAAACTTACGGCACACCAATGTTTTTGATATGAATGAAACCTTCGATATAATTATTGAACAAACCTTTTTTTGTGCATTAAATCCAAACCTTCGCGAAGCGTACGCTAAAAAAATGCACAGTTTGTTAAACCCGAATGGAAAGTTAGTTGGTTTATTATTTGATAAACCGTTGTTTACGGAAAGACCACCATTTGGGGGTTCTAAAGCGGAATATATTACGTACTTTAAACCGTATTTTGAATTAGATATATTTGAGACTAGTTATAACTCTGTGGCAAGTCGCGAGGATAGCGAATTGTTTATTAAGTTTCTAAAAAAGTAATTAAACTTGTTTTTCCTTTTTAGAGAAACCATATTTCATCTGTCCTATAAACGTGTTTGGCATGGTGTCATCACCTTCATAGCCTAATTCAACGTTACCACTATCTTCAGGAATATAATTTGTTTTAAACATATAATCCCAAACACTTAAGCTAATTCCGTAATTCATACCAAATTGTTTGCCTTCGGGTAAATTATAAGCATGGTGGTATAAATGCATTACTGGATTATTCAAAATATACTTTAACGGACCATAGGTAATTTTAATATTTGAATGATTAAAATGACCAATAGAAATAGCAATAAAATGCACTATGTAAGCTTGTTCAGGTTCAAAGCCACCCAAAATCATTACACCAAAAACTTTTAATGGCTTGTATAAAATATTCTCCATCCAATGGTAGCGCAAATGTGCAGCAAACCCCATTTCTTTAACGCTGTGGTGTACTTGGTGAAAGCGCCAAAGGACTTCAAAACGATGCAATAAAACATGTGTAAACCACTGTACGAAATCTAGAACAATAAAGAAAACAAGTAACTGTGCCCACATTGGCCAAATACTGATGTCTATTAATGCTAAACTAGTCATGGAAATACCTAAATCTGCAAAAGCGACTTCTAAAAAACGATAAACACCACTAATAATAATAGCGAAAATAAAGAAATTGAAAAACATATAAAACGCGTCTAACCAGAAATCTTTTCTAAAAATAGCCTGGTTTTTTCGCCATGGAAATAAAATTTCTAATCCCCAAACTAATAGCGAAATAACAATTAATCCCCAAAAATAATTAGTGTACCAAGGCACTTCGAAAATAATAGAATTCCAAGTCCAATTTAAAGTTCCTAGAATGGCATCCTTAAAAGCGTTAATATAATTCCACATAGCCGTTTATTGTTAAGCAAAGTTACTGAAGAAAATGCAAATGACTACAAAGTTAGCTTTGTGAACTACCAAAGTCTGTAACGAATGTTACAAAGGATTTAATTTCCTGAATATTTATCTGTTTATTTGCAAAAAATAAACACAAAACATGGCATTTTTCCTTGAACCTTGGCCTTGGTATTTCTCTGGCTTTATGATTGCATTAGTAATGTTTCTGCTCATTATGGTAGATAAACGCTTCGGAATGTCCTCTAACCTGCGTACAATTTGTAGTATGGTAGGTGCTGGAAAGCGTACAGATTTTTTCGATTTCGATTGGAAATCCCAACGTTGGAATTTAGTTGTGGTTATTGGAGCTGTCATTGGTGGCTTTATTGCTTCGGAATATTTATCACCTAGCGATACTGTGGCTATCAGTAATCAAACCGTCGCAGACTTAAATGCTTTAGGGTTTGATAGTGCTGGAACCAGTTATATGCCAACGGAATTGTTTGGAAATGATGTTTTTACGGATGTCAAAGGATTGTTAGTTTTAATTATTGGTGGTTTTTTAGTCGGATTTGGAGCGCGTTATGCTGGCGGTTGTACTTCTGGTCACGCTATTTCTGGTTTGAGTAACTTACAATTACCTTCATTAATTACGGTTATAGGTTTCTTTTTAGGAGGCTTGATAATGGTTCATGTATTATTCCCTTTAATTTTTTAAATAATGAGAACAGGTATATATTTAGTAATAGGTGTGATTTTTGGAATCACCATGTTTAAATCGGAAGCGGCGTCATGGTTTCGTATTTTTGAAATGTTTCAATTCCAGTCTTTTCACATGTATGGCATTATAGGTGTGGCATTAAGTCTAGGTTTGTTGATGACGTTTGTTATAAAACGCTTCAAAATTAAATCGTTTTACGGTAAAACGCTTCAGTTTGAAGCAAAAGAAAGTGGCTTTAAGCGTTACCTAATTGGTGGAACACTTTTTGGATTAGGTTGGGCATTGGCGGGAGCTTGTCCTGGACCTATGTATGTTTTGGTAGGTGCAGGTTATTGGCCAATCTTGGTGGTTATTGCTTCGGCTATTTTAGGTACGTACGTATATGGCGTGCTTAAAGATAAGTTGCCGCATTAATTTGTAATGCTATTTGGTTAAGCAGAAGTGAGTTTTATAATTCATCTTTTGACCATTTGGCTCTTTTGTTTAATTCATTGTCATTTGGTGCGTAGGTTAGTCCTTTGCTGTAAATAGCATAAGCTGATTTGTGTTGCTCTTTATAATAATAATAGTTTCCCGCTTTAGTGTATACATCTGATCTGAGCTTTTTACTAACTTCATTTATGATGTCATTATTGTCCAATAAGTTTTCTAGCTTTTTAAGGTATAGTTGAGCACTTTCAATGTCCTTGTTAACAAAACTATCTAATGAAATGTTTCCATATAAATGCGCTAATGCCAAATAATAACGGTTGTTAGATTTTAAAAAAGGGTGTTTAATAATGTTCTTTTCAAACTCACTAAGGGTTTCTTTATTAAATGTAGATAAAGCAATTTTTCTAAAACAGACATACTCAATAATTCTTTGGGCTATTTTACTATTTGGATTCAAATTTATAATCTGGTCACTATATTTTAAAGCATCTTCCAGGTTTTCATCTGTACCTGCTTGCTTTGCTAAATATTCATATAAAAACTCTAATGCTGTATTTCTAACCTCTTCCACCTTGATGGTTTTGAATTTTTCTATAGAAGCCTCAATAAATTTATTTGTGTTATCATCATGATTAATTATTTTAAATAAGGACGATTCCAAATTTTTTAAGGAGTAGTCCTCTGGATAATTGGCAATTTCTATTAGTTCTAATAAATAATCGATATCCTCAAATGAATTAAATTCTAAATCATTTATTTTGTCAAACATGATTGTTTTTATAATCGGCTTAATAAGAGGTGAGGAGAAAAATATTTTAGACTTTCTTAAGTTATTTATGGCCTTGCTATAATCTTCGGTATCTAAATACGTTAAACCTCTATTGTAATATTGCATACCAATTAATGCGTTTTTATTAATATACTCACGGCCATAATACAGATCCTCATAAAATTTCATGTAGCCTTTTTCAAGAACCTCGTCTTTTGTTACGAGCTTGTAGCTAATGAGTTCATCAATTATTTTTATTACTTCAGACTCTTTAGGGACAATAAAGCCATATTCTCCAGGAACAGTAGTTTCAAGATAAATTTTATAAGTTTCTGGATAGGCAATTAAAAAAACATGCGTAGGTGTTTCCTTAACGTGATAAGGAATATTTAGTTCGTCAAAAACATAGGCGTATAGTGCAGATGCAGTTACGCAATTATAGGTTCCATCTTCAAATAAATCGTTGAAATATGAATTTAATAAATATTTATTAAAAAAAGTACTGTGAATTTCATCGTAGATAAATTTGATTCTTTTTTGCTCTTTTTTTTGCTTTACTTTCTTTCTCGGGAAAAGTTTTAAGAAGGGTATTGACTCTATCTTGATACTTTAAAACCAAATTGTTGTTCGCTAAAGAATCAATGGCAAACATACTTTTAAAAAAATCGTAATTAATAGAATCCTTTTTATAAGATTCAAAAATTTCCTCCTCAAAACTGGAGTTAAAGGATTGGCTATAGGAAATTGTTGTGCTAATAACAGTGCAAAACACTAGTGTTTTAAAGAAATTTGATAACATGATTTTGGGCATAGTCTAAAGGAAACCAAGATAAAAATTAATTAATGATAAGGAGCATTCCAAAAGAAATAATATTTAAAAGGTTTTTTGGATAGGAAGTTTGGTAAAAACGCGTTTACTGATTATGCGTTAATAGATTAATGGAATTTTTGGGTAAGGCTAGTTTTTAATGTGTCGTATGGTATGCTAAAAACCAAAAAACCCAACCTTTTCAGATTGGGTTTTGGTGGTGGTGCCTCCAGGAATCGAACCAGGGACACAAGGATTTTCAGTCCTTTGCTCTACCAACTGAGCTAAGGCACCAGCGCTAAATGCGGTTGCAAATATAACTTGTTTTTATTATTCACCAAAAGAAAATTTATAAAAAATCGTTTTGTATTTTTACATCCTTAAATTATCCTATGAATTTAATAATAGATGTTGGCAATACATCCGTGAAAATAGCTGTATTTCAAGCGGATGAGCTTATTGAAAAAATAACGTGCTCATTAGAGGCGTTTGAAAATAATTTTGAAAACCTTCTAAAAAAATATCCTGAAATCAATAAGTCCATCGTGTCTTCGGTTGGATTGTTGTCTAATTTGCAATTAGAAACTATTAAAAAACGACTGCATGTTTTAGTTTTAAACGCAGAAACACCGTTGCCATTTATAAATGATTATAAAACACCACAAACATTAGGGGTGGACAGGATGGCATTGGTTAGCGCTGCAGTTAAAAAATACCCATATCAAAATACATTAATAATGGATGCAGGTACTTGTATCACTTATGATTTTATTACGAATCAAAATCAGTACCTAGGAGGTGCCATTTCCCCAGGGATTAGATTGCGCTATACATCTTTAAATAATTTAACAGCCAATTTACCGTTATTAACTAAAGAGAAGCCGAAAATGATAATTGGTAATACCACAAATTCAGCCATTCATTCTGGTGTTGTTCATGGCGTTTTATTTGAAATTGATGGTGTGATTCAAACTTATAAAGAAAAATTTTCAGATTTAACAGTTATTTTAACAGGAGGAGACGCTAATTTTTTGTCTAAACAATTAAAAAGTAGCATATTTGCCCATTCTAATTTCTTATTAGAAGGTTTAAACCACATTTTACAATATAATTCAAACGAATGATTAAAAAACTGGTATTAGTTTTTATTGCTGTATTTGCAATTAAAAGTTATGCGCAAGATGGTACAGCTTCACCTTATTCCTTTTATGGAATTGGGAGCTTGAAATTTAAAGGTACCGTTGAAAACAGGAGTATGGGAGGCATAAGCATCTATACAGATAGTATTCACCTTAACCTAAAAAACCCAGCAGCTTACGGAAGTAAAAATTTAGCTGTTTACGGTAACGAAAATAGACCTGTAATATTTTCGGTAGCAGGATCACATTCCCGATTAAAGCTTAAAAGTGATTCTGGAGAAGATAACTTAAAATCATCAACTTTCGATTACCTATCTATGAGTATTCCACTTGGTAGACTTGGTGTTGGTTTTGGTTTAATTCCATATACATCGGTTGGTTATAAATTAGAAACTAGAAATAACGATTTAAGTTTAAACGAACGCTTTCGTGGTGAAGGTGGGGTAAACAGAACCTATTTATCCGCTGGTTACTACATAAATAAAAACTTTAGTGTTGGTGTAGATGTTAATTATAACTTCGGAAATATTAAAAATAGCACGATTGTTTTTGATTATGATCCAGATGATGGTACCATTCTACAATATCAATCGCAAGAAACAAACCGATCAGATTTAAGTGGTATTAGTCTTAACTTTGGACTGACCTATAAAGCTATGGTTACTGATGATCTAGAACTACAATCCGGTTTCACGTTTACACCAGAAACCAGATTAAAATCACGTAACGAACGGTCTTTTGGTACTATTCTCTTCAATCCCGACACCAATATTGAATTCCCTGTTGATACTATAGATGCTGATTTAGCCGCACAAGGTTTAGAGGAAACGGAGTTTGTTTTACCTTCAAAAATATCTTTTGGAGCCGGTATTGGACAACCAAGAATTTGGTTTGTTGGTGCTGAATATACGTTCCAAAACACTAAAAATTTTAAAAATGAACTGTATGGATATACAGGAGTTGACTATTCAAACAGCTCAACTTTAGCATTAGGTGGATTTATTATTCCAAAGTATAATTCTTTTTCAAGTTACTTAAGTCGAGTGGTTTACAGGGCTGGATTGCGCTTTGAATCGTCTGGGCTGAACATTAATAACACCTCCATTGATGAGTTTGGCATGTCTTTTGGATTAGGATTACCTGTAGGAAACGATTTCTTCTCAAATGCTAACATTGGCTTTGAATACGGAAAGCGTGGAACAACAAATAATAATTTAATACAAGAGAACTATTTTAATGTTAGTTTAAGTTTATCCTTAAACGATAGATGGTTCCAAAAAAGAAGATATGATTAACACTTTTACCATGAATATTATGAAAACGAAAATCACATTATTAGCAGTAGTGCTATTTTTAGGATTTCAAGTTGCCCATGCGCAACAGAACGAGGAATGTATGACGAAACTATCCATATTTTCTGAATATGCAAAAGCAAAAAATTATGATGCTGCTTATGAGCCTTGGATGTATGTCCGTACTAATTGTCCAAAATTGCACAAAGCCATTTATAGTCAAGGAGCTGACATTTTAGAACATAAAATTGATAAAGCTTCAGGCGCAGAAAAGGTAAACTTTATCAAAGATTTATCTAAACTATACGAAGAACGTCAAGCTAACTTTGCAAGTGATTCGCCAGTTGGTGAGTTTCAAACAAAATCTTGTCAGTTACAATATGATAACCGAGACGTTTTAGGTTTGTCAGATTTAGAACTATATAATTGTTTTGATGCCGCTTTTAATGCGGATAAAGAAAATTTTACAAACCCTAAATCATTATACACGTATTTTTCTTTAATGGTAGATTTATATGATGCGCAGTCTAAAACTGCTGCGGAATTATTTGATAAATATGATGATGTTGCTGAAAAAATTCAAACAGAAGTTGGTAATTATTCAGAGAAATTAAATGTTATCATTGAAAAAGAAGAAGCGGGAACAGCTTTAACTAGAAAAGAATCTAGTTACCAAAGATCTTACGAAAGTTATTTAAAAGCTTATGATCAAGTATCAAGTGCTGTTGATAAGAAATTAGGAGATCGTGCAAACTGTGAAAACTTAATTCCACTATACGAAAAAGGCTTTGAAGATAATAAAGCTAACGCACTGTGGTTACAACGTGCAGCAGGAAAAATGTCTGAAAAAGAATGTACAGACGATCCAATGTTCTTTAAGTTAGTAAACGCATATCATGAAATAAGCCCTTCGGCTAATTCAGCTTACTATTTAGGGATCTTAAAAGATAAAGAAGGAAAAGTAAATGAAGCTTTAGCGTTTTATGAGCAAGCTGTAGGTTTAGAAACCGATAATTTCAAAAAAGCGAGACTTAATGAAAGAATTGGTGACAAACTTAAAAATAAAGGGCGTTATGGAAGTGCTCGTGAGTACTATATGAAGTCTTTAAGGTTAAACCCTTCAAATGGTCGTCCTCACTTACGTATTGCATCTATGTATAATGCAAGTGCTAACGATTGTGGAGATAGTAACTTTAACAAGCGTGCTGTGTTTTGGTTAGCTGCTGACGAAGCTGAAAAAGCTGGTCGCGTAGATCCAACATTAAAAAGTGCAGCTGCACAAACAGCAACTAGTTATAGAGCTAAAGCTCCACAAAAATCAGAGATTTTCCAAGAGAATATGTCAGGAAAACAAATTAATGTAGGTTGCTGGATTGGTAGAACGATTACCGTACCAAAAATTTAATGACTGTTTTAATAAAACATATACATAAAACCATAGTCTTAGCTATTGCTTTGACTATGGTTTTTTCTTGCAAAAATAATTTTGAGGACGTTAAAAAAATTGGTATTTCGGAAAATGCACCCATTGGTATTGCCGAAAACATGAATTTGAAGTATACAGATTCCGGTCGTGTAACAGCCCTTTTACGCAGTCCTAAAATGTTAGACTTTTCTAATAGAGATTTTCCCTTTTCAGAATTTCCAGATGCGGTTGAATTGGATTTGTTTGACGAAAACAATCAGAAAAGTACCATTACAGCAGATTATGCCATTGTTTATGATAAAACGGGGCTGATTGATATGCAAGGGAACGTGGTATTGGCGTCTTATAAAAACGACACATTATATGCTGACCAATTGTACTATGATCAGAATAGAGAGTGGATGTTTACAAATCAACCCGTAACATTTAGAACTGGATCAGACATTATAAATGGTAAGGGGTTTGATTCGGATGTAAAGTTCACAAAAGCCCAAGTGCTTGAAATTGATGGTCTAATTAATGTAGACGAATAGCAAATTATTAAATATATAACGGAAACCTCATGAATTATAAACGCATGAGGTTTTTTTATTTACCTTTGTTTTTAATAAACAATTCAAACCTATCAAGATGAAAATCTTTAAATTTTTTCAGTACGCCTATTTAATTTTTGCTATTCTATTTATTTATGTAGCTGCGCAAAAATATATGGAAAATGAGTACATAGATTATGCATCCATTCTATTAGCCGCTGCCGCTATTTTTATGTTTTTCTTTAGAAAAAAATTCAATAAACGCTTTGAAGAAAGAGACCGCAAATAGCCTATGAATCCAGATGTCATTATTATAATTGCATCCTTAATCCTTTCTGCCTTCTTTTCAGGTATGGAAATTGCCTATGTGTCTTCTAATAAAATTCACATTGAAATTGAAAAAAAGCAAAGTGGATTACTGGCTAAAATATTATCTAAATTAACGGTAAAACCTTCCAAGTTTATTGCTACCATGCTTATTGGTAATAATATTGCTTTGGTAGTTTACGGGTTTTTTATGGGTGATTTGTTGGTGGCATGGTTTCAAGATATGCTAGCACTGTCTAATTCCAATTCCGCTATTTTAAATTACTTATTGGTAGATTTTAGTCTGCTAACCCAAACGGTTATTTCAACCCTTATTATATTAATTACAGCAGAATTTTTGCCGAAAGTATTTTTCCAAATTTATGCCAATTCCTTGCTTAAATTATTGGCAATACCAGCTTATATATTTTATGTGCTATTTTCATGGATAAGCGATTTTATTATTTGGATAACCGATTTTGTTCTTAAAAAATTCTTTAAAACTGAAGGTGATCAAGTACAACTGGCATTTACCAAAATAGAACTCGGTCATTATATTAGTGAGCAAATGGAATCGGCAGAACCGCATGATGATGTGGATACCGAGATTCAAATATTTCAAAATGCTTTGGAGTTTTCGGAAGTAAAAGCACGCGAAGTCATGGTGCCTAGAACAGAGATTATTGCGGTTGATGTTACTGAATCACTGAAAACTATTAACGGGAAATTTACCGATACAGGAATTACAAAAATACTAGTTTATAAAGGGAACATTGATGAAATAATAGGATATGCCCATTCTTTTGAACTATTTAAAAAACCAAAAACACTTAAATCCATAATAAGGCCTGTTGAATTTGTGCCAGAAACCATGTTGATTAAAGATGTTTTAAGTGTTTTAATTAAAAAACGTAAGAGTATTGCTGTTGTTTTGGATGAATATGGTGGTACCTCTGGAATTATGACCGTTGAAGACATTGTTGAAGAACTCTTTGGAGAAATTGAAGACGAACACGATACCGTTGTATTAACAGAAGAGAAAATTGATGACGAAAACTATATTTTTTCGGCAAGATTTGAGGTGGATTACCTGAATGAAACTTATAAAATTAATCTCCCAGATAGTGAGAACTACGAGACTTTAGGAGGTTTAATTGTAGATTTTACCGAAGGTATTCCAGAGAAAGATGAAGTGGTTATAATGGAAGACTTTCAGTTTACTATTTTAGAAGTTTCTAACACAAAAATCGATTTAGTCAAACTTAAAATTCTTGAAGAAGACTAATTTCCCGACAATTAAAATAATTAATGCGAAATTCTCCTTTTATTATTAAATAGAAAATGGTATTTTCGCGCACTATATCGTAAAAAATTTAAATGACAGATGGCAGTTTTAAATAAAATTAGACAACGCTCACTATTCCTGATATTAATAATTGCATTAGCATTATTTTCATTCGTATTATCAGATTTATTCAGAAACAGTGATGCGCTTTCAGCAAAATCTCAAAACATTGTTGCTACCATAAATGGTAAAGATATTACACGTGAGGATTTTTTAATGAAAGTAGAAAATGCAACTCAACAAATGGGTGGTCAAGCTACACAAACGCAAATAATGAACCGTGTTTGGGAACAAGAGGTTCGTAATGCTGTACTGGAAAACCAATTTGAAAAATTAGGAATAACTGTTGAAAGAGATCAAATGCGTGATATTTTACGTACTAATTTGGCCTCAAATCCAGATTTTCAAAATGAAGCTGGACTGTTTGATGATAATAAACTAACAGAATACATTGCTAATTTAAAAGCAACGTCTGCCGCAGCATATCAACAATGGATTGACTATGAAAATTCTATTTCTGTAAATGCATTGCAACAAAACTACTTTAACATGGTTAAAGCTGGTATGATTGGAACGCTTGCTGAAGGTAAATTACAACACAAATTAGAAGGAGATAATGCCGATATTAAATTTGTTCAAGTTCCTTTTTCTTCAATAGCAGATAGTACAATTACAGTTTCTAAAGCAGAAATTGAAACGTACATGAAAAATCACAGAAATCAATACGAAGTAGAAGAATCTAGAGATTTACAGTATGTTCAATTTAAAGAAGAAGCATCTGTAGAAGATATTCAGGAATTAGAAAATGAAATTTCCAAGTACAAAACAGATCGTGCTGAATTTGTAAATGGGAGAACAGATACAATTCAAGCATTCTCAAAAGTTAAAAACAATGAGAACTACATCAACTTTATTGCAAATTCTGAAGTGAAGTTTGATAATCGTTTTATTTTAAAGTCAGCTTTACCTGAAGCCGTTGCAGAAGATATTTTCAATTTAAACGTTGGTGATGTTTACGGGCCTTATAAAGATAATGGTTTAGTTAAATTAACTAAAATGATAGCCGTAACCCAATTGCCGGATTCGGTTAAAGCCAGACATATTTTAATTCCTTTTGTAGGATCTCGTTCGCAAACTGAAACAACTACACAAACAGAAGTTGAAGCTAAAAAAACAGCTGATAGTTTAATGGCGGTTATAAAAGCAGATAAGGATAAGTTTGTATCATTGTTAGATTTTTCTGCTGATACAGTAAGTAATGAAAAAGAAGGAGTTTTAGATTGGTTTACTTACAATGCTATGGTTCCTGAATTCAGAGATTTTACTTTCGAAAATGAAGAAGGATCTATTGGTGTTGTGAAATCGGATTTCGGTTTCCACGTCATTGAAATATTAGGCCAGAAAAACAAACAACGTGCTGTTAAAATAGGAACAATTGCTAGAAAAATTGAGCCATCTGAACAAACAGTGAACGATGTATTTAGAAAAGCATCAAATTTCGAAATTAGTTTAGAAAAAGGTGATTTCGCTGATTTAGCAAAAGAACAAGATTATGTGGTTCGTCCAGTAAATACCATTAAAGTATTAGACGAAACCATTCCAGGATTAGGAAACCAACGTGCTATTACACGCTGGGCTTTTGAGGAAGCTACGGAAGTAGGAGATTACAAGCGTTTCAATGTGCCAGGTGGTTATGCAATTGTTCAGTTAGTAGCTAAAAATAAAGCAGGTTTAATGAAATCTGAAGACGCTTCAGTTACAGCCTTACCAGCAATTCGTAAGCAAAAGAAAGCAGAGCAAATTAGAAGTAGAGTTTCTGCAACAACATTAGAAGATTTAGCAAAAGCTGAAAACACATCAGTACGTTCGGCATTAGCAATTAATATGAAAACACCAACTATTTCAGGAGCAGGAAATGAGCCAAAAGTTGTTGGTTATGCTTTTGGAATGAAAGAGGGTGAAACGTCTAAATTAATTGAAGGTGAAAAAGGGATGTATATGGTTCGCGTTGAAAAACTAACGCCAGCTGCAGAATTAGAAAATTACCAAGGACTTGCCAATCAAGTGCAAGTATCTAAAGTTAATTCAGTAAATTCTAAATTATACCCTGCGCTTAAGGAGGCTTCTGAAATTGAAGATAATAGAGCTAAAACGGTACAATAATTTAGCTGTATTTTTATAAAACGAAAAGGCTTTACACATTGTAAAGCCTTTTTTGTTTTTATATAGAATCTCGTTGTGATATTTTAGAAGCATCATATTCATGTTACTCATCAAACTGCACAGGTTTCAGTTACCTATAGTCCTTTAAAAAATAAATTTGAATGTAAAGCGCTTTGTGAATACTGATTTAATTATAAAATCAAATCTTGATACTTAATAATTGTCTGAAAGCCTTTCGCCTTAAAATAGGGTTCAGGATTTTCAGTAGAAGACACCAAAATAAAATCGCCACCCCAAGCACCAAGGCTTTTTAATGCGCCAGGAAAGTCTGAAAACAAACGCGCTTTAACGGTTGGTTGTTGAATTAGTTTAGAAATAATTTCTTCATGAGTATTCAATAGTAGATTGAATTCTGAAATGGTTTCACAAACAATCATCTGATTGGTAATCGTATTTATTTCTAAAATAGCATTTGAATTGCTTTTAGCTGCTTGCCTGTAATTAGCTATACCATCCCGACTGTTTTGCTTTTGGTTTAAATACACAAAATACAAATGTTCCTTAAATGTTGGATTAAACTGAACGGGGTTTACGTCCCTGTTTTTATTCTGTAATTGATAGGTTATGGCTGTGTCATTCTGTGCACAAGCTATATCATAACCACTGCCTCCAAAGGTTTTATCCAATAGTTGATATGGATTTACTTGGGCCCAATTGGCTATATTATTCAGTAAGGTAGAAGAAGAGCCAAGTCCCCAATTTCTTGAGAATGTTAAGTGGCTTTCAACAATATAACCTGAATTTAAAAATTTTGGATTTAGAGTTCTTGTTTCTTGAAGAATCTGAATTAATCGCTCTGAAATAGGATTATTTCGGTTGTTACCATTGATGCGGTTTTCAGAAATAGTAAAGCTGTCTTCAAACCAAATCCTTCCTTTTTCATCTTTACTTTTCCACAGAATTCTATGTGCTTCAATAGGTTTTACAAATAACGATTGCCCGTATTTAGTAGGTAAAGCAAGTGAAAGCGCACCATCTAAAACCACGTATTCGCCAGTTAATAATAATTTACCATTGCTATAAAAACGTGTCATGCTTTGTGATTTATCTTTTTTAGGACAATTTCAATTTCGCTTATTTTCGTATATTACTAATAGCTTCTACTACTGCGCTATGGGTTACCACATGGTTTTTAAAATGATGGATTATCTGTGTTTTCTCATCTGGAGTTGCATCAAACTGATTTAAGATATTCATTAAATGCATTTTCATATGTCCTTCCTGGATCCCTGTTGTTGTTAAAGACCGCAGTGCGGCAAAATTCTGTGCTAATCCAGCCACAGCTACTATTTGCATGAGTTCTTGAGCGTTAGGTTTGTGTAATAATTCCATGGCAAATTTCACCAAAGGATGTAAACCTGTAAGTCCACCAACGGTTCCTAATGCTAAAGGGATTTCCATCCAAAAGGTAAATATGCCATTTTCAATTTTAGCATGTGTTAAACTTCGGTACTGCCCATCGCGCGATGCATACGCATGAACACCAGCTTCCACAGCACGAAAATCATTACCAGTTGCCAATACAACGGCATCAATACCATTCATAATACCTTTATTATGGGTTACCGCACGATACGGTTCAATTTCGGCAATCTTAACAGCTTGAATAAATTTTTGTGCAAAGGCTTCTGAATCAATATTTTTATCATCTGATAAATTGTATACAGGACAAGATACTTCCGCACGCACTAAACAGTTTGGAACATAATTAGAGAGAATACTCATGACGATTTCAATTTGCTTTTCAGCGTCGTTAAAACCGGGATAGAGCAAAGCTTCACGTTTAAAAGTTGTTGCAAATTGCTCCAAACAGGAATTTATGAAATTTGCTCCCATGGCATCCAAGGTTTCAAACGTTGCGTGAAGTTGGTAATAGCCAGATAAATGGGATGTTTTATTACGGAGTTCAATATCTAAAATACCACCACCACGTTTTTCCATGTTTTGAGTAATGGATTTGGCGTCTGCTAGTAATTTAGATTTTACCTGTTCAAAAAATGATTGGAGTGTTTCTGGATTTCCAGGAAACATAAAATGCACCTGACCAATTTTAGTAGTTGATAAAACGGTTGCCTTAAAACCACCTCTCTCCAACCAAAATTTAGCCGCTTTACTTGCTGCTGCAACTACTGAACTTTCCTCAATAGCCATAGGAATGGTGTGTAATTTTCCGTTAATAAGGAAGTTTGGTGCCACGCCTAATGGTAAATAATAATTGGTAATGGTGTTTTCAATAAATTCATCGTGAAGCTGTTGTAGCTTTTCGTCTGAATTCCAATATTGTTTTAGCGTTTTTTTGGCAGCTTCTGAATTCGTAAAATAAGTGTCAACTATCCAATTGATTTTTTCGGATTTTGAGAATTTAGAAAAGCCTGATATGGGTGTATTCATTTAGATTTTTTTCAAAACGTAAAGATACTATTATTGTGTGAGTTCTGCATGTCAAGGCTATTTAACTGTTAATAAATACGGTTTTTTGCTTATTTTTTAGTAAACTTGGCATTAATTTATCTATAACATTATTTTTAATGAGATTTACAAAACAACTTCTGTTAGTTTGCTTTATAACGAGCCTATTTTCTACGGCTCAAAATAATAAAATTTCACTTGAAGACATCTGGTCTGGTACCTTTAGAACCGAGCGCATGGACGCTTTACACTCCATGAATAATGGTCAGCAATATTCTGTGTTGAATTTTGACCGTACTTCGGGTTCTACAACCATAGATGTTTATGATTATAAAACCTTAAATAAGGAAAAAACATTAGTAAATTCTGCTAATTTAGAAGCGGTAAAATATTTTACAGATTACACCTTTAGTGATGATGAAAGTCAAATACTCTTAGCTACAGACGTTGAATCTATTTTTAGACGTTCAACCCTTGGGAAATATTTTATATATGATACCAAAACAAAACAATTAGAATTAGTAGCTGAAGAAAAAATTCAAGAACCAACGTTTTCGCCTGATGGAACCAAATTAGCTTATGGTTACAATAATAATTTGTTTGTTAAAGATTTAAAAACAGGAAATACCCAACAAATTACTTTTGATGGTGAAAAAAATAAAATTATAAACGGAATCACGGATTGGGTTTATGAAGAAGAATTTGGCTTTGTGCGAGCTTTTGAGTGGAATGCAGGAAGCGATAAAATAGCTTTTATTCGTTTTGATGAAACGGATGTGCCAGAATTTTCTATGGATGTGTACGGACAGGATTTATATCAAACTCAAAACGTGTTTAAGTATCCAAAAGCTGGTGAAGCAAATGCTAAAGTATCATTGCATATTCATGATTTAAAGGCTTCACAAACAGAAGAAGTAAAGGTTAATAAAACGTATACCGATTTTTATATTCCTCGAATAGCATGGACCAATAATCCTGATGTTTTAAGTGCGCAATATATGAACAGACATCAAGATGAATTGGATTTATGGTTTGTAAACGCAAAAGCAAATACAACTAATTTAGTGTTGGAAGATCGTGATAATGCCTATGTGGATGTAACGGATAACTTAACCTTTATAGAGGATGATAGTTTTATTTGGACCAGTGAAAAAGATGGCTACAACCACATTTATCATTATGATGAAACTGGGAAACTAATCAACCAAATTACTAAAGGGAATTGGGAAGTCACTAGTTATTATGGTTTTGATGCCAAGAATAAAACTATTTTTTATCAGTCAACTGAAAATGGTTCCATTAATCGCGATGTTTATTCTATTAAATTAAATGGTCGTGATAAAACCCGATTATCGGCAAATGATGGAACAAATAGTGCTGCCTTTAGTGCTGATTTTTCATATTTTATAAAAACCTTTTCAAGTGCCACTACAGCACCAGTTTACACATTAAATAACGCCAAGAATGGTAAGCAAATTAAATTAATTAAAGACAATACAGCGCTTCAAAATAAGTTGAAGGAATACCAAATGTCTAAAAAAGAATTTTCAACAATTGCTATTAACGGCAATGATTTGAATATGTGGATGATTAAGCCTGCTAATTTTGACGCAAGCAAATCCTACCCCTTATTTATGTTTCAATATTCGGGTCCAGGTTCTCAAAGTGTTTCTAATTCTTGGAATAACGCTAATGATTATTGGTATCAGTATTTAGCTCAAAAAGGCTATATCATTGCTTGTGTAGATGGACGCGGCACCGGATACAAAGGGGCTGAATTTAAGAAAGTAACTCAAAAAGAACTCGGGAAATACGAAGTAGAAGATCAGATAGATGCCGCTAAAAAGTTAGGTGCAGAATCGTATATCGATGCGTCTCGAATTGGTATATGGGGTTGGAGTTATGGCGGATATATGAGTAGTAATGCGTTATTTAAAGGGAATGATGTTTTTAAAATGGCTATTGCTGTAGCACCTGTAACAAGCTGGCGTTTTTACGATTCTATTTATACAGAACGTTATATGACAACACCGCAAGAAAACCCAAGTGGTTATGATGAAAACTCACCCATAAACCACGTGGATAAATTGAAAGGCGATTTTTTATTAATTCACGGAACGGGTGATGATAATGTACATGTTCAAAACACTATGCGGATGGTAGAAGCATTAATCCAAGCGGATAAACAATTTGAGTGGATGATTTATCCTGATAAAAATCACGGTATCTACGGAGGCAACACCCGCTTACATTTATATAAAAAAATGACAAATTTTATTGACCAAACATTGGGTGATAAAATTTTGCCATAGATTTTTTTTAATCAAAAGTTAAACTAATTAATACTAACTAATATAAATTATTATGGAATTTAAATTTGGAGGCTCTGCTGAGAATCAAAAAACAGTGTTAGGACATCCTGCAGGATTATTTGTGTTGTTTTTTACTGAAATGTGGGAGCGTTTTTCCTTCTATGGTATGAGAGCATTACTTGTACTATTTTTAGTGTCTACACTTATTGATGGTGGTTGGGATTGGTCTAGAGCAGACGCATTAGTTTTATACGGTTGGTATACAGGATTGGTTTACCTAACACCTATTATTGGTGGTTTTATTGCAGATAAATTTATGGGATACCGAAACGCTGTGGTACTTGGTGCATTAATTATGACTCTTGGTCACGGTTCCATGGCACTAGAGGGATTGACATCTATTTTCTTTTATATTGGGTTATCCTTATTAATTATAGGAAATGGATTTTTTAAACCAAACATTTCGTCTATGGTTGGACAACTTTATAAAAATCATGGTAAAGAAAAAGATTCAGGTTATACCATTTTTTATATGGGTATTAATGCAGGAGCCTTTTTAGGTATTTTGTTATGTGGATATATTGGGGAAAATATTGGATGGCATTATGGTTTTGGATTAGCTGGTATTTTTATGTTTTTAGGGATGTTACAATTCTATTTTACTCAAAAAATATTTGGAAGAATTGGATTGTCGCCAAAGCAAACACAAGATTTTGACGATGTAATTGAGGATAGTGTTGAAAAAATTGGAGAAGATATAGAAGAAGTTATCGAAGAAGCAGAAAGTTCTGGAGTTGTCAGAGATAGAATGATTGTTATTGGTGTGTTTTCAATATTTGTAATATTTTTCTGGTGGGCATTTGAGCAAGCGGGAGGATCTATGACCGTTTTTGCAGCAGATTATACAGATCGAGCGTTAGTTGGTAGTGCAGCACTAACTTTCAAAATAGTAAACACCATAATCACAGTGGTTCCAATGTTGGTTATTACTTGGGTTTTAGTGATGTTATTTAAGCAAACATTTCAGAATTACGCGTTTGCCAATGTGTTATTAGGCTTGAGTTTTGTAATTATTTGGGGAATTGTTATTTGGATGTTAAATAGAGAGTTTCAATCAGATGCAACGGAAGTTCCGGCATCATGGTTTTCAGTTTTAAATTCATTGTTTATTATATTATTTGCGCCTTTATTTTCTAAAATTTGGGAAAGTAAATTAAATCCTTCAGGCCCAGTTAAATTTGCTATTGGTTTGCTTCTAGTAGGTTTTGGATTTGGAGTTTTAGCTTATGGAGCAGCGGGAATACCAGATGGTGCTAAAACAGCTTCTGTTAGTTTAATGTTTTTGGTAGTTGCCTATTTCTTACATACTATGGGAGAGCTATGTGTGTCTCCAGTTGGGTTATCTTATGTAAGTAAATTAGCGCCTGTGAAATTTGTTAGTTTAATGTTTGGAATTTGGTTTACAGCTAATTTCTTTGCAAATCTATTAGGTGGTTTTACGGGAAGTTATATCGACCCAATTTCTGAAGAATACGGTTTAACAACCTTCTTTTTAATATTTACTATAATTCCAATTTCAGCAGCTTTAATTATGTTGTTATTAAACCCGATGCTGAAAAGAATGATGCATGGAATTGAGTAACGTAATTTTTAATGTTTACTTGAAAAGATAGTAATGATTTTCAGTACTAGCTTTTTGAAAGTAAAATAATTTACAGGCGGTTTCGTCTATATATGCGCTTTATATTTTAACTAACTATACTATGAATACGGATATTGAAAATTTATTTAAGGACACAGTTCTCGGACATCCAGTAGGACTATTTATTCTTTTCTTTACAGAGATGTGGGAGCGTTTTTCTTTCTATGGAATGCGAATCCTTCTTATCTTATTTTTAACAGCTCCAATGATGAGTGATAATCCGGGATGGGATTGGCCTCGAGAACATGCATTGGCGCTAATAGGTACTTATGCCTCTTTACTATATTTAACGCCTATTGTAGGAGGTTGGATTGCTGATAAGTTTACAGGCTATCGCATTGCCGTAATTATTGGTTGTTTAGTCATGACCCTTGGTCACGCAGCCATGGCTTTTGATACCACTATGAGTTTTTATATAGGTCTTGCCTTATTGGTAATTGGAACTGGTTTTTTTAAACCAAATATCACCTCTATAATTTCTGAAATGTATAAAACACGTGAGTCCAAAAAGGATGGTGCGTATACCATATTTTATATGGGTGTTAATGCTGGAGCTTTCTTTGGAATGATGCTTTGTGGTTACTTAGCCGAAAATTACGGCTGGCATTGGGGCTTTGGTTTAGCAGGTATATTTATGCTTTTAGGAATGCTTCAATTTATGTTAGCTCATAAAATATTTGGAAGTATTGGTGATAAACCAGGTAGAAAAGAAGAGGTTGTTTTGGAGCATACACCAAACGAAACCAATGTGGAAATAGTAGAGGAAATGCAAGCAGAAATTAAGCTAAATCCATTTACGACTTTCGATTATGTCTTGATTGTCTTATCCTCTATTGGTGGATTACTGTATCTTTTTAATGATCCTTTGGATGTTATCTACTCAATGTCCTTGGTACCTTTTGAAATAGGAGGAATGAGTGGTACGAATATCGTTATTCTTGCGGCTTTGGCCATGTTTCTTGTTTTGTTAATTACACGTATTGCACGTTATTTACCTATAGTTCGCGACCGATTAATTGCTGTTACCATATTTGCCTTATTCACAGTCTTTTTCTTCGCGTTCTTTGAGCAATCTTTAGGATCTATGACCTTGTTTGCAAGTGATTATACCGATAGAAGTTTAACTGGGAATTCGGCGACAATATTTAAAATAATAGATGGGCTTTTAACAACAATTCCGCTGATTATTATAACCTATGTTATTGCTTTAATATTTAAGAAAACCTTTACCAAAATTGGCGCTTCTAATATTGTCCTAGCTATTGCATTTGTTGGGGTTTGGGGATTAGTAATATTCCGTTTATACGATAAATTTAGTCAAACAGAAATGACGGTTGATGCTACTTGGTTTGGAATTTTAAACTCATTCTTTATTATTACATTAGCGCCATTATTTTCGAAATGGTGGGAAAGTAAATACAACCCAAGTGCTGCCATGAAATATGGTATTGGATTGGTGTTATTAGGCGTTGGTTTTGCCATTTTATCATATGGTGCATCAGATATTCCACCTGGAGCTAGAACAGCATCAGTAAGCATGGTATTCTTAATTCTGGCCTACTTATTTCATACCATGGGCGAGTTGTGCTTATCACCTTTAGGATTGTCCTATTTAAGTAAGTTAGTTCCTGCTCGTATGATTGGTTTTATGTTTGGCGTATGGTATTTAGCCATTGCCGTTGGACAAAAGGCTGCAAATACTATGGGTGGAATGATTGATAAGATTTCTGAAGCGTATTCTTTAGGAACCTTCTTTTTAATTTTTGCGGTAATTCCTATTGCTGTGGGACTTATATCTATGGCATTAAATCCTTTACTTAAACGATTAATGCATGGTGTGCGCTAATTAATAAAATTGCTAAATTTAATTCAAAACACGCCTTTTTGGCGTGTTTTTTGTAAGTTCGGAACATATAATACAACAAATAGAACATGAGAAATTTATTTTATACTTTAATACTAATTGTCGGGTTCTCGACAGTTAGCGTGGCACAAGAAATTAATTGGGTAACTCTTGAAGAAGCTGTAGAACTTCAAAAGAAAAAACCTAAAAAAATCATGATGGATATGTACACCAATTGGTGTGGTCCTTGTAAAATGTTAGATAAAAATACCTTTCAAAATAAGGATGTGGCAGATTATGTTAATAAACATTTTTACGCCGTAAAATTTAACGCTGAAGGAAATGAAACTGTTACGTTTAAAGGGAAAACGTATACAAACCCAGGTTATGATCCAGCAAAAGCTAACAAGCGTAATTCAGGTCATGAATTAGCTCGCTATTTTAGTATCCGATCCTATCCTACTATTGTATATTTGGATGAAGATGCTAATTTATTAGCGCCTATTATTGGTTATCAAACACCACAACAATTGGAGTTATATTTAAAGGTGTTTAAAAATAATGAGCATAACAATTTTAAAACACAGCAAGATTTTCAAGCGTTTGCTCAAGCTTTTAAACCAGAGTTTACAAACTAATTTAGTTTTCTTTCAATATAAAAGCGCCTTTTTCACCTGTATAGTGAAAAAGGCGTTTTCGTGTTTTACAGGTTTCATGCCATCGGTTTATATACGATTTGTAATTGCTGCCATCAGCAATAATAACTTGCGGATTTAAAGAATCGATTAGTCGATTTAAATTAATTTTTGGCGACTGGCTCAAAATAATATAATCCGGCTTAAAGGATATGTTTTTGTAAACGCCCAAACTGTCAATTATTAAAAATTGTTTCTGGTTGAAATGATAGGCATTTTGAATGCTTTGATAGTCTATCGTCTTAATAAAATTCCCAACGCGATAATTAGCAATGCTATAATCTGATTTTAATTTTAGGCTGTCCAAGTTGTGGAATACTTGTAAGTGAAATCTAGAATTTTTACTAATAATACTGTGTCTGCTTTTGTGAAATACTACAAATTCGTTGTTATTGCTATACCAAAACTGATTAAAAAACAAACCTATTTGGAATACGCAAGTCACAACCATTGCCAAAACAAGTTTATTGAACGCTTTCGATATAAAATACCTCGTAAAGAGTAGGATTATAAGATATAGACCAATAACAAGAAACCAATTCATGGGAATATCTCTAAATATGAAAACGTCCTGTTCTGCAATCCATTTAAAAAACTGATTCATCAAACTAATAATATCTCCAAAAATATCAGTCAATAAGCTCTTAGGAACGTCCATTAAAGCCATTCCGAAAATTAATAATCCATAACCTAGAATGAATCCTAAAAATGGAATGACAACCACATTAGTTAATAAGAAAAGCCCAGGAAATTGATGGAAATAGAAAATACTCAAAGGAAAAATCCCTAACTGCGCAGCTAATGAAACCGTTATTAACGTGATGATTTTATTAGGAAAGGCATAGGGTGTTTTTAAGCGTGCAAACAGTAGCGGATGAATTGCTACGATTCCAATAACCGCTAAATAACTTAACTGAAAACCGATTTCAAATAAAATCATAGGATTCCATATTAGTAATATAAATGCCGAAATAGCCAACGTGTTATAAATGTTATAAGGCCGTTTTAAATACATACCTACGGTTATTACACTAAACATGGTTACAGCGCGTAAAATAGAAGGTGATAATCCCGCAACCACGGCATAACTCCACAGTATAAAAAGAATGATGATAGCAGTAATATACCGACCATGTTTAATAAGTAATAAAGGTTTAAACAACCATTTTAAAAGGAACAGAATAATGCCAATATGCAATCCAGAAATTGCTAGAATATGAATGGCTCCAGCATTTACATAATCCGCATATAATTCCTTTCCAATATCCTGACGCTGCCCTAAAAGTAGGGCGTTAATAACCGCTAATTCAGATGCACTATACTTATATTTCTGGAGACCTTTATTTATCGCTTGACGGAAATAGTCAGCATAACCATACATGCTATGTTTTTCTCTTGATAGAACAGAAACAAATTCAGCCTTGCAATAAATTTGAGCATAAATTTGATGGTTTTCTAAATACCTTTGGTAATCAAATTGATGCGGATTTAAAGGCCTGTAAAGTTCTTTTAAACCGCCAAAGATTTGAATCTTATCATCTACTTCAAGGTTTGAAAAACTGCTGTCTTTACCAATGTTTAATAGAATATCTCCAAAAACACTTTTACCATTAATTGTTACTATTTCCGCAATGTAACGTTGGTTGAATATATTGGGTTTAATAACCTCTAAAATTCGTAATTGAAACTTTGAAAATTTGGCTTCAGAAATTGAGTACTGATGTGTATAATGTTTGTCATAATTCAGATGGTTATGTATTTCCACACTTAAATTACCCAAACTCATAACCATCAAATACGCAGCTAGCCCAAACCAGATGGATTGTTTAAACTGATTTTGGGTTACAACATACGTAATGGTAAGAATTAGAAGTAGTACGAAAGTTATAGTCACAGAAAACTTCAGTGATAATGCCAACTGCAAACTCACTAAAATACCTAACATGAAACAACATGTTAGTTTAACTATCGGAAAATCAAGAAGTTTCACAATAGTAAGTTACAAAAATAACTTACAAGATTCGTCGTGCTTGAACAAATGCAAAATACCAATACTTTTCAGAAAGCTCTGAAATCATAACGCCGCTACTGGTAGAGGCATGAATAAATTCAACAAAACCAGTACGCGATTCGGTTACAATTCCTACATGATTTACGTTTCGGCTATTTTTATTAGTAGCAAAAAATAATAAATCCCCTTTTTGAACTTCTTTAACATCTACCCAATCGCCTGTTACGGCTAATTGTGATGTGGTTCGTGGCAATTGTATGGCTTCTTTTTTAAAGGATGTTACAATTAAACCAGAACAATCCATACCTTTTTTGGTTGTGCCACCATATTTATATTTCACGCCGTTAAACGTTTTGGCGTAATCTATAATAGATTCGGCTTGAGAATTATAAGTCCCGTTGTTACTGCCTATTTTTTTGACAGCTGGAGCCGATTTAGTTGTTCTTTTCGATGAGGTAGTCGCCTTTTTTGTCGATTTACATGCCGAAAAACAGAATAGGCATAATAAAATAAGTAAGCTTTTTTGCATATTTCCAAAAATACACATTTTTGTTATAAAAAATAATAACAACTTAAAAACTTGGTTGGACAACAGGTATAAAACGGTTACTTTTAACCTTTCAAAAGGAATTTTACAATATGAATGTAGTCGATTTGTTTTCGGGTTGTGGTGGATTAGCACTTGGTTTTAAATGGGCTGGATTCCAAACACTGTTAGCTAGTGATGTGGATGAAAATTGCGAAAAAACCTATTCCCATAACTTTCCAAATGTGCCGTTTATTAAAAACGATTTACGAGACATTTCTACAAATGAATTAAAAAAACACCTTTCAAATCCTGTGGATGTCGTTGTTGGAGGTCCACCTTGTCAAGGGTTTTCATTGGCTAACAAAAACAGAAACAAAGCAAAATCAGATCCTAGAAACGAGTTGTTTTATGAGTTTGTTCGTGTGGTTACCGATTTACAGCCCAAAGCCTTTGTCATGGAAAATGTACGTGGCTTATTATCCATGCAAAAAGGACAGGTTATTAAACTTATGAAAGATGAGTTTGAAAATGCTGGAATTGGATATCAGGTGGAATATCAAGTGCTTTTAGCTTCAGATTATGGCGTGCCACAAAATAGGCAACGGGTTATTATGATTGGCATTCGAAAGGATTTAGAAAAGCAACCGGTTTTCCCAAAGAAAACATATGAGAAACCGATAACCGTTTGGGAAGCCATTTCCGATTTACCACAAATAAAAGCATCGGAAGGTGCCGAAAAAATGACTTATGAAATGGATGCATCAAATACTTATCAAGAATTTATACGGCAGCAAAGTACGTTGGTTTTTAACCACATAGCTATGCGTCATACCCAACGATTAATCAATCGGTTTCAGGTAATTAAAGCGGGTGAATCTTTGGCGCATGTTTCTCAAGAACATGCTGCGGTAAAACGTGGAAACCCGAAGGAGAAATCCAAGATTGTTTTTTCGCAAAATAATCAGCGTTTACATGCTGAAAAGCCTGCGCCAACCATTGCAGCATCTTTTCAAAGTAATTTTATTCATCCGTTCTTACATCGAAATTTTACGGCACGTGAAGGCGCGCGATTACAATCATTTCCAGATACCTTTATTTTTCAAGGGATGCGAACTAAAATGAGTTGGGAAAAGGGTTTGAGTCAATATCAGCAAATAGGAAATGCCGTTCCGCCTTTATTGGGTTATGCTATTGCCAAGTCCCTTCAGGAAACACTTTCTGGTGTTCAAAATTCAAAAGAAAAACTGTTTTAAAGTCTGCCTTTTACGGGTTAAGGGATTTATAGATTAGTTGTGCCGTTTTAGCACTTGCCCCTTTACCGCCTAACTTTTTTTCAAGTTCGTAGTAGTCCAAAAATAGCTTGTTTCTAGTTGGCTTATCCAAAATTTTATCGAGTTCTAATTTTAGATTTTTTCGGGTAAACTCATCTTGGATTAGTTCAGTTACAACTTCCTTATCCATAATTAAATTCACTAATGAAATGTATTTAATATGCTTAACCAAACGCTTGCCAATTTGGTAAGAAAGCCAACTGCCTTTATAGCAAACCACTTCTGGAACCTTAAATAAAGCTGCTTCCAAAGTGGCCGTTCCCGATGTTACCAATGCTGCGGAAGCCACACTTAATAAATCGTACGTTTTGTTTGAGATAAAATGAACATTGGAATTTTTAATAAACTGTTTGTAGAAATCGTAATCCTGACTTGGTGCACCCGCAATTACAAACTGATAGTTAGGATAGTCAGGCGTCAAGCTTAACATAACCGATAGCATTTTAGAAATTTCTTGTTTTCTACTACCAGGTAATAGTGCAATTATTGGTTTTTCGCTTAATTCGTTTTCGGCTCTAAAGGCTGCTTCGCTAATTTGTTCACGACCAGAAATAGCGTCAATAAGGGGATGACCAACAAACGTTACAGGATAATCATGGGTTTTATAAAACGTTTCAACAAAAGGTAAAATAACGTACATGGCATCAATATCGCGTTTAATGTCTTTTACACGCCCTGCTCGGGATGCCCAAACTTGAGGTGAAATATAGTAATTGGTTTTAAACCCTTCTTTTTTTGCCCATTTGGCAATACGCAGGTTAAATCCTGAATTGTCTATAAAAATTATAACATCTGGTTGGTATTCGGCAATATCCGTTTTACATAAATCGAAATCTTTAAAGATAGAGGAGAGGTTCATAATCACCTCCGCAAAACCCATAAACGAGCGTTCTTTGTAGTGTTTCACCAAAGTACCACCAACGGCTTGCATCAAGTCGCCTCCCCAAAACTGAAATTCCGCTTTAGGATCTTCTTTTTTCAGAGCTTTCATGAGATTGGAACCATGCAAATCACCTGAAGCTTCACCAGCAATTATATAATATTTCATACTACATAAATTTAAATAGAAATGTTGAAACCGCAACAATAACGGTTGCTAAAAGCACACCTCTAGCGCGATAATCTTGCTTTTTCTTAATAAAGATAAAAAAGGCGGCTAAATTTAAAATGGCTCCAAGGCTCACCAATTTTCCTAGAAAACCTTCAGCAGAAGCATTTTTTAGTGCCATGATAAAATCAGTATGATTCCCTAAAACTATAGTAGCTAAATATACACCTATGGCATTGGCAATTAAGCCCACTAATAAACCGATAAAAACTTCTTTTTTAATCATTAAAATTCCATGTATTTAATTGCTGAACATAATGGTGCGCTGTTAAATCAAATTGAACCGGAACCACGGAAACAAAACCATTTTCTAAAGCCCATTCATCTGTGTCTTCGCCTTTATCTAAATTAACAAATTTCCCAGTTAACCAATAATAATCTTTCCCTTGAGGTGTTTGGCGTTTATCAAATTCTTCTTGCCAGTTTGCCTTGGCTTGTCGGCATATTTTAATGCCTTTAATGTCTTCTTTCTTCAGGTTCGGAATGTTAACGTTTAATACAATATCTTTTGGTAGACCGTTTTTTAAAACTTCTTGCGTTACCTTTTTTGCTATAATTTTGGCCGCGGAAAAATCGGCATTATAATTATAGTCTAAAAGCGAAAAGCCAATAGCAGGCACACCTTCAATTCCAGCCTCCAAAGCAGCACTCATTGTTCCTGAATAAATAACATTTATAGAGGAATTTGAACCGTGGTTTATACCAGAAACACAAAGGTCTGGACGTCTATCTAAAATTTCGTTAACCGCTAATTTTACGCAATCTGCAGGTGTACCCGAACAGCTGTATTCAATACGCCCAGATTCATCAATTTTTACACGCTCTAAATGCAAAGTAGAATTAATGGTTATGGCATGGCCCATGGCACTTTGTGGGCTATCTGGTGCTACCACCACAATATCGCCTAAATCTTTTACGGCCTCAATTAATGCGCGCACGCCAGGAGCTGTTATACCATCGTCGTTTGTGACTAAAATTAGTGGTCTTTTTGTCATTTTATTTTCGTTTATTACGGTTGCTAAAATACATAAAATCATGTGCAATGCCTGAATTTATATGGTTTAACAAAAAATTATTAGTGATTGGTTTAATTGGCATGGTTTTTTCATTAATTTAGTGAAAAATAATCTATGCTTTTTTTGAGACTTATGAAAAGGAATTATAACATTTTAGTGCTCTTGCTGTTACTGGCATTTGCATCCTGTAGTTTTACTACCAAAACATTTGATGATCCGGATAAAGATAAATTGCTTATTCAAGTAATAACCTACGTTTTAGAACGTGGTCATTTTGATCCAAAAGCAATGGATGATAACTTTTCTGAACAGGTGTATTTGGATTATCTCGACCAGATAGATCCATTAAAACAATATTTCTACAAATCGGATATTGAAGAATTTTCGAAATATAAAACGGAGTTAGATGATCAATTGAAAGCTTATGATATTTCATTCTTCAACTTAACACATGAGCGTTTAATAAAACGTATTGAAGAAGCTAAAGTTATCTATAAAACTATTTTAGATGAACCTTTTGATTATACGAAAAACGAAACCTACGATGCAGATTATGAAAACATCGGCTATGTGAAGAATAAGAAAGAATTAACAGATAGATGGAGACAACGTTTAAAATATAGCAATTTATCAAATTATGATGAATTGATGGTGGAGCAGGAAAATTTAGAAAAAATAAATGCCCGTGCCGATTCTTTAAACACGGATCGCGTTGTTAAAAAATCGATGGCTGAAATTGAAAAAGAATCGCGTGAAGCAACACTTAAAACTATTGATATTTATTACAACGATTATATAGATGATTTAGATCGCGATGACTGGTTTGTAATGTACATCAATGCAATTGCCCAAGAATTTGATCCACATACTACATATTTTGCACCTCAAGATAAGGAGGCTTTTAATCAAGATATGGCCGGAAAATTAGAAGGTATTGGGGCGCGTTTACAAAAGCGAAATGATAATACTAAAATCTTGGAATTAATTTCAGGAGGTCCAGCCTGGAGAGGAAAAGAGTTGGAAGTAGGAGATGTAATTATGAAAGTGCGTCAGGAATATGAAAAAGATGCCATTACCATAACGGGTATGCGTATTGATGATGCTATTAAACTGATAAAAGGTCCTAAAGGAACTAATGTGTTTTTAACGGTTAAAAAAGTTGATGGTACAACCAAAGTAATAAAAATTACGCGTGATATAGTGGAAATTGAAGAAACCCACGCCAAGTCCGCTTTTGTTAAGAAGGATGGCAAGAATTTTGGAATTATAAACCTGCCGAAATTTTACGCAGATTTTGAAGATTATCAAAAATTAAATGCAGCTAATGATGTTAAGAATGAAATTATTCGTCTTAAAGAGCAAGGCATGGAAGGTTTGGTTTTAGACTTGCGTAACAATGGCGGTGGATCACTTCAAACCGTTGTGGAAATGGCCGGACTTTTTATTGAAGATGGCCCAATTGTTCAAGTGCGTTCAACAGAGCATCCAAAGGAAGTATTAAACGATACCGATAAATCTATAGTTTGGGATGGTCCATTAGTAATTTTAGTTAATGAATTTTCTGCATCAGCTTCAGAAATTATGGCTGCAGCCATGCAAGATTATAAACGCGCTATTATTATTGGAAGTAAACAAACCTATGGCAAAGGAACTGTTCAATCTTTTTATGATTTAAACAACATGGTTAGAAATAATCAAGAAGGAGATTTGGGCGCTTTAAAAGTTACGAGACAAAAATATTATAGGATTAATGGTGGATCTGTTCAGTTGGAAGGTGTAAAAAGTGATGTGGTTGTTCCAGACCGTTTCAGTTATATAGATATTGGTGAAAAGGATCAGAGAAACCCATTGTCTTGGGATGAAATTGATGCAGCCGACTATAAGTTATGGGAAGGTTATTTTGATTATGATACCACCATAAAAATGAGTAATGAGCGTATGAAAGATAACGAACAGCTCAAATTAATTGCAGATAATGCGCAATGGGTGCGGGCACGAATGGATGAAAAAACCTACCCATTAAATTATGAAGACTACAAAGCGAAATTAGATGCCAACGAAACGGAATCCAAAACCTTTGATAAAATTGGAGAATACCAAACCAATTTAACATACGAGTCATTGCCTTATGAACAAAAGCTTTTTGTTCAGGATACTGTTTTAAAGGACAAACGTCAGCGCTGGCATGAAAGCTTAAGCAAAGATGTGTATGTTGAAGAAGCATTACATGTTTTGCAAGATCTAAAGACATCGTATAATATTAAAAAAATGGCGACAGTTAAGGACTAGAAATTCATGAGTCAACAATCCAACTCATTAAGTCAATTAGCGCTCCAGAAATTCAAAAAAGATTTCTGGGGCGTTTTTAGTTTGGGATTTATTGTTTTTGTTGGGATAATTTCCATATTTGCTTATGTAATTGCGCCTGATAACTCCCAGTTTGCCAATCAGATGCATTTGTCTATACATTCTAAAAAACCAGGATTTACGGTTCAAATGCTAACTATTCCTCAAGAAACAGAAATTGAAGATTCGTTCTTTTCAAGTATATTCTTTGGGAAGAAAATTCAAGATACTGAAATCCCAATAACGTCTTATTCTATCCAAAATAATACATTAACCTATACAGAATATGCGTCTGATGGTTTAGAAGGCATGACCAAAACGATAGACATGAATGGCCTTTCTGAATCAGATTTAATTTCGAATAAAACCTTCCTTTTCGGAACTGATAAATATGGTCGTGATTTATTGAGTAGAACACTTGTTGGTGCTAGAATATCCTTCTTCATTGGCTTTATAGCCGTTTTTATATCTCTGGTAATTGGCATTTTTATGGGTAGCGTGGCTGGTTATTTTGGTGGTCGTGTGGATGCCATTATTATGTGGTTTATAAATGTGTCTTGGTCCATACCAACCTTACTTCTGGTAATCGCCATTACGTTAGCTTTAGGAAAGGGGTTTTGGCAGGTGTTTATTGCCGTAGGTTTAACTATGTGGGTGGAAGTGGCTCGTGTAGTACGTGGCCAAGTTATGGGTGTTAAAGAAATGCAGTATGTTACAGCGGCACGCGCGTTGGGTTTTAATGATTTTAGAATAATCACCAAACATATTCTACCAAACATTATGGCGCCAGTTATTGTAATTTCGGCAGCTAATTTTGCGGCAGCTATTTTAATTGAAAGTGGCTTGAGCTTTTTAGGAATTGGTGCACAACCACCTATGGCAAGTTGGGGAGCTATGATAAAAGATCATTACAATTACATCATTCTTGGAAAACCCTATTTGGCTTTAATTCCAGGATTCTGCATTATGAGTTTGGTTATGGCCTTTATGCTCATGGGAAATGCGCTTCGGGATGCCTTGGACGTGAAATCATAACGCCACACTTTTTGACTGTCTAAAAATTTATTCGTTAGGGATTACTTAAAAGATGTTTTCTTGCAACTATAAATTGTGCGGTAAGAATTAAATAGAAATGAAAGCAGGTTTTCATTCCTCCATGTTTTCATTCAGCTCATGAATGTATTTTAGAACATCATCTTTACCAATGTTTTTAGAAGAAGATGTAATAAAATAATTTGGCATGTCCTCCCAAGTTTCTAGCATAATAGCACTGTAATCGGCTACATGGTTTAAAATGGCTTGCGGTTTTAGCTTATCAGCTTTGGTGAAAATTATGGAAAAAGGAATGCCGTTTTCACCCATCCATGCCATAAACTCTAAATCTATGGGCTGGGGTTTATGTCTAATATCTACTAAAACAAAAGCGGACACCAATTGCTCACGTTGTGTGAAATAATCCGTTATAAACTTTTGAAATGTTTTTTTGGAGCTTTTGGATACACGCGCATAGCCATAGCCGGGTAAATCTACCAAATACCAATTTTTATTAATTAAGAAATGGTTTATAAGCTGTGTTTTTCCGGGTCTACCTGACGTTTTAGCTAGACTTTTTCTACTTGTAAGCATGTTGATTAATGAGGATTTCCCAACATTGCTGCGCCCAATAAAGGCATATTCCGGAACCAAGTTTTTGGGACATTTTGCAACATCAGAATTGCTCATTACAAATTCTGCCGATTTAATTTCCATAGCTTATTCCCAGAATTTTGGGTTTTTAAGAGTTACTGTTTTATAATCCGCGTTTCGTTAACCAACCATCTAGAATGGTGTTAAATTCATCGGGATGTTCCATCATGGCTGCATGGCCACATTTATCAATCCAAAATAATTCTGAATCTGGTAATAATTCGTCAAATTCAACCGCCACTTCTGGTGGTGTAACCGTATCATTTTTCCCCCAAATTATACAAGTTGGCGTCTTCATATTTGGTAAATCTTTTGCCATATTATGACGAATAGCGCTTTTAGCAATAGCCAAGGTTTTAATTAGTTTGTTCCTGTCGTTTACAGTTTCGTAAACTTCGTCAACAATTTCTTTAGTGGCTACTTCAGGGTCATAAAAAACGTCTTGTGCTTTTTTCTTAATCACCTCGTAATCACTACGCTTTGTGTAGCCGCCACCCATGGCGCTTTCGTAAAGTCCAGAGCTTCCGGTAATAATTAAACCTTTTACTTTTTTTGGGTATAATTTCGTATGATACAAACCAATATGTCCGCCCAAGGAGTTTCCCAATAAAATAACCTCATCAAGTTCTTTGAATTCTATGAAATCGTGTAAATACTTGGCAAAACTTTTTACGTTTGTCTTTAAAAGCGACATGGAATAAATCGGTAATTCGGGAATAATTACACGATACCCCTTTTGACTGAAATAATTAGTTACAGAATCAAAATTGCTTAATCCACCCATTAAACCATGTAAAACAATGATGGGTGTGCCTTCTCCTACCTCTATGTAACTATAGCTTTTCTCTTTTTTTAATCTATGCGCCATTAATTGGTTAGTCTTTTCTTCAAACAAATATAGGTAAATCATTGTGAATATATTCACTTTTCTTAAAAGTGACATGGCAGACTTTTAATCAAGATGTTAACAATTGCTAAATGTTAAAGTTTTTCAGCGTTTAATTTCCTGATTGGTAGTTCTTAAAGGACTTTTCTGTGTTTTCAAATCGACTTTTCTTCACATATAATCGAAAAATTATCAACAAAGTGGTAGAAAGTGGTAAAAGGTGGTAAAATTTTCAATATATTTGAATCTTAAACCCGAGAATCGATACAAACCGCTTTGAGCTCATTAATAGGAACATACGAATGTAAAGTAGACGCAAAAGGACGACTGATGTTGCCTGCTGCGCTGAAAAAACAGTTGGCGCCTACTTTGCAAAACGGATTTGTTTTAAAACGTGCTGTTTTTCAACCGTGTTTGGAATTGTATCCAATGGCTGAATGGGAGGCCTTGATGCAAAAAGTAAATAAGTTAAATCGGTTTAAGAAAAAGAACAATGATTTTATACGTCGCTTCACGGCGGGTGTTAAAATTATTGAGGTGGATGCAACTGGTCGTTTGCTTATTCCTAAAGATCTAGTTGCATTCGCAGATATTTCAAAAGAAATAGTTATGTCAAGTGCAATCAACATCGTTGAGATTTGGGATAAAGATAAATACGAGCAAGCTATTGATGATGCTACAGGCGATTTTGCTGATTTGGCGGAGGAAGTAATGGGACAAGACGATGACGATCATGGAATATCATAATCCAGTTTTACTGAAAGAAACCGTTGATGGTTTGAATATTAAAGAAGATGGTGTCTATGTGGATGTCACCTTTGGAGGTGGTGGGCACAGTAAAGAAATCCTAAAACGTTTGGGGAAAAATGGGAAGCTTTTTGCTTTTGATCAAGATCCTGATGCCCTTGAAAATACGATTGATGACGAACGATTTACGCTAATTCATGAGAATTTTCAGTTTATGAAGCGTTTTTTACGATTCTATGGCGCGAAAGAAGTGGATGGTATTTTGGCCGATTTTGGCGTGTCATCTCATCAATTTGATGTAGCAGAACGCGGATTTTCTACTCGCTTTGAAGCGGATTTAGATATGCGTATGAATCAGAAAAGTGATTTGTCTGCTTATAATGTGGTGAATGATTATGATGAAGAGCAAATAAGTCAAGTGCTTTGGCAATATGGCGAGTTACGACAAGCAAATGCTATGGCACGCGCTATAGTTGAGCAGCGAAAATTAGAGCCCATTAAAACCAGTGATCAGTTAAAATTGGCTTTAAAGCCATTTTTACAGCATAAAAAGGAAAACAAAGTATTGGCTCAAATTTATCAAGCCATTCGTATTGAAGTGAATCAGGAGATTGAAGTTTTAAAATCCTTTTTGTTACAAGCACCAGAGATTTTGGTGAAAGGAGGCAGGTTAAGCGTTATTTCATATCATTCATTAGAAGATAGATTGGTAAAACGTTTTATAAGAAATGGTCTTTTTGAAGGCGAACCAGAACGCGATGTGTTTGGCAATTTTGAAGTACCAATGAAAAAGGTTGGTAGTTTAATAGTGCCATCGCGAGAAGAAATAAAAGCAAATAATCGCGCAAGAAGTGCCAAACTTCGAATTGCTAAAAAACTATAATTCCTATTAAATAGGGAATCAAATGAAAAAGGGGATTAATAACATACTAAAAGGAACGTTTCTTATAAATGAAGATGCGCCTAAAAGCTGGCGAATGATTTTGTTCGTTTCCGTTTTAGCCATTGTTATGATAGCCAGTTCCCATAGTGCAGATAAAAAAGTACATCAAATTGCACAATTAAATAATGAAGCAAAAGAATTAAGGTCGGCTTTTGTGGATGGCAGGACACGCCTTATGGAACTGAAAAAAGAAACCGTTGTAGAATTGAAAATGGAAAAAAAAGGGTTGGCAATTTCAGAAATACCGCCAACAAAAATTAAAGTTAAATCTAAAAAGTAGTTCAGCTTGGCAACAAACGAGAAGAACATATCAAACCGATTATATTTTGTAGCAGGATGTATGTTCATCTTCGCTCTAGCAGTCGTGTTTAAACTTTTAAGTATCCAAATGCTGCATGGCGAAAAGTATCGTGGCATGGCAGAAGAACGGACCATTAAAGATGTTGTGATTCCTGCTAATCGCGGGAACGTATATTCTGCCAATGGTAATTTATTGGCTACATCCATTCCAAAATATGATATTCGTATAGATGCATTGACACCTTCAGCAACGCGATTTGAATCGTTGTTAAAACCATTATGCGATTCGTTATCTAAGTATTCGGGAAAACCATCCGCATATTATCAAAAAGAAATTAGAAAGGCACGTGCTAATAAAAACAGGTATTATTTGTTGGCTCGCGATATCGGGTATTCGGACTATGTGCGCATGCGCAATTTTCCACTTTTGAATTTGGGTGCTTTTAAAGGCGGTTTAATTGTAGAGCAAACTACCAAACGAGAACATCCCTTGGGAGGAATTGCACAGCGTTCTATTGGCTATGAACGTTTTGATGAAAAAGGCAACGCAACTCGAGCGGGAATTGATGGCGCTTTTGGAATTAAATATTTACGTGGCACAGACGGAAGGCGTTTAAAACAAAAAATAGGAAAAGGGCAATGGAAACCTATTGCCGATTACAACCAGATTGAACCTAGAGATGGCTACGATGTTTACACCACATTAAGTGTGAATATCCAAGATATAGCGCATCACGCGTTATTGCAACAGTTAGAAACCTATGAAGCCGAACACGGTTGTGTGGTTGTTATGGAAGTGGCAACTGGTGAAATTCGTGCTATTTCAAATTTAGGAAAAACGAAAAGTGGAGGTTATTATGAAAAATTAAATTATGCTGTTGGAGAATCTCATGAACCAGGTTCTACATTTAAAGTTATGGCTTTAATGGCAGCCTTGGAAGATAAGGTGATAGATACATCAACAATTGTGGATACAAAAAAAGGGCGTAAAGCATTTTATGGCCGTACTATTACAGATTCCAAACATGGCGGTTATGGTAAAATATCAGCCGCTCGTTCATTGGAAGTGTCTTCAAATATTGGGCTCGCAACTATTATAGATGAGCACTACTCTAAAAACCCTGATAAATTTATCAATCGTATAAAAAGTTGGTCTTTACATAAACCTTTAGGCTTGCCCATTTTAGGTGAAGGGAAACCTGTAATTCCAAGTCCAGGTGATGATATTTGGAGTAAGAATGCTTTGCCTTCCATGGCCTACGGTTACAATATGGAGATGACGCCTTTACAAACCCTTACATTTTACAATGCTATTGCAAATAATGGTGTTATGGTGAAACCACGTTTTATTAAATCAGTAAAAGAGCTTGATAAAAATATAGAAACGTTTGATAAGTATATCATAAATAAGAAAATAGCCTCCGATAAAACCATTCGGGAAATGCAAGAAATTTTGAAGAATGTGGTGGTTCGTGGTACAGGAAGATCTCTGTATTCGCCTTATTTTTCAATGGCAGGAAAGACAGGGACAGCTAAAACCGAATATTGGAAAAAAGACTGGGATGAAAACAAACGGTATGTGTCGTCTTTTGCAGGTTATTTTCCTGCTGAAAACCCTAAATACTCGTGTATAGTAGTTATTCATAAGCCAAGTGTTAAAAAAGGGTTTTATGGAGCTGATGTTTCTGGGCCTGTTTTTAAACGTATAGCACAAAAAATATTTACCGACACCCCAATTATTGATGTAGTTGAAACTTTGGAGGTGAATGATATTGCGGTAAATGCCGAGTACGACGCCTATTTTAAAACCGCACAAACCTATAAAACAATTATGCCAAATGTTGTTGGGCTGCCAGCAATGGACGCTATTGCCTTATTAGAAAATATGGGATTAAATGTGAAATCAGAAGGTGTAGGTCAAGTGAAAATTCAATCCATTACTAAAGGCGAAAAAATAAAGAAGAATCAAATAGTAACTATTCAAGCATCATGATGATTTTAAAAGACATACTCTATAAAGTACCGTTACTTGCTGTTGCAGGAAGTACGACTGTGTCTGTAAATAATTTGGTTTTCCATTCTAGAAAGGTGACTAAAAATGACGTATTCATCGCTGTAAAAGGGACCGTTTCAGATGGTCATGATTATATTCAAACCGCCATTAATCAAGGGTGTGTTGCGGTAGTTTGTGAACACCTTCCAGATACTTTAATTAACAACATAGTCTATGTTGAGGTCAGTGATACGTCGAGTGCTTTGGCAATTATGGCTTCTAATTTTTATGGTGTTCCTTCGGCTAATTTAAAATTAGTTGGTGTTACGGGAACCAATGGAAAAACGACTATTGCCACTTTATTATATCAGTTATTTAAAAATGCGGGTTATAAGGTTGGTTTGTTATCTACCGTTAAAATTATGGTGGATGATGCTGAATTTAAAGCCACACATACAACACCAGATTCCATTACTATCAACAGCTATTTAAAACAGATGAATGATGCTGGAGTCGAGTTTTGTTTTATGGAAGTCAGCTCGCATGGTATTCATCAAAAACGTACGGAAGGGTTACAATTTGAAGGTGGGATTTTCACCAATTTAACCCATGATCATTTGGATTATCACAGCAGTTTTGCGGAGTATCGCGATGTGAAAAAAGCTTTTTTTGATGGCTTGTCTAAAAATGCATTCGCATTAGTAAATGTGGATGATAAAAATGGTTTGATCATGTTGCAGAATTCTGCCGCCAAAAAACATACCTACGCCTTAAAAAGTTATGCAGATTATAAAGCGCAAATTTTAGAAAATCAGTTTACAGGATTATTACTAAAAATTAATGATAGCGAAGTTTGGACGCGATTAATAGGAAGTTTCAATGCTTATAACGTGTTGGCAATTTATGCAACCGCTGAATTATTAGGTTTAGAGAAAGTGGAAATTTTAAGATTGATAAGCGATTTAAAAAGTGTTTCAGGACGTTTTCAATATCTAATTTCCGAATCAAAAATAACGGCTATTGTAGATTATGCGCATACGCCTGATGCTTTGAAAAATGTATTGGAAACCATTAATAGCATCCGAACTAAAAACGAAGAACTGATAACGGTTGTTGGTTGTGGAGGTGATCGTGATAAAACCAAGCGACCTAAAATGGGACATATTGCTTCGGCTTTGAGTACGCAAGTTGTTTTTACCAGTGATAATCCACGAACAGAAAATCCAGAAACAATTTTGAATGAGGTCGAAGCAGGTGTTGAGCCTCAAAATTTTAAAAAAACCGTTTCAATTACTAATAGAAAACAAGCTATTAAAACGGCTTGTCAAATGGCAAAACCTAATGATATTATTTTAATCGCAGGGAAGGGTCATGAAAATTATCAAGAAATAAATGGCGAACGTTTTGATTTCGATGACTTCAAAATTGTTCAAGAACTATTAAATCAATTAGAAAAATAATATGCTGTATTACCTATTTGAATATTTAGACAAATATTATGATTTTCCGGGATCTGCTTTATTTGGTTTCTTAACCTTTAGAGCAGCTGTGACTATTATATTATCCTTGTTGATATCCACAATTTTTGGGAGACGAATTATTCGCTTTCTTCAAAAACAGCAAGTAGGTGAAACCATTCGCGATTTAGGTTTAGATGGTCAAGTAGAAAAAGCTGGAACGCCAACTATGGGTGGAATTATAATCATTCTAGCAACCTTAATTCCTGTTTTGTTATTTGCAAAATTAGAAAACATCTATATCATTCTATTAGTTATAACCACACTTTGGATGGGAACTATTGGGTTTATTGATGATTATATCAAGAAATTTAAAAATGACAAAGAAGGATTAAAAGGCCGATTTAAAGTGTTGGGTCAAATTGGTTTAGGAATTATTGTGGGTGCCACTTTATATTTTCATCCCGATGTTACTCTAAAAGAGAAATTACCGCAAGAACAACAACAAGAAATATTGGCGGCTAATCCAAAAGTAGAATCGTCAAAACTGTTTCAATTAGAAGAAAAATCTACAAAAACAACCATTCCGTTCGTTAAAGAAAATGAATTTGATTATGCCGATTTAATTACATGGATAAGCCCAGATTTAGGAAAGTATGCCTGGATTATTTTTATTCTAGTAACCATTTTTATCATAACTGCCGTTTCAAATGGTGCTAACCTTACCGATGGTATTGATGGTTTGGCAGCTGGAACTTCGGCAATTATAGTATTAACCCTTGGCATTTTTGCATGGGTTTCTGGTAACATCGTGTTTTCAGATTATTTAAACATTATGTACATACCGCGTGTTGAAGAAATTACCATTTATATAGCCGCTTTTGTTGGCGCGCTCATTGGATTCCTTTGGTATAATGCTTATCCAGCTCAAGTATTTATGGGAGATACAGGAAGTTTAACTATAGGTGGAATTATAGCAGTTATAGCCATTGCCGTTAGAAAAGAATGGTTAATTCCGGTGTTATGTGGAATATTCTTGGCAGAAAATCTATCTGTAGTCATGCAGGTTAGTTGGTTTAAATATACTAAGAAAAAATATGGTGAGGGCAGGCGAGTTTTTAAAATGGCGCCTTTGCACCATCACTATCAAAAATCAGGTTATCATGAAAGCAAAATAGTGACACGTTTTTGGATTATTGGCATTTTACTCGCCATTATTTCCATTGTAACCCTAAAAATTAGATAGCAAATAAAAGCGCTGATTTAGAATGAAACGATTAGTCGTATTAGGAGGAGGAGAAAGTGGTGTAGGAGCAGCACTTTTAGGAAAAGCAAAAGGCTTTGAGGTTTTTGTTTCAGATAAAGGAAAAATTAAAGAGAAATATATAAACGTTCTTAAACATAATGAGATTGAATGGGAGTCTGAGCAGCACACAGAATCACAGGTTTTAAATTCTGATTTAGTTGTAAAAAGTCCTGGGATTCCAGATACGGTTCCAATTGTAAAGCAACTTAAAGCAAAAGGTATTTCAGTAATTTCTGAAATTGAATTTGCATCGCAATATACTCAAGCAACCTTAGTTGGGATAACTGGTAGTAATGGCAAAACAACAACAGCTTCATTAACACATCATGTGTTAAAACAAGAATTGGAAGTTGGTTTAGCCGGAAATATTGGCGACAGTTTTGCAAAGCAGGTTTTGGAAAATAATTTCCCAAACTATGTGCTAGAAATTAGCAGTTTTCAATTAGATAATTGTGTTCATTTTAAACCACACATTGCTGTTTTACTAAACATAACACCAGATCATTTGGATCGGTATGATTATAAATTTGATAATTATATCGCCTCAAAATTTAGAATTGCCATGAATCAAACATCTGAAGATTATTTGATTTATGATGCCGATGATGAAGTCATCACCAATTGGCTAGAAAAACACCCAGTTCAATCAACATTATTGCCGTTTTCATTAACGAAAATTATAGAAAATGGCGCGTATTTAGAAAAAGAGACACTAAAAATAACAATAGATAACAATCAAATAATTATGCCAACAAAGGATATAGCATTACAAGGAAAACACAATATTAAGAACGCTATGGCAGCGTCTACCGTTGCGCACTTACTAAAAATAAGAAAACAAACTATTCGTGAAAGTTTAGAGAATTTTCATGGTGTCGAGCATCGCTTGGAGCAGGTTTTGAAAATTAATAAAGTGAATTACATCAACGATTCCAAAGCCACCAACGTTAATGCTACTTATTATGCTTTAGAAAGCATGAACGCACCAACCGTTTGGATTGTTGGAGGGCAAGATAAAGGAAATGATTATCAAGAGTTGTTTCCGTTTATCAATGAAAAAGTAAAAGCCATTATTTGTTTGGGTGTTGACAATAAGAAATTGTTTGAGAATTTTGAATCCATGGTTGATATTATTGTGGAAACCCATTACATGAATGAAGCGGTTAAGATTGCTTATAAAATTGCAGAATCAGGTGATAATGTTTTACTATCTCCAGCTTGTGCAAGCTTCGATTTATTCGAAAATTATGAAGATCGTGGTCGTCAATTTAAAGAATCGGTAAGAAATTTATAAAAATAGAAGTATCATTTAGCGTATTGCAAAGTGATTAAAAAGGTAACAGAGATAACAAAAAAAAACAAGTGCATCCAATTATTAAAAACATAAAAGGTGATAAATATCTATGGGCAATAGTGGCGCTATTGGCTATATTTTCCTTTTTACCAGTTTATAGTGCGGCTAGTAATTTAGCGTACAACGGTGCTGGAAAAGGGACATTCTCCATATTTTTTGGTCACATTATGCATTTGGTGTTAGGGTTTTTAATTGTTTTTATCGTTCATAAAATGCCTTACAAGTATTTTCGAGCTATTTCCATTTTGCTGTTACCGGTAGTTTTAATGTTGCTGGTTTTAACGCTTATGCAAGGGTCATCCAGCGCTGGAACCAACACGAGTCGCTGGATTCAAATACCGGTGGTAGGTATGTCTTTTCAGACATCTACTTTTGCATTTGTGGTGCTCATGGTTTATGTGGCACACTATATGGCTAAAATTAAGGATCGAGTAATCACCTTTAAGGAATCCATTCTGCCACTTTGGACGCCGGTGTTTTTTGTGCTAGCACTAATTTTGCCAGCCAACTTTTCAACGGCTGCTATTATGTTCAGTATGGTTGTAATCCTTGTGTTTTTGGGTGGCTATCCGGTTCGTTATCTAGGAATTATAATCGGTTTGGGCATCCTAGCCTTAACGCTTTTTGTGTTAACGGCAAAAGCCTTTCCAGATGCTATGCCAAACCGTGTGGATACATGGATGAGTCGTGTGGAAAGTTTTTCCGATGATGCTATTACAGAAGAAGATTATCAAATAGAAAAAGCAAAGATAGCCATTGCAACTGGAGGCGTGCAAGGCGTTGGGCCAGGCAAGAGTTATCAGAAAAACTTTTTACCGCAGTCATCATCCGATTTTATTTTCGCCATCATTGTGGAGGAGTACGGATTAATTGGTGGTTTCTCCGTGTTATTTTTGTATTTGGCTTTATTGTTTCGAATTGTTATTGTTTCCCAAAAATCAGAAACCATATTCGGAAAACTAGTTGTTTTAGGTGTTGGTTTGCCTATTGTTTTCCAAGCCTTAATAAACATGGCTGTAGCAGTACAATTATTTCCAGTTACAGGCCAAACCTTGCCCTTAATAAGTAGTGGAGGAACATCTATTTGGATGACCTGTTTGGCGCTCGGAATTATTCTAAGCGTTAGTGCAAAACGAGAAGAAATAGTAAATAGTGAACAACGCGAAGATAATCCTTTGGATATTTTAACGGAAACACTTTAATAAGAAGAAATTACACAGAGTAGTGACAAATACGAATAAGACATACAAAATAATTCTTTCAGGCGGTGGTACAGGTGGTCATATTTATCCAGCTGTTGCTATTGCAAACGAATTGAAGTCGCGTTTTCCAAATGCTGAATTTTTATTTGTAGGCGCAAAAGGCCGTATGGAAATGGATAAGGTACCACAAGCGGGCTATAAAATTATAGGCTTGTGGATTTCTGGAATCCAACGAGAATTAACGTTGAAGAATTTAAGCTTTCCCTTTAAACTGATAAGTAGTTTATGGAAATCACGCCAAATAATTGCCGAATTCAAGCCAGACGTGGTAATTGGAACTGGCGGCTTTGCTAGTGGTCCTTTATTGCAGATTGCTACATCAAAAGGCATCCCGAGTTTAATTCAAGAACAAAATTCATACCCTGGAATAACCAATAAGTTATTGGCCAAAAAGGCTGATAAAATTTGTGTGGCTTATGATGGATTAGAACGATTTTTCCCTAAAGATAAAATCATAAAAACGGGAAATCCAGTGCGAGCGGACTTGTTGCATATTGCCAAAAAACGGGATGATGCTTTCGGGCAATTTTCGCTTGAAAAAGATAAAAAAACCATTCTTGTTTTAGGAGGAAGTTTAGGAGCTAGACGGATTAATGAGTTGATTGAAAAGGAACTCGATTTCTTATTAACCCATAATATTCAGGTTATCTGGCAGTGTGGTAAGTTGTATTATGATAAATACAAAATTTACGGAAACACTAAAAACATCCAAGTTCATGCGTTTATTAACGATATGGCTTATGTTTATGCGGCGGCCGATATTATTATATCGCGTGCAGGTGCAATTTCGGTTTCGGAATTATGCATTGTTGGCAAACCGGTTATTTTCATTCCGTCCCCTAATGTAGCCGAAGACCATCAAGCAAAAAATGCGCAAGCAATTGTAGATGAAGACGCAGCTATATTAATAACAGAAAATGATTTGGAAGTGGATTTTC
Source organism: Bizionia sp. M204 (assembly GCF_023205095.1). Taxonomy (GTDB): domain Bacteria; phylum Bacteroidota; class Bacteroidia; order Flavobacteriales; family Flavobacteriaceae; genus Algorimicrobium; species Algorimicrobium hallyeonense. The sequence continues at coordinate 2,265,643 of NZ_CP046242.1, read as the reverse complement.
AAAATAAATTCACCCAATTAATTATTGCACCAGAAAAGCAACAAATGCTAGGCGATAATATAAAAAAGTTAGCTATGGTAGATGCAACGACTCATATTGCTGATGAAGTAGAGTTGCTATTAAATAAATCGAATAAATGAATCTAGATTCTATACATAACGTCTATTTCATTGGTATTGGAGGTATCGGTATGAGTGCGCTTGCTCGATATTTTCATGCGAATGGTAAACGCGTGTCGGGATATGATAAAACACCTTCCGACATTACGGAAGCATTAATTGATTTAGGTATTTCAGTTCATTTTGAAGATACAGTAGCTAATTTAGAAGATTATTTATTGAATAGTACCAACACGTTAGTGGTTTATACGCCTGCTGTTCCAAAAGATCATAAGGAATTGGCCTATTTTAATAATAGTGGTTATCGCGTTTTAAAACGCTCTCAAGTATTGGGATTAATTACCGAAAATACCTTCTGTTTAGCAGTTGCAGGTACCCACGGAAAAACAACAACAACCAGTATTTTAGGACATATAATGAATGTTTGTGATGTTCCTGTTACGGCATTTTTGGGTGGTATAAGTGAGAATTACAATTCGAATTTAATTTTAAATGGTACGGAGGTATCCGTTGTAGAAGCCGATGAATTTGATAGGTCCTTCTTAACGCTCTCACCGAATATAGCGTGTATCACATCCATGGATGCGGATCATTTGGATATTTATGGCGATGCTTCTGAATTGGAAAAATCCTTTCACGATTTTGCGCATAAATTAAAGGAAGGTGGAACGTTATTTGTAAAAAATGGTTTGCCAATTTCAGGACTTACTTATGGTATTGAAGATGATTCGGATTATTCCGTTCAAAATATAAAAATTGAAAACGGTGCGTATATTTTCGATGTAAAAACACCAAAAACGATACTTGAAAATTTAGAATTTAACCTACCTGGTAGACATAATTTGTCTAATGCACTAATAGCCTTGGCGATGGCTGTAGAATATGGTTGCCCTCACCAACAGATCGTCAAAGCTTTAGCGTCTTACAAAGGCGTAAAACGCAGATTTTCATATCATATAAAACAAGATGATTTGGTGTATATTGATGATTATGCCCATCATCCGGAAGAAATAAATGCCGTACATCAGGCGGTTCGAGAAATGTATCCTGGAAAACAGGTTTTGGCTATTTTTCAACCCCATTTATTTAGTAGAACCCGGGATTTTGCTGAAGATTTTGCAGAGAGTCTATCACAATTTGACGAGGTGATGTTGTTGGACATTTATCCAGCACGCGAATTACCAATTGAAGGTGTTACAGCATCGTGGTTATTAGAAAAAATGACGAATGCGCATAAACAACTCATTTCAAAATCTGATTTAATTAACAAAGTTAAAGCAAGTCAAGCAGATGTTATTTTAACAATTGGAGCTGGCGATATTGGCGAACAAGTAAAACATATAAAACAAGCTTTGAGTCATGAAAATTAATTGGAACTATATAAAGATGTTCTTTCTACTAATGCTAGTAGTCGGTTTATTTGCATTTTCTTCCAAGAAAAATGACAAACGTTTGGTGAGTAATCCGGAAATTAATTTCAATGGAGAGGATAACCTGTTTATTACACATGAAACTGTTAGTAAATTGTTAATAGTAAATCAAGGAGGTACTAAAAATGTGCCTAAAGAAACCATAGATTTGAATTTATTGGAATCTGCCCTGAATTCTAATCCAATGATTAAGTCAGCCCAAGTGTTTGTTGATGTTAACGGACGTTTAGTTGCTGATGTAGAACAAAAAAAACCGATAGCCCGAGTTGAACATTCGGCGTCTTTTTATATTGATGATGCCGGGAATTACATGCCGTTATCAACAAATTATACAGCTAGAGTGCCACTTGTTACAGGAGATGTGTCAAAAAACAACCTTCAAAACGTGTATGAAATGGCAATGAAAGTTAAAGATGATGCGTTTTTAAGTAAACATGTTACGAGCATTCATCAGCATAAAGACAAAAGTATCTCACTGCGGTTAAGACAATGCGCTTTTGAAGTATATGTTGGCGGTTTAGAAAAATTAGATAAGAAAATAAATAATTTAAAAGTCTTTTATAAAAAGGCATTTAAAGAAAAGATATTGAATAATTACAGTAAGGTGAATCTGCAGTTTGATAGCCAAGTAGTGTGCACTAAATCTTAAATCATGGAAGGAACTATTGCAATAGGATTAGATATCGGAACCACAAAAATTGTGGCTATGATTGGTCGTAAAAATGAATATGGAAAAGTAGAGATTTTAGGTATTGGAAAATCTAAAAGTTTAGGTGTGCATCGTGGTGTGGTAAATAATATTACACAAACCATTCAGTCTATTCAATTAGCAGTGCAAGAAGCAGAAGCGGCTTGCGATGTTAAAATTGAAAATGTAACGGTTGGTATTGCAGGTCAGCATATTCGTAGTTTACAACACAGCGATTATATAACGCGTGCTAATTCCGAACTGGTAATTAACGATGAGGATATTGAAAAACTGATTAACCAAGTACATAAGTTAGTCATGCTTCCTGGTGAAGAAATAATTCATGTTTTGCCACAAGAATATAAAGTGGATGGTCAGGCGGAAATTAAAGAGCCCGTGGGTATGTATGGTGGCAGACTGGAAGCTAATTTCCATGTGGTAGTTGGTCAAGTATCATCTATCCGAAATGTAGGTCGTTGTATTAAAAGTGCAGGATTAAATTTGGATGGCATTACGCTTGAGCCTTTAGCATCGGCAAATGCTGTGTTAAGTCAGGAAGAAAAAGAAGCCGGTGTCGCATTAATAGATATAGGTGGTGGTACAACGGATTTAGCCATTTTTAGAGATGGTATTATTCGTCATACAGCTGTTATTCCATTTGGAGGTAATGTTATCACAGAAGATATTAAGGAGGGTTGTTCTATAATTGAAAAACAAGCCGAATTGCTTAAAATAAAATTTGGTTCTGCGTGGCCAGGTGAAAATAAGGAAAATGAAATTGTTTCTATTCCTGGATTAAGAGGTCGTGAACCGAAAGAAATCACCTTAAAAAACTTATCTAAAATTATCCATGCACGTGTTGTGGAAATTGTGGAGCAAGTTTATGTAGAGATAAAAAATTACGGTCACGAAGAACAAAAGAAAAAGCTAATTGCGGGTATTGTTTTAACAGGTGGTGGTGCACAACTAAAACATTTAAAGCAGTTGGTAGAATACATAACGGGTATGGATACCCGAATTGGTTTTCCAAACGAGCATTTAGCTGGCAATAGTGATGATGAAGTTACGAGTCCGCTTTATGCAACAGCTGTTGGATTAGTCATGGACGGCTTAAAAAGACAAGAACGTAAAAAAATGGAAGTCGCTTATGAGGAATCTATAAATGAACCGGAAGCGGAAGAAGAAGAAGAAATTATAGAGGAGCAGCCAAAACCACCAAAAAAATCTTTTTTGGACAAATTTTCAGAACGTATAAAAGATTTTTTAGACAATGCCGAGTAAGGCAACCACAAGAAAAGAATAATAAATAAGACAATAATTAAGTACATATAAAACGAAATTCATGAGCAGCAACAAAGAATTCGAAACAAACATTTCTTTTGATTTACCTAAAAATCAATCAAATGTTATCAAAGTAATAGGCGTCGGGGGCGGCGGAAGTAATGCCATTAATCACATGTTTCAACAAGGGATTAAAGGTGTTGATTTTGTAATTTGTAATACCGATGCGCAAGCCCTTCAAAACAGTGGTGTTCCAAATAAAATTCAGTTGGGGTTAAACTTAACCGAAGGTTTAGGTGCAGGTGCAAATCCGGATGTTGGCGAGCAATCTGCCGTTGAAAGTTTTGAGGACTTGCAGCGCATGTTGGATACCAATACAAAAATGATTTTTATTACCGCTGGAATGGGTGGTGGAACCGGAACAGGAGCCGCACCAATTATAGCTAAAATGGCCAAAGAGTTAGATATTTTAACCGTTGGTATTGTTACCATGCCGTTCCATTTTGAGGGTAAAATGAGAAATGAACAAGCCCAAATTGGTATTGAAAAATTACGAAGTGTTGTAGACTCACTCGTTGTTATTAACAATAATAAACTGCGTGAGGTTTATGGGAATTTAGGCTTTAAAGCTGGGTTCTCAAAAGCTGATGAAGTCCTATCAACTGCGGCACGTGGAATTGCCGAAGTTATTACGCATCACTACACACAAAATATTGATTTACGTGACGCTAAAACCGTGTTGAGTAATAGTGGAACTGCTATTATGGGTTCGTCAAAATCCTCTGGTCAAGATCGTGCAAAAGAAGCTATTAGGAAAGCTTTGGATTCACCATTATTAAACGATAACAAAATTACAGGTGCTAAAAATGTATTGCTGCTAATAGTATCTGGAATACAAGAAATTACAATTGATGAAATAGGTGAAATTAATGATCATATTCAAGATGAAGCTGGACATGGCGCCAATATTATTATGGGTGTTGGTGAGGATGAAAGTTTGGGCGAATCTATTGCAGTAACCATTATTGCAACGGGTTTCGACATTGAACAACAAGATGAAATTTCTAATACCGAAATTAAAAAAGTCATTCATGCCTTAGAAGACGAGCAGTCTATGGAGCAAGACTTAACACGTAAAGAACGTGAGCCGGCTATTATTATGCCAAGCATTGATTTTGAAGAAAAGGTAGAGCCTAAAGTGGTTAAGCACACCTTGGATTTGGAGGATTTAGAAGTGCTAAAATCACCAGAACCTAAAAAAGATGAAGGAACGGGTTTGATTAAAACAACCGATGCTATTCGAAATATGAATGTAACCCATGAGGATGTGTTGTCTGATGTGAGTTCGGATGAATTTGTAATAACCAATGCCAATCCTGCTGCAGACGTTACGTCAGAAACCGTTTTTGAAGAGCCTGAAGAAGAGCAACAAATCACCTTAACGTTTGATATGCCATTTAGTAATTCAGCGATTGAAAATAAGGCTGATGATATGGTAGTGCATGAACTGGAAGAAAATATAAAAAAAATAGACGTTACAGATCATGTTGAAATAATTCCCGTAACCGAATCCAATAAAAATGGTGAAGTTCGGTATGCTTTAGATGATTATATTGAAGCAGAATCTAGCATGAACACCAAGACTCAAGTTGAAACCAAGCAAAAAAAGGAACTTGATATTGAGGATTCAGAAGTTGTTTTTGAGAAGAAAACCTTACACACGGAACAAGCGGAAGACGCTGTATCTGGTGAAGAAATTGATCCCATTCATACGCCTATTTCTGAAATGCTAAAAGAACGTGCTGCAGAACGCAGACTTAAAATGAAAAACTTCAATTATAAGTTTAATAGTGCGAAAATTGATGACATTGAGCGTGTACCAGCTTATAAGCGTCAAGGTGTAAATTTAGACGAATCTAGACATTCATCAGATTCTAATATTTCTAATACCAGTATCAGTTTAGATGATAACGACGATATGCAAATACGAAATAACAATTCGTTTTTACACGATAACGTCGATTAAAAATAGTATTAAGTTTAGTGTTTGAACTTCATGAAGGCCCGAAATAGCAAATTTTGTTATTTCGGGTTTTCTTTTTGAAATTTTTATCATTTTCATCACGGTCAAAATCTATTTTTCTTGTTATCTTCGCGGTACAATTAATTTCCTATTATGAGCTTACAACAAGATATAATGACGGCTATGAAAACCGCCATGAAAGCAAAAGACCAAACGGCATTAACCGCTTTACGTGCTGTTAAGTCTGCTATTCTTTTAGCGCAAACAGAATCAGGAGCTCAAACCGAATTAACCGAGGAACAGGAGTTGAAAATACTTCAAAAACTTGTTAAGCAACGTAAGGATAGTGCCGCTATTTATTTAGAACAAGATAGAAAAGATTTAGCGCTGCCAGAAATTGATGAAGCGGAAGTTATCAGTCAGTTCTTACCAGAAGCCCTATCTGATGAAGAAATTGAAGCAGTTGTAGTTGCAACTATTGACAGTATTGGGGCAGAAGGTATGAAAGATATGGGAAAAGTAATGGGCATTGTTAGTCAAGAATTAGCAGGTCAAGCAGATGGAAAAACAATTTCAAATATTGTAAAGGCTAAGTTGTCTTAAATATTTTTAATATAGATTCCTGCTTTCGCAGGAATTTATGGCCTCGTAGTTCAACTGGATACCTGCCTGCCAGCAGGCAGGGAATATCAAATTTAGGCAATTATGTTTTATACATATGTTTTAAAGAGCGAAGTAGATGGAAGACGCTATAAAGGTCACACGGATAATATAGCTAGTAGACTGTTGGAACATAATTCTGGTAAAACCAAGTCTACAAAGGGTTATATTCCTTGGGAATTAGTATATTTCGAATCTTTCAAGACAAGGGAAGAAGCCATAGAAAGAGAACGGTTTTTTAAAACTGGTGTTGGAAGAGAATTTATAAAAAATAAGATAAAAGCAAATAATAGTAACAAATAATGGCCTCGTAGTTCAACTGGATAGAATATCAGATTTCGGCTCTGATGGTTGGAGGTTCGAACCCTCTCGAGGTCACTACGATAAAACCGCACTTTAAATCAAGTTTTCTTGAGATTATGGGTGTGGTTTTTGTTTTTATAACCATCTACTTGAGCATATGTAATAGTATTATGTAGATATTTAAACCTCTATAAATAGTTGCGCATTATTTGTATATTGAAATACCTAAATTTATAAACCTACAATCCCAAGAACCATTTATGTTTAAGCCTGACGAAATTCCTTTGTTTTATGTTGTCATGGCAATTTTCCTAGTGGTTGTGCTTTCCTCATTTGTATTTTATGCCCTTATTAATATGATTGATATAGGGTATGTTTTAATCAAACGGAAACCACTATATCGCTATTTGGTACCACCATACAGAAAGCTTTCTGCTAGTCAACAACAGCTTTTACAATCGGAATTCCGGTTTTATCAACGCTTATCTGAAAAGGAAAAACGGGTGTTTCATCACCGATTGGCATTCTTCATAAAATCGAAACAATTTGTGAGTCGTGATAATTTAGATCTCACGGACGAAATGATTGTCATGACATCGGCAACAGCTATAATGCTTACATTCGGTTTTAGGGATTACAGTTTAAAAATGATTAAGCGTATCATTATTTATCCTTCGGCTTACTATTCAGAAACCAATGACGCCCATCATAAAGGTGAGTTTAACCCCAGGATGCAGGCGCTAGTTTTATCCTGGGAGCATTTTGTAGAAGGCTACTCGGTTTCCAATGATAATCTTAATTTAGGTATTCATGAATTTGCACATGCTATCCATTTCAATAGTTTAAAAAACAGAGATGCTAGTTCCACCATTTTTGCGGACACTTTTAAAGAATTAGCAAACGTATTAGCTGAAGAAACCGAGTTGCGACAGCGCTTATTGAACTCCGGATATATCCGAAATTACGCGTATACCAATGCCTTCGAATTTGTTGCGGTTATTATTGAAACCTTTATTGAAACACCAAAAGAGTTTCGTTCTCAATTCCCGAGAGTATATGCTAAAACCAAACAAATGCTTAATTTTAATTTCGAAGGTTATTAATCCTTTTAGCTGATTTTTATCATATTTATTGCTGTTTATCTTGCGTACTTTTAGTAAACAATTTAAAATCAAGTACTATGAAAAAACGCACACCAGTTTCCGAAATCATGACTAAAACAGTCATTACATTAAATCACACCGATGAGTTAGAAACAGCTGAAAGGCTGTTTAAAACTAAAAAAATACGTCATATTCCTGTGGTTAGTGGTGATGCCATTAAAGGTATGTTAAGCTATACCGATTTATTGCGTATTAGTTTTGCAGATGCCGTAGATGAAGAAGATGATTCTGTAGATACAGTGGTTTACAATATGTTTACTATTGAGCAGGTCATGGCTAAAAATTTAGTCAGTGTACCTTCCACAACAACTATAAAAGAAGTAGCTGAAATTTTAGCAGTTAAAGAATTCCACGCTTTACCAGTTGTAGACCATGATAAACTAGTAGGTATTGTTACCACAACCGACCTAATAAACTATTTAATAGAACAATTTTAAACTAACTAACTAATTATTTAAAAACGAAAAAGCTCCGAAAGGAGCTTTTTTATGCGTTTACACGTATTTTTTTATCCGTTAGCAAGTGCTTTAAGCTTCTTAATTGTTTCAGTAGGATTATCACTTTTAAAAACATGACTTCCGGCAACAAAAGCATCAGCACCAGCTGCAACCAATTGCTTGATGTTATTATCCGTAACGCCACCATCTATTTCAATACGTGTATTTAAACCTTGCTCATCTATCATTTGGCGTAATTTCTTAATCCTATTGTAGGTAATATCTTCAAACTTCTGACCTCCAAAACCTGGATTTATAGACATTAATAATACCATATAACATTTTGGCAATATGTCTTCCAGCACATTAATAGGTGTTGTTAAATTTAATACCACACCCGCTTTACAGCCAGCATCTTCAATTTGGGTTAAGGTTCGGTGTAAATGCACCGTAGATTCGTAATGAACTGTAATAATATCCGCACCAACTTTAGCAAATTCTTCAATGTAGCGTTCCGGTTTCTCAATCATTAAATGGACGTCTAATGGCTTGGTAGCGTGCTTTTTTATTGCTTGAATAATAGGGAAGCCGTAAGAAATATTCGGTACAAAATGACCATCCATGACATCTATATGAAACCAATCGGCATCACTATTATTAACCATTTCAGTATCACGTTGTAAGTTGCCAAAATCGGCAGCAAGCATAGAAGGTGCTATTACTTTTGCGTTCATTATGTGTTGTTTTGATATTTCGGTAAAGGTAATAAAGTCTTTTAAAAGTCCTTCCTTTTCAAATAGTATTTAGGGGTAGACTCAAAATTTTTCCTTTGGGGAAATGGAAATATAATATAAAAAATGAACCCAGAGTAATCAGCTCTGGGTTCTTTCATCAATCAAAAAACGAACAGTTATGTTGTAACTGTTTGTTACTGTAAAATTCCAATATGTAAAATTCCAAAACCTAATTTCTTGGTTATCGACGGCCTATAAGGCAGACAGGGATTTCTGTTTTCACATATTGGAATTTAAAACTTATCCTAAATAAGTTTTCAATATTTTGCTTCTAGACGTATGTTTCAATCTACGAATAGCTTTTTCTTTAATTTGTCTTACACGTTCACGCGTTAAGTCAAAGGTTTCACCAATTTCTTCTAACGTCATTGGGTGTTGGTTTCCTAAACCAAAGTATAACCGAATTACGTCCGCTTCACGAGGTGTTAAGGTTTCCAAAGCACGTTCAATTTCTGTACGTAAGGATTCATGTAATAAATCACGATCTGGATTTGGCGATTCACCAGAATTTAATACATCATATAAGTTACTATCTTCACCTTCAACTAAAGGCGCATCCATACTTACGTGACGCCCTGAATTTTTCATAGACTCCTTAACATCGTTAATGGTCATGTCCAATTCTTTGGCAATTTCCTCGGCACTTGGTGGGCGCTCATGCGCTTGCTCCAAGAAAGCAAAGGTTTTATTAATCTTGTTAATAGATCCAATTTTGTTTAACGGTAAACGCACAATACGTGATTGCTCCGCTAAAGCTTGTAGGATAGATTGACGAATCCACCAAACAGCGTACGAAATAAATTTAAAACCACGCGTTTCATCAAAACGTTGAGCCGCTTTAATAAGGCCTAAATTTCCTTCATTAATTAAATCTGGCAACGTTAAACCTTGGTTTTGGTATTGCTTAGCCACCGAAACTACAAAACGTAAATTAGCTTTGGTTAACTTTTCTAAAGCCACCTGATCACCCGCTTTTATGCGCTGTGCTAATTCTACTTCCTCGTCTGCGGTAATTAAGTCAACTTTTCCTATTTCTTGAAGATATTTGTCTAACGAAGCAGTTTCTCTATTCGTAACCTGCTTGGTAATTTTAAGTTGTCTCATGTACGTTCTTTCTCTAATTAAATTGTGCGAACAACGTGTTCTATATAGTTATACGTACGCAAAGCAGTTTTTGTTACAAAAAGGTACTATTATTTTTTTGGGCGTTCCTTTTTACGCTAAAAAATGCCGTTTCCAACATTAAATTAGGGATTTGGCGTAAAAAGTCAGGCTGTCCATTATATCTCTTTTTACGTATAGACGTAAAAAAAGGATGCCATTGCCATCCTTAACGCGCTTACGGCTAGCCATAAAATTTAACACTTCAATAGTTAGCAAGTTGAGATGCTAAAATGTCAATAATATAGATTGATCTAAAGAATTCATTGTGATTTCAGATTTCTGTAAACTTCATCAAAAATTTTGGGTTTATCTGCTAAAACAATAAGAATGTCTTTTGTCTCAATTTTTGTTAATCCGTTTGGAATAATATAGCTGTCATCTCTTTTAATCATTGCAATAATTGCGTTTTTAGGGAAGCCTAATTCAACTATTTTCTTGTTAACAGCATAACAGTCTGATGTTATTTGTAATTCTTTCATTTCCGCTTTGGGGTTTTCCGCCAATAGCATATCCGTGGTAGTCAGTTTTTTTTGCTTTTCTGGTATGCCTACACCCAACCATTTTGCAACAATAGAAAGTGTAGTTCCCTGAATTAAAATAGACGTAACAGAAATAAAAAATACAATGTTAAAAATCATATTGGCTTTATCAATTCCTGCCAAAAGTGGATAAGTTGCAAACACAATTGGTACCGCGCCACGCAAACCAACCCAAGAAATATAAAACCTTCTTTTCATTTTCATTTTGAAAAATATAAGACTGAGAAATACACCTATGGGTCGCGCAATAACTATAAGGAATAACGAGATCAAGAGTCCAATACCCATATACGGGATAATTTGTGAAGGGAAAACAAGCAAACCTAAAGTCAGGAATAGTACAATTTGCATTAGCCAAGCGAAACCATCAAACATTTTCATGATGGTTTTTTTATGTATTAAGTCTTGATTGCCTAAATAAACGGCACAAATGTAAATGGCAAGAAACCCATTGCCACCTATAAAATTAGTTGTAGAAAATGTAATAAACATCAAAGCAATAACTAAAACAGGGTAGAGGCCTTCAAAATCCAGTTTTATTTTGTTGATGATATATTTGCTTGATATTCCAAAGAGAATACCCGCAAGACCACCAAAAATCATTTGTTGAAAAAACAATGGAATTATAGATACAAAGCTTTGGTCTTGGTTAATAACCAAGGTTAAAAATGCAATTGTTAAAACATACGCCATTGGGTCGTTACTTCCACTTTCTAACTCTAAAGTGGGTCTTAAATTTGTTTTTAATGCTAGACTTTTTGATCTCAAAATAGAAAATACGGCAGCGGCATCTGTGGAAGATACGATGGAGCCTAATAATAAACTCTCATAAATAGTGAAATCAGTAATAAACCAAACAAATGAACCAAGCGAAACAGCAGTAAATAAGACGCCTAATGTAGAAAGGGCAATACCTTCACGAAGAATGGGTTTAACAGCTTTCCAATTGGTGTCCAGACCACCTGAAAATAAAATAAAATTAAGTGATACCATACCAATAAATTGAGCAAGTTTTGGGTCATCAAAACGAATACCTCCAATACCGTCAGAACCGGCTAACATTCCAATTGTTAAAAAGAGTAATAAAGTGGGTACTCCAAATTTATAGGAAGTTTTACCAGCAAGAACACTGATAAGAAGTAATAAAGAGCCAATTAAAAGTATATTATCTATGGTTAAATTCATTCATTTAGTGTTTAGACTTTAGGTGTAAAGATAATATTACAGAAATAAAAAGACGTTATTTTGGCCTGTAGATTTCTTGTTAATATGGCTTGTTCTGCCAACTGAAATCAAAGTTTTGAAATTTCATTGCATGGCAATCAATGTATAGAACTAATATTAAATAAATTTTAAAGAGCCGAAGTTTTGTAAATTAAAACCGTTTAAAAAAATCTGCATCCATTTTTGCCATATCCATGTTAAATTTACAGCAGTGTGTAAGAGGTCCGTTAAAAAAAAATGATAGGCAACATCAAACCAGAAGATTGGCTTAAAAAAGGATGCCATTGCCATTCTTAACGCATGAGCCCGGAACCTCGGAAAGTTCTTTTCATTTGAAAAGAAAAATAGGAATATTATGTATTCTAAAAATTAATGGGTTAAGTGTTTTTAATTTGGTTTATACGCATGTTGGGCTTTCGTACTTTTTAATCTATGTCTTTTTTTAACTTATCAGGATTTTGTCGTGTGTCAAAAATCGTAATTATTTCTATTTCTTTTCGTTCAGCTATTATTCTATAGAAAAATGTCGTTTGCTTTGTTACAACACATTTATAAAGATTTTTAAATTCCGATGATTTTGGACAACTATCAGGTTGATTTGATATTTGTTTAATTTTATCGTTTAGTTTTGAGATAAACTTGTCACGAGTTTTTAAGTTCCACTCATCCAATAAATATTCGGATAGCTTAAGAAGTTTTGATTCGGCAAGTTCGGATAAGAATACTTTCATTAAGAAATTTTCTTTAGGAATGACTCGTAGGAAACCCTTTTCCCTTTATCCAATTCCTCAATACCTTGTTTTATTTCAGATTGTTCAGATAAAGACAATTCGTCCCAAAAATCTACTTTTTCTTTTTTCACAAAGTCAGCTATTCTTTGGATGAAATCAGTATTTTCAGTCTCCAAAATTGTTTTGAGTAGTTCAAGTTTTGTTGTTTGAATATCCATTTAAAAATTTCTTTTAATCAAATGTACAAAAAATATGATTTAGTTCGATTTTTTGTCAGTATGAAGCCCAACGGTTTTGTATATGGTTTGTTGCGTGGATTAGCACGTAATTTAGCAAATAAAAACCGAATAGAAAATCCGCGAGGATTTTCGTAAGTAGGCTAGAACTAGCAATAAATTATATACGTTGTTAGCCACTGATTATTTACCGCTAAATTTTTTTGTCTTCGTATTGTAAGTTAATAAAGATTTCAATTTTTCAGATTCCCCTTTTTCATTTGTTGCGAAAAATGTTAATTCCTCATTTTTGTCTATTATAATATCACTTTTTATATTTCCTCCAACGTCTATTGTTATAGATTTTGTAATATCATTTTCTTTTGAACCTTTAACAATTCTCCCGCTTAAAATTGTAGCATCTCTTTTCACGAATTTTCCATATACACTTGATGTTAATCCAAAAAGTTTGATTTTTTCGATATCTGTCGATTTTATATAATAATCATTAAAGTCAAGTTTGAATTGTATAGGGAAAGATTCGTCTTTTTCCGTTTCTTCCAATTTTATCCATTCAACAATAGCAAGGTTCATAATTACCCTTTTATTATTTTCAATAGCCTCAATTAAAAGCGTTTCTATTTTAATAGGTTCATTAATGTTCTCTCTGTAAACAATTCCATTAAACTCTTTTAAAATAGTATCTAATATTTCCTGTGTAGTATCTAAATATAGAGTTGGTGCGATAAATTTTGACTCAATTTGAAGTCCCATTTGTTTTATTGGAAACCAACTTTGAATATCTTCTTTTTTGAGTTTATTTGCGGTATGTAATTCAATTCCGTAATATTTTGCTGAATTTATTGCGTCAGCTTGATATCCGTTTGTACTAACAAAAACTTTCTTATTAATTTGTTTAATCCTATCACATTTCGATTCGAATGCTTCAATTTCTTTAACAGGAACTTTTTTATTATAATCTTTACATTCAATCGCAATCTTAATTTCAAAATCATTTATTGAGGAAACGATTAATATGTCAATTTCTCGCTTCTGACCGCTTTCGTTTTCGATTTTATAATTATTAAAAATTTTTGTGTTTTCAGAATCTTTTAAAGTCTCTTGGATAAGTCGGATAGTTTTTTCTAACGATTTTCCATTGTTCTTCATAGTTTCTGGTAATTTGTGGCTAACGGTCTTGTATATGGCTTGTAGCGTGTAAATTAGCGATTATTTTTCGGTTGAGCACAAGCCAGATTTTTAAATTTTACTATTTGTCTTTTTTATTGGAAAGTCGTCAAATTTAAAAATTTGGCGACTTTCCAAATATGCCTTAACTTCGATTAAGTAACAAATTAGCTATGAGCTATATACGTTGTTGCCACCAGTTTTTTATTCCGTAATTACATCAGTTATTTCAAAATTTTCTGGTGTTCCTTCTTTTTCTATTGTGAAATTAAAAAAGATTTTTATTTCAATATTTCGTTCCCCTACGAACGGAAACTTTTCATCTCCTTTGTCTCTGACGGAATTGTAACTATATCCTTGAATTTCCGCATTTACATTTAATGTACCAGAAACGATTGCATAATCGCTGACAATTTCTACTTCAACATCGCTACAATCATACCATTCTATATCGCCAATATCCAAATATCCTCCCATTGAAATTAGATATCCTTCCTCAAATAAACTGTCAGGGTCAATTCTGTCAGTTAAGTTGTATATTTTATCGGTAATTGAATCTCCTTCATTCTCCCATAATAAGTCAAAAACATATTTGTCACTAAAATCAATCTGTTCAATCCATTCTTTAAATTCTTTTTCAGGCTTATCTAAATATTCGGAATTGGCTTGATTAAACGTTTGAAAAGAATTAAAAATTTGAAACTTGTCACAATCTTTTTTAAGTTCATCGTGAAGCTCGAAAATGTTGTTTTTTAGTTTTTTTAAATCACAGAAATCAGTGCAGTTTTTTGTCAATAAAAAGCAATTTTCTAATTTATTTTCATTGACATAATTTGAATAAGTTAACCATATTAGAGCATCTTTCAATTCAGTTTTCTTTTCGCTGAATGGTTTTTCTCTCTTGATGGCTCTTTCTAAAATTGGTTCTAAAAGGTCATTTTCGTATTCTAAAACGGTTATACGGTTGTATTTTGCCATTTCTTCATAAAATCTATCGAAATCCGTAAGACATTTTTCTTTGTCTGGAAGTTCGAACGGTTTGAAATAGCGTAAATTATTTTTGAGTGATGAATTGGTTTTTTTCAATTCAAACAGTTCTTTGGTCAGATTTTTTTCAAAATTGTGTCTTAATTCTTTGATAACAACACGACTCAAATATATTTTAGCTCTTCCGTTTATTGCAACATCTAATATTCTTGAATAATAATTGCCTTTCCAAAATGGATTAGGATATAGAATAGAAGTGTCTATAAAAATGTTCATTCAGTTTTTTTTCAAATTGGTGGCAACGGTTTTGTGTATGATTAGTGGCGTATTTAAGCACCTAATTTAGCAAATAAAAACCTAATAGAAAATCCGTGAGGATTTTCGTAAGTAAGCGATAACCAGCCATTAATTATACACGGTGTTAGCAACTGGCTTTATTTTTAATTTGTCTAATATATTCTTTTCGTTTTCGGCAAATATTTTGTCAATAGTTTCCCAATCTTTGTTTTCAACGAGTTTTTTTAATTCTTTCCAAGTCACTTGATTTAAACTGTCTGAACCAAATTCAATCTCGTTTTCTAAAATTTCAATTGCATTTATGTTTTTATGTTGCTTTAATTCCGAGAATAAAATCAAAAAATGAGAGTTTCTAATATCATTTCCACCACATTTTGTGTGATAAGGGAAAATATAAGGTTGACTCGTTATTTTTTTTGTCGAATTATATTTCTCAAAAAATGGAAGAACATTGTTTATTATTCTTTCCGTTAAATAGTCCGCCAAAATTAAATACTCTTTTGAAATCCTAAAATGATTCCTAATAGTTTTGTCAATTTCCTCAATTGGTTTTGAGCCTACTAAATAATATTCGTTAGTAAGTCCTTGCCAACAATAAGGCACTAATCCAATTCGGATTTCAATATCGTCTTTTGCTCCAGACCAACTTCCTCGATTATCAATATCAATAACTTCAAGTAAGTCATTTGTCAGTCGATAGTGTTTTCTACCTTTCTTTTTAAATCCGTATTCCTTTAGTTTTTCGCCAATTCTTTTATTCAGTTCATTGTAAGCTGATTTCCATTGCTCTTTTGGTAAACTTTTAAAAACCTTAATTTGCTCAAATTCCGATTTTTCAGATTCAGTATTTGAGCTCTGTCCTTTGGGTTTTCCGAAAATATTGAAAAATTTCATTGGCGTTTTTTTCAGCTTGTTGCTAACGGTCCCGTATAACCGTCAGTTACGGGATTAAAGATAATGTTTTTCGGTTAAGAACTGGCGTTAGCAATTCCGAGTGGATTCGGACGTAGTCGAATCCGCCGTAATTGCGGTTATACATTGTTACCTGCTGTACTTTTTTCATTCACGTTTTTTTAAATGCCATTCAGCTAATTTCCATTCCACGTCTTCATCAATTCGGTAGTCAAATTCACGAGGATATTCATTCCGCTCAATTAAGTCATTCAGAAACTCATTTGTAATTTCTGGGTCAAAAATTCGCCAAATCAGTTCTCGTGATTCATTCCACGTAATTCTTGCGAGAAAAAGTCCGTTTGGTTTTTCTTTGTCAGGTCCTTTTATTTTTTCGTCCAAAAAGTCTCCAAATTCGTCTAATATTTTTACTTCCGCTTTTGATGGCATTCCATTTTCGATAAGCTCTTTACAATTCAGCATTACCGAACAATGCCAAGAGAAGACTTCTTTTGGTTCAAAGTCCGCTAAATTTTTATTCACGACTGCAATTCCTGGAAGTTCTTCTTGTTGGAATTTCAGAATCTTATAATATTCATCTGGTATTATTACTCTAAATTCTTTGTCTTTCTCCATTCGGTTTTTTAGTATTGCAGGTAACGGTCTCGTATAACCGTCAGTTACGGGTTAAAGTACGCAAATTTTTCGGTTTAGCACTGACGTTAGCAATTCCGAGTGGATTCGGACGTAGTCGAATCCGCCGTAATTGCGGTTATACATTGTTGTGCACTGGCTTTTATTTTTTTAGTTCGTTCCGATATAATTCCGCTAACGTTTTACGTTTAGTTTCATTTTTTAAAATATTCTGTAACCACATTTGAGGTTGGTCAGTCGCATTTCCATATTCTCGGTCTTTATATTCTTTAAATTCCGAAAATTCAAGCCAATTTAAATTATGAATATGCTGAAGTGAATAAACAGCCATTTCTCCATTCGTTGCTCCAAAAAATGGGCAAGTATGGACTTTCGTTTTCGTTGTGTCAGAAAGTTTAGAGATAAGAAATTCAGTCAACTCCGTTTTATCATTTTCCGCAAACTTTTTCCATTCCGTTTCGCTAAAAACCATAGTAGGAATTTCTCTCTTTTTATCTGTGACATATTGTGTTCCTCCTAAACAACCTCCTTTTTCAAAAACCATAAAATTCCACTGTTCCGCAATTGAGTCGGTTTGTTGTAATTCCATTTGAGGAATTTCTTCAATCAATTCAGCCGTTTCGTTTTTCAATTCAGATTTCGTTTCTGTTTGGTTTTTACAAGAAACTAAAGTTAAAATCAGAAGCAATATTTTTAAAGGATTTCTCATTTTTCAGCTTGTGCACAACGGTTTTGTGTATGATTAGTGGCGTGTTTAAGCACCTAATTTAGCAAATAAAAACCGAATAGAAAATCCGCGAGGATTTTCGTAAGTAGGCGAGAACCAGCCATTAATTATACACGTTGTTGTAAGTAGTGCTTTTTTAGTTCACTTACTTAATTTCAAAATCCGAAATGCTCCTTGAATTACCAATGCAAAAACAATTGTTCCAATAATCAAATCAGGTTTATTAGAACTCAAATAATGCACTAAAATTCCTGCAATAATTACTCCCAAATTGATAATCACGTCATTCGAAGTGAAAATCATACTCGCTTTCATATGTGCTTCTTCTTTGCTCTTTGACTTTTGCAAAATATAAAGACAAATTCCGTTTGCAATAAGTGCAAAAATCGAAACTATAATCATTGTTGAAAAATCGGGAAGTTTCTCGTTTCCGAAAAATCTTCTCAAGACTTCTACAAATCCAATAATCGCAAGTATTATTTGAAAATATCCAGCAAGTTTGGCAATCCGTTTTTTCTTTATTACTGTTCCGCCAACCGCAAACAAACTAATTCCGTACACAAAACTGTCCGCAAGCATATCTAAACTATCGGCAACAAGTCCCATAGATTTTGAGATAATTCCTGTTGTCATTTCAATAATGAAAAAAGCAAAATTTATGGCAAGTACAGACCAAAGTAGTTTTTTCTGATTTTCGTTTTCTTTAAATTCCGTTTGGTCGGTTTGTTCCGTTGAGATTTTTTTTCCACCTAAATTCAATTCGATAACGGACTTTTCGATTTGGTCAATTTCTCCGCTGTGAAAAACGGTCAATTTTCGATTCGGAATATCAAAGTCCAAATTCGCAATGCTTGAAATTCCGTCCAATTTCATTCGGATAAGATTTTCCTCTGAAGGACAATCCATTTTGGTAATTTCAAATATTGTTTTATTCACTTGGTTTCTGGGTTTTTCGGCATTACTTACAACGTTTTTGTATAAAGAAAGTTGCGTTTTTGTGCGCGAGGATTTTCCGTAGGAAAATCAGAAGCAAGCAAAAAAGCAACACACTTTAATTAAGCACAAAATAGCAATTTTTTTTATACGGTGTTGCAAGTAGTAGTTTTTTTGTTCCGATTACTTTTATTTATCTTTAATCTGCTAACTTTTTCTAATTCCGTTTGAGTGGAAATTCCGTTTGAGTAAGAAATTCCGTTTTGAGTAAGAAATTCCGTTTTGAGTGAGATTCCGTTTTGAATGAGATTCCGTTTGAGTAAGAAATTCCGTTT
This sequence comes from Bizionia sp. M204, assembly GCF_023205095.1. Taxonomy (GTDB): domain Bacteria; phylum Bacteroidota; class Bacteroidia; order Flavobacteriales; family Flavobacteriaceae; genus Algorimicrobium; species Algorimicrobium hallyeonense. The sequence goes on along the minus strand of NZ_CP046242.1, from coordinate 2,246,860 downwards.
GAGTAAGAAATTCCGTTCGAGTAGAAAATCGGTAGAGTAAATTCAGCGTAATATTTGTTAAAAATCAGATTTATTTTATTTACGAATTGTTTGCGTTTGAGTGATTTCCGCTATTACTTGCAACGGTTTCGTGTATGAAAAGTGCGGGTTTGTGTCAGAGGATTTTCGGAACGAAAATCGGAAGAAAGCAAACACGCACTTTTCTTTGGTTAAGCACTAAAATAAGCATTTTTTATACACAGTGTTGTAAAACGTTTTTTATTCAAGTTCGTTTATATACTTATTTTCAGAATAATATTTTTCATTCCGCTTAAATTTGCCGAAATCCAATTTCATTAATGTGTCTAGATCTTTCCTTTTGATATTTATTAATAAAGATTTTCTTTTTTTTGATATCGTATCTCCAACTTTGAAAAAATCAAAAAAATCTGAACTTTGAAAAATAAAGTCTTTTTTGTAGTCACCAAAAATTTCATTTCGAATAATTATAATTGGTGTTGCGTGATTTTGTTTGTCAATATATTTGTCAATAATTATTCCTTCATATTTATAGTGATATTCATCATAAACAACTTTATCAAAAGATTCTTTTGGAGTCAGATTGTCGCAGGAATTTAGTCCGAATGTTAGTAAAATTAATAAAAAGGCAAGTTTATTATTCAAACTAATGGGTGTTTTTCAAATGTTTTACAACGTGTTTGTGTATGATTTCGTTGTGTGTTTAAGCACTAAAGTTAGCAAATAAATCACAGATAGAAAGTCCGAGAGGACTTTCGTAAGTAGGCTATAACCAGCAATGAATTATACACGGTGTTGTGCGTTCGTTATTTATTTCCGGACATTAATTTAGCAATTTCATTTGCATTATTAATTTCCATTTCTTTTAAAATTTTACTAATTCGGTTTTCCAACTTGATTTGGTTTTTCCGACTTGTTTTGATTTCAGACAAAAGCTCTTGTTCTGAAAACTTATGTTTTTCCGATATATCTTTAAAGTCTTCTAAATTGTAATCCGTGTAATCGGATATCGCAATATAATTATCAGTTCTTTTGTAGAAAATCCAAGGATGTCCAATCCATAATTGAGTCCATTTATTCAATTCTGCATTTCCAACTTCTTCCCAATTCTGAATATCAGATATATCTCCACAACAAGTTGGTTCAATTATTATTTTTTCATTTTCTGAAACTACAATTCCGCCAATTATTTGTCCAACATATTCTTGGAAGTCAGACAAATCAACGTCTTTAAGTTCTTTTTTAATAATAGTCTTTAATTCAGATTCTCCAATTTTATTTATATCAACTAAATACGAGCCAAGTTCAATCGGTTGTAAGTTTTGTAAATTACTATCAGAAATACATTTATACCAGAAATCACTCCACGCTTTTGGGTTTTCAACTTTCGAAACAGAAGGCGATTCATATTCGTTTTCCGTATAATCCCAAGGTTCGATTTCGATTGTATTTAATAATTTCATTCTGATTTCAGAGGTTGGTTTTAATGACGCACAACGTACTTGTGTATGGTGTGTAGCGTTAAGAAAAACGGAAATTTGAATTAAAAACGAAATAAATAATTATTAATTTTTGTGCGGTGGCAAATTGCTGAGGCACGAAGCAAAACAAATAACAATGAGAACAATAAAATTAGAAACCTCTTTAGGAAATACAATAAGTAAGGTTGCTGAAAATGCAAAATTAAAAGCTATTGAAGAAAACGCAATAGTAGAATTTGATTTTAATGAAATAGTATGCAAAGTTTCTGCAAATACTAATACAGAACATTTAGTTAGAGATTATATGAATGCTCATTTAATGGATTGGAAAGCGATAGGTTATAATTGTTTTAAAGAATACCCAACAGCCATTAAAAAACAAATTGCTGATAAACAGCAAGAACGTAAGCTGAAACACGATAAAGAAATGAAGGCTTATAGAAAAAAAGAAGCCGAAGATAAAAAAGAGTTTCAAAAACATATTGAAGGCGTTGATTTTAAGGTTAAAGACCAAAAAGCCTATGATGATTGGAAATCAAAAAACACAGATGGTTATGGTGCTGTTATTTTTGAATACGCTGAAAATTGGGCTAAAATGTTACAAACTAAATTAGAAACAAAACCACTAATTGAGCTTATTGAAGATTTTGATTTACAACCAAATTATTTAGGAATTTCTGGATTTCAACACGGTGCATCAAAACAGATTTTAAGAGAGTGTTGGTTTTACGGTAACGAGCTAAAAAAAGCGGTGGAAAAAAATTAATAATTATGGGCAAAAATGCAATGACTTATGCATTAGGCACAAGCCAAGCTATACACTATACACAGTGTTAGCAAATCGTTTTAATGTTTGCTAACGGTTTTGTGTATGATTAGTGGCGTGTTTAAGCACCTAATTTAGCAAATAAAAACCTAATAGAAAATCCGCGAGGATTTTCGTAAGCAAGCTCGAACTAGCCATTAATTATACACGTTGTTAGCTGCTGGTTATTTTATCCAAGTACCAAAGTTTTCATATCCTTTGTCCTTATTCCATAAATACGTTTTGTATAATTCAGAAAATTTTATAAATTCATTTTTCTTGGATGGTTTTGCTTTTGTCAGTTTAAAAGTCGACTTATTATCAACGGATGAATACTCAATCCATTTGCCATTTAAATATTCAAAAAAAGTAATATGAGTTCCAGAATCATTGTATCTATAACCTAAATAGCTAAAAGGGTTTTTTCCTGTGTTTTTTGTTTGCTTATTTTTATCTCTAATTCCATTGATGTGAACACCGATAATATGGTTGCCTCTAACAAAAGATTTGATAATTTCATATCTAACCCAAGGACGTTTGTATGTTTCAGTTCCAATTAAAACACAAGTGTTTGAGGTGTTTTTAAGTCCTGAATTAATCATTCGTTTTAGAGCAATAAAACCCTCTTTTTTCGCTTTTTCCCAAATTGAAGCATCAAAAAAACCTGCAACTTCTCTATTTGGTTTTGTAACCCAATGTTGCCTAACTACATTGGCTCTAAAAGATTTTACATCATCGTGATGAAAACTAAAAAATACTCTTTTGGCCATATTAATTAATTACAAACATTATTATTAAAGTTATTGCTACCAAACCTCCATAGAAAAATAATAGAGTTACCGAGAAGATTGAAGATAACCAAGAGTCTTTTCCTTTGTCGTATGGTTTCGCATTCATATCAAAATCTATATTTTCTTCTTCTTTGTTTTTAACAGAGTTATAAAGTCCTCTGTATTGCCTTTCAAGGCTTAAATAATACGCATCAAGCAACCAAAATATTGGTGTAGATACATAAGTGATTATTACATAACTTATATCTGAATCTTTGGCTGCAAAAGCAAATAATGCAGCTACTAAAGTAACTGACCAACCTTTAAGTAAAAAAGAATTTACATTCATTCTGGTTATTACCAATTGAATAAATTCTAAATGTTTTCTTTTATTTTCCATTGTTTATTCTTTTAGCCAATCGCTCAACCATTTATGTGAACCATCTGGATATATTATTCTAAAAATGTTATCATAAATCCCATCATTTCCACGAGTTACCGATTCGATATGTGGATAAATCTGAAGATATTCATTCCCATACCAAGAACCACTATTTTCCGATAGAGGTAATATGGCAAGATTATCTTTAGAAAATTTATATGTGTCTCCAATTCCTAATTCCCAATTACACCATTTTGAAATGACAGCATCGTTTGTAGCAAGTAAAATGAATTTGTCATTTGTAATAATTTTGGATTTAATCTTCACAGCAGTTACACCACTTGTTTTTTCAGGCATACTTTCGTCCATCCAATCGACATACACAGATACATTAATTGCTTTAAAAAAAGCTATTGCTTCTTTGATAAGGCTTTTATCTTTATGTGAATGAGAAAGAAAAATACCAATTTTAGATGCAGTCTTTAATTCAACTTTGGCTTCATTCAGAACTGTGTATAAGTTCTTCCCTCGAGAAGCAGTTCGATTTTCTGTCAGTGTTGTAAATGCTTGTTTTGTAAATATTGGCATAGTGTTGTTTTAACTTGCAGCTAACGGTCTTGTATATGAAAAGTAGCGGATTTTAAGCACTAAATTTTCGGATTATAACTGACCTTTAATTTGTTAATTTTCTTTCGTTTAAGCGATCAAACCGCTATTTTTTATATACGTTGTTCTACACAGTTATTATGCGCTATAATTTCGCAAGTTCTCTTTTAATTCTATTCATATTGATTTTTGCATTGACTATCGGTGATGTACTACCTTTTTGTAAAACAATGACTCCAATAGACTCCATTCGTTTTACTTGCTCGGTAGATAGAAGTGATGTTCCAACGTTACTCCAGTAAACAAATTTAATTCCGTTTTCATCTGCAAAAGCTTTTTGCTTAACGATTTGACTAAAGTATTTTAAAAATCGACTTTCTGAAAAGTTACTGTCTATGTTTTTAACTTCTATCAAAAATTTATTGTTGTTCTTTGAGGCAATTAAGTCAATTTCTACTTGCTTGTGTAAATAAAGGTCTTTGTTATTAAAACGGTTCTTTTTTATAAATTCTAACTGCTTAGACTGAACAAAGTCAGAGGTTTTATAGGAAGAGTTTAAGTTAATATTGTCTATGTTTTTTAATTTTAATAGTTCATTGAAGTGAAGTTCTTCTGCTAAAAATCCTTTTATGCTATTGAGGTTATTAGAATTTAATGTAGATAATTTTTGTCCAACCTTAATTAAATCATCTTTACCTCTTAAAGTATTAATATCTTCTAATATATTTTTAATTGCCGAATTTGAAATACGAGTTTCTCTACCTAAACCGTTTTTTACCAAAAACGTAGAATAAGAGGTAATAAGTTCATCAGCTGATTTTAGACTTAATAGTTTATATGAGTTTTTGGTAATTAGCTCAATTGTTTCACTAACAGCTTTACGAGCAGTAGCTCTTTGAGCCAAACTAATTTGAGAAACTAAAAACAATAATATTAGGTACTTTTTCATTCTTCAATTAGTTTGATATTAAATTCCTTTACCGTTTGTAATTTCATTAAGTCATTTTCAATGATAATTTCTATTTTTTTCTCGACTTCCTTATCTCTTGACGATGAAACTAACCCAATTCTTTCTGCTGGTCTTACAAAAACGGCAAAGAGAATAGCACCGACAAATAGCATCATAGGTATTGAAAAACAACCACAACCTTCTGTTTCTGGAATAAAACGAGAATTTTCTCTAATATTACCGCTAAATAATACCGCAATTAAAATAATTGCTACAATTATCACTAATAACAATTCAAGAAAAAAGACAAAAATAATATCAAATATACTTTCCCAAAGAAATGCCTCAAAGAATGACTGGTCAAGTCTTTCAACTATGGTTTTAGCAGATGCATTAATTTGTGATTGATTGATTTTGTCAAGCTCAAAATTTTGAAATTTATTACTTTTATTGCTCTCTAAATTGTTTTTCAAGCTGTTTAATTCGCTCAAGTAACTTGATTCTAATAAGTAATAGTTTTCGTATTGGGTAGTAAAATCGACATTATTTGTGTTATTTGGGTCGTCAATTTTTTGGTTAATTAAGTTTTCAAGAAATTCAGTTTTGTCTTCAATCAAGTCCTCTATAATTATTTCACTATCAACTGAATATTCAGTTTGGTCATCTCCACTACAGGATATAAATAGAACTAAGATTAAAAGGTTGACGAATGTTTTTTTCATAATTGTGTAGAACGGTAAGTGTATGAAATGGGCGAGTTTGCGTCCGAGGATTTTCCGCAGGAAAATCGGAAGGTAGCAAACGCACATTTACACTTGATTAGGGACTAAAGTAAGCATTTTTTATACACTATGTTGGCAACCGTTTATTTTTTAAAAACCAGGCGGTTGGATTGGGTATGAAGCCAGTCTGCAGTTTAAAATCGATTTTTTAGTTTTATTAAAGCGACAGAATTGAGCGCAACAGTGGTAAATCGGAAGTGCGTTATGTTCCGTAACAGTGATAAATCGGAAGAATAGAGTGAGATCTTTTTTTAGAAATTTTGGGGTACAGCAATGGTTGCCAACGGTAAGTGTATGAAATGGGCGAGTTTGCGTCCGAGGATTTTCCGCAGGAAAATCGGAAGGTAGCAAACGCACATTTACACTTGATTAGGGACTAAAATAAGCATTTTTTATACACCATGTTACCTACAGTAGTTTTTCAATATTTCTGACTTAAAATTCTGAAAAAAACGAAACTTTAAACTGGGCAATAAATGGCTATTTAAAACGAAGTGTAAAGGTGCTAAAAATCGGCGTAATATTCCGTAACAGTGGCAGGTCGGAAATCATAAAGATTAACGCAACAGTGATAAATCGAAAGTGTAAAATGTTTGTTCAATCAAAAGTTTTATCCGTTTGAGTGCGATCAGATTTGCCGTTTAGTTTTGCGTAAGAATGGTGAGTTTTTATGGCGTTACGCTATTGTAGGTAACGGTTTTGTGTATGATTTTTGGCGTGTTTTAAGCAACTAATTTAGCAAATAAATCACAGATAGAAAATCCGCGAGGATTTTCGTAAGTAGGCTTGAACTAGCCATTAATTATACACGTTGTTGGCAAATCGTTATTTTTTTTCGGTTAGTTTTTTAAAATTCAGTTCATTTTCCCAGCAATATTCATATTTAGATTCACAATTTAATTTAAATCCGTTTTTTGATATTTCTCCGTTATATTTTAATTGACCTTTTGAAATTCCATTTGTAGAGTCTTTCTCTAAATCTATTTTATGCTTTACAATTCTCATTCGTGTAGTTTCGTAAAGTTCTCTGGTTCCAATTTCAAAGCTAATTCTCTTTTTTTCTATATTCAATTTTTCCATTTTGTTTCCATAAAAGAAAACGCCATGTCCGCCACTATCTTCCGTTCCGTAATAAAGTCCGCTATATTTTCCATTCAGCGTGTCAATTACTATATAATGATTTTCGGATTGTTCAGATGTTTTGTATTCGTAAATACCAATTAAATTAGAGTTCAGTTTATAAGAATCAGTTTTTAATTCCGCTGATTTTTTGTCAGAATTACAATTCATAAAACTCAAAATTAAAATCAATAACGAAATTTTTTTCATAATGTTTGCCAACGGTTTTGTATATGGTTTGTTGCGTGGATTAGCACGTAATTTAGCAAATAAAAACCGAATAGAAAATCCGCGAGGATTTTCGTAAGTAGGCTAGAACTAGCAATAAATTATATACGTTGTTAGCCACTGATTATTTACCGCTAAATTTTTTTGTCTTCGTATTGTAAGTTAATAAAGATTTCAATTTTTCAGATTCCCCTTTTTCATTTGTTGCGAAAAATGTTAATTCCTCATTTTTGTCTATTATAATATCACTTTTTATATTTCCTCCAACGTCTATTGTTATAGATTTTGTAATATCATTTTCTTTTGAACCTTTAACAATTCTCCCGCTTAAAATTGTAGCATCTCTTTTCACGAATTTTCCATATACACTTGATGTTAATCCAAAAAGTTTGATTTTTTCGATATCTGTCGATTTTATATAATAATCATTAAAGTCAAGTTTGAATTGTATAGGGAAAGATTCGTCTTTTTCCGTTTCTTCCAATTTTATCCATTCAACAATAGCAAGGTTCATAATTACCCTTTTATTATTTTCAATAGCCTCAATTAAAAGCGTTTCTATTTTAATAGGTTCATTAATGTTCTCTCTGTAAACAATTCCATTAAACTCTTTTAAAATAGTATCTAATATTTCCTGTGTAGTATCTAAATATAGAGTTGGTGCGATAAATTTTGACTCAATTTGAAGTCCCATTTGTTTTATTGGAAACCAACTTTGAATATCTTCTTTTTTGAGTTTATTTGCGGTATGTAATTCAATTCCGTAATATTTTGCTGAATTTATTGCGTCAGCTTGATATCCGTTTGTACTAACAAAAACTTTCTTATTAATTTGTTTAATCCTATCACATTTCGATTCGAATGCTTCAATTTCTTTAACAGGAACTTTTTTATTATAATCTTTACATTCAATCGCAATCTTAATTTCAAAATCATTTATTGAGGAAACGATTAATATGTCAATTTCTCGCTTCTGACCGCTTTCGTTTTCGATTTTATAATTATTAAAAATTTTTGTGTTTTCAGAATCTTTTAAAGTCTCTTGGATAAGTCGGATAGTTTTTTCTAACGATTTTCCATTGTTCTTCATAGTTTCTGGTAATTTGTGGCTAACGTCTCTGTGTATGATTTCGTTGCGTGTTTAAGCACTAAAGTTAGCAAATAAATCACAGATAGAAAGTCCGCGAGGACTTTCGTAAGTTGGCTATAACTTGCAATGAATTATACACCTTGTTAGCTACAGTTTTTATACGTTCCAATTGAAATTTAGCGCTTTACATTTCGGACAAATCACATATTCTCCTTTAAGGTTATCAACTTTGCAACGATTACATTTTCCGTATTTTGTGTTGATATGCATAAAATTAAATTTAGCATCAATACTTTTGATATTGTGTAGTGATTCTATTTTTGTGATTAATTCTCCGAGTTTTTTATTTGCTTTTAAATCAGATAGTATCTTTTTTTGTTCAAGAGTATATTCAGGAACTTCAAATGCTCTATCAGAACATTTTTGACAATTTCGTTTCATATTTTTTCAATAGCCTCTTTTAATTTTTCACTATTTAAGCCTTTTGTCAATTCAGTCAAAATCAGACTTTCTTTTATTCCGCTATCCAGTCCGTTTAGTGATTTGTCATCATCTATTATCAGAAAGTCAGACGCTTTAAATTCCGTTATAAATTTTAGGATTTCCTCTTTTCGATTTCTGCAATCTGCGTATTCTGGTAAAAATCCAACGATTTCTTTTTTTATTCCACGATTTTTAAAAATCAGATTAAATTCATTCAGAGTTTTCACGGTTCGACGATTTGAGCTCAACCAAATGTCAAATTCCGCAAGAGTGAGAAGTCTGTTTAGATTTTCAACACAAGATTCATTAAATTCAGAATATCCATCCGAGTGAATTCGGTCGGCTTTCCAAGATGGATTTGTTATTAGAACTCCATCTAAATCTAATATCAAAAGTTTGTCGTTTCTCAAATTGTAGCTAACGGTTAGTATATGAAACGTAGCGTATAAATATGTACTAATTTTCGGGTTATAACGTAGCCAAATTTACGAATTTTGTTTTTAATTTTCACTAAAGCCAAATTTGTAAATTTGGCGGTGCTTGCAAATAGGCACGAATCTTTATTTTGGCATTAACTAGCTATGTTTTATATACATTGTTAGGTGCAGTTATTTCTTAAATAATCTTCCAAAAAAGCCTTTCTTTTCCTTCGTTTTTATATCCGCAATTTTATCTTCAATCTGTTTGACTTCTAAATCTTCTTTTTCAATATTATGTGTAGTTATATTCGAGTTTTCCTTTTCAAACTCTTTAAAAATACTACTTTCAAAATCATTGTTAAATTTATTTACTTTTCGGTGTACTACCAATTCATTCTTATTCTTATAAATTAAAAAGTTGTTTGCAGAAAATGTAACTCTACCAATCCCATAAACATGACCTATATTTTCAAAATCTTTATTCCAAACAAGTAGACAGTCACTTACTTGAGTTATTATATATTTGCCGTTTTCCAAAAAGGAAATTTTTGAAATATCATAACCTCTGTTAATGAATAAATTTTGATTTTCGTATTCAACTGAATATGGTTTGAAATAGTTTTCAGTTGTGTTTCCATTTGAAATGGTTGTAGTAAACCAATTGAAAATCTTAAGTGAAGATTCGTTTGGAATTAATTCTTTCCGTTCAAACTTTTTAGTGTCCCAAACAACATATTTTCCGTGGTCAGCACCTCCAATAATGTGTTTTCCGCCAGGAGTAAATTTACACGTTGATAACCCAAAATTATGGTTGATATCATTATAAAAATTCTCTTTATAGTTTTTAAGAAAAGTTGGATGTGCCCAAAGTGTCTGTTTTTTTTTGTTTTCTAAATTATATAACTGTGATTTAGTAGAATAGGAATGAAGAAGCATTAATTTTCCATCAGGAGACAAAGCAATGCTTTCATTTCCATTTCCATACTTATAATTTTCTTTTACATTTCCTTTAAAGTCAATTATATCAACTGAATTTTTTTCGGATAATGCAATGTACTCTTTTCTTGCAAGATTTAATTTTAATATATTATTGTCAAACGAATTAGTTGAAATTAATTGACCTTTTTCATCATATATTGAATGATAAGTATGCTTGTAATTAAGTAAATATAAAAAATGATATTGCTTTTTAGAATTATCGAAGTTTAATTCTTTTATAAAAAGCGAAATTTCATTTGTTTTGAATTTAGTTTTGTCAAAATCAAAAATGAGTTCAATTAATTCATCATTTTCTGAAAGTAAATAGTTGTCGCAAGAAAAAGTATTAGAATTTTCAATCCATTTAACTTTTGAATTACTTAAATTATTTTTAAAACAATCCTTAATTTCTAATTTTCCAATATTTTTAATATTTCCATTAGCATTAATTTTTATGACTTCTTTTTCTTCTGTAATAATTAAAACTTCTCCTAAATCGTTGATGTCAAAAGAGTCGACTTCTAATAGACTTGAATCAAATCTAAAATGTTCCTTAAAACCTAAATCAGCTGATAATTTTATCTTTTCTTTTTTAGATTCTAATTTTTTAAGTTCTCTTTTGAATGGGTTTTCTAGCTTTAGGTTGAAAAATATTTCAATTTCGGATGCGAATTTTTCAAGACTTTGTATTGTCTTTTTTGTTTCTTCTACTTTTTCTGTGTTATCAAAGTCAATTTGGTTTTTAATATGATTGTATTTTTCTAAATAGACAACTTTAGCTTGCTCATTTTCTCCTTCAAATACTAGAAGTCTTAAATAATCTCGAAATGCTTGAGTTTTGTTATTGTATAAATCTTTTGCAGTATTTAGGTTGTCAAAAGATTTTATAATTTCAGCTAGTTTTTTTTCAAATTCTAAAAATGTTATTCTTTTATCATTATCTTCTCCAATCAGAGATGAAGTAATATAGTTTTTGAATTTCCTACTTTCTGTAGGTGTAAAAAAATCATCTTTGTTTAATGTGTTGAAATCAACTAATTCAATACATTTTACATTTTCTATTAAGTGTCTAAAGTAAGAACGTGATTTTATTTCTTTCTTAATCCATTTGTCAAACTTTGGAGATTCGATATTTGCATTAATATGAAATTTTAGATATAATTCATCCGTATTCTCATTGAATTCAAGTGGGGAATGAGATGTTCCAAAAGATATGATTTGGTCGAAATTGCCTATTGTTCGTTTAAAATGCTGTTTGCTTTTTAAGTATTTAAAACCAATAGATTCTAACTTGCCTAAAAGACCATTCAGGACAATTTTTTCACTTAATTTTTTTAATGAATCTGCTTTTATCATTTTTTGGTAATTGCACCTAACGTGTTTGTGTATGATTTGTTGCGAGAATTTAGCTAATAATAACTTAAAAAAACCAAGCTTTTACGCTTGCGTGGTTTTTCGCAAGAAAAACTACAAAAGCAATAAAATATACACGGTGTTAGCAAAATGTAGCTTTTTGTTTTCAATTAACTTTCACGCTTTTCAAATATAATTTTTTTCATTTTAATTCGGCTTAAAATTCCGATTTATTTTCCGCTTTTTCTAATCTTGTTAAACTCTATTTTTTTAGTCACACAAAATTCACGCATTTTGTTCCGTGCAGTTTTTCATTCAGCGTAATTCAGATTTCAAGAGTTTGCAAAAATTCGCACGCATATTTTCCGTTCAGATATTCATTCCCATTTTATGAAGCAAATTTTTTCCCGCGAAACAAGATTCCCGCAAAGATCTTCTCCCTTTTTTCAGCCAATAAATTCAAATTCGGCTTTATTTTTCTTTCTAAAAAGTCAAAATAATTCGTTTGTAAGATTTTTCCCACGTGTTGATTGGGCTATTTTTGCTAACGGTTTTGTGTATGATTAGTGGCGTGTTTAAGCACCTAATTTAGCAAATAAATGCCGAAAAGAAAATCCACTAGGATTTTCGTAAGTAGGCGAGAACCAGCCATTAATTATACACGTTGTTGCCAATAGTTATTTTTATTCGTTCAATATTTTTATTTATTTCATCGTTCTGGTTAAATTCAAGTCGGTCAATTACGATTCCACATTTTCCTTTTTTTATTTCCGCATCAACAATTCGTTCCAAATAGTAAAATTCGTTTGCACTTACTCCGTAATAATCAAATATCAGAGTATCATATTTTTCAAAATCGCATTTAATAGCTAATGCTTTACTTTTTCCGATTGTCAGATTATACACTTTCTCTTTAGAGTCTAATTCTAAATATTCAGCTATCATTTTCGCTTTAGTTCCGTCAACATTTAGTTTTTCCGTTATATAATCTTCAACAGTAAGTGATTTCATAAATTTCTGAAATTTACTTTCTGAATATTCTTTTGACAACTTTATTTTAGGGATATTTTTTACGAAATGATTTATTAACTCATTTCGGAACCTTTGAACTAAACTATTTCCTTTTGAATCAAAATTCGGCACGCATAATCTTATGAGTTTTCCAGATTCCATATCAAATTCAGGAATTAAAATTCCCTTAAATTCAAATTTTGGACTATGAAAAATGGTGTTCGTCATAATTATTGGCAACGTGTTTGTATATGGTTTGTTGCGTGGTTTAGCGCGTAATTTAGCAAATAAAAACCGAATAGAAAATCCGCGAGGATTTTCGTAAGTAGGCTAGAACTAGCAATAAATTATATACGGTGTTGGCAACTGGCTTTTATTCTGTTTTCCATAGTTCCCACCATTTTCGGTTTTCAACTTTTGTTTTCTTAATTTCTGCTTTTTTTATTGAATCTGACTTTTGTAATAAATCCTTTCCTTTTTTTATAATTAGTGTTTCTAAATCAAGCTCATAGTTTGTCTTGTTGTATTTATCTCCATAATCTCTATTACTCCAGTCATAAAGTTGACCTTTTAGAATTCCATTTTCAATACGGTTATTTCTTATTCCGTCCCAACACAAACTCTCAATGTATTCTATATCATTCGGTTCATTTACTATTGCTATTGAATTGGAACTTAAAATCAATATCAGTTTGTTTTTATATTTTAAAATTTCTGAAACATAATCTATCTCCTTAATTGGATTTATTGTTTCAACGTCAACAATGTAATTTGTGTTTAATTCGTTTTTTGTTGATATGAAAAAATATCTGTTATCTTTTAAATCAATTATTTCAATTCCCTTTTCAATTTCTCCTTGGAATCCATAAACCCATTTTTCTCCATTTTCTTTATAGAATTCAATTGGGATACAGTATTCAGATAGACAACCGTTAATAGCCAAATATCCATCCAAATATGCTGGTGGATATTTTAATACTTTATATGGTTTTTCTTTTTCGGTCACTGTTTTTTCAGCTTGTTGCCAACGGTCTTGTATATGATACGTTGCGTGGTTTAGCACGTAATTTAGCAAATAAAAACCAGATAGAAAATCCGCGAGGATTTTCGTAAGTAGGCTCTCACTAGCAATGGATTATATACGTTGTTGTGGTGTCGTTTTTTTACTTTTATTAATAATCAAATTTATATGTATTTGTTGTTTGTTTTTTCGTCCAATTTTTAAATTCTAAATTTACAATCACTTCTTGAGTTCCGTGAATTTTTTCTTTAAAATCAAAAATTGTAAAGTATTCAATTCCATATTTTTTTAATACTTCATCTATTTTACTTTTTTCCCATTCTGCTTTTTTATATTTTTTCCTAAATCTTTTCAGTTTCGAGTAAGCAACTCCGAGGAATGTAAATCCACTTGCAATTATTCCAATTTTCACAGTCCAAAGAAAAAGGCTGTATATAGTCCAACTAGAAAATAAATATCCGCCAATTATTAATGAAAAACCAATAATTATATTCGAGTAAAAAGTCAAATGTGTTGATTTTTTATTTCTGCGTTTTATTTCCAATTCGAGATTAGCAATTTCTAGCTTTTCTTGAAATCTTTTGTCAAGTGTAATTTTTGAACAAGTATTGTCAAAATCAGGTTTTTTATTGGTCAAATTACAAGTCAATCCGTTTTCAAGACTCGTTATTTGGTTTTCGCATAAATCACAATGTCGTGAAAAATTCATTAAAATTTCGGTTCGGTTTTAGTCAGTTTTTGATGTTAGCGTTCGTTTTGGGAAATGCACCACAACGGTCGAGTATATGAAAAGTAGCGCTGAAAAAGTGCGCTATTCATTCGGTTGAACACAAGCCGAATTTTTAAATTTTTTTATTTATTTTTTTTTCTCAAATAGCCAAATTTAAAAATTTGGTGACTTCGAAAAAGTGCCCGAACCTTTGTGTTTGCAACTGCTCGCGCTATTTTTTATATACATTGTTGCCCACAGTACTTTCTGCGTTATGCTATTTCAATGTTCAGATTTTTTCCAAGTCCAAGTTCAATCAGTTTGTAATAAGTGGAAACTTGAATATCGCTCAATCCACGTTCAATTCGGGAAATGTAGCTCTTTTTTGTTCCGGTTCTTTCAGCAAGTTCTTCTTGTGTTAAGTTAGCCTCTTTCCGAGCCTCTTTTAACATTACTCCAAGTCGGAATGCAAGTGAATCAGCGTCATACTTATCACGCTTTTGAGTTCCTTTTTTTCCGTATGTTTCAATGAGGATGTCCTCAAAATCAGTTACATTTTTCATATCAGTTATTTTTTTTCTTTGAGATATTCTTTTTTCAATTTTTAAGCGAGTTTGATTTATTTTCTCGGTGTCTTTTGGGTTTTTTTTCACGAATGCGTTTGCAAGCACAACTAAATTGCCATCATCGAAAAAGCACAAAATCCGAATACTTTTAAAAGTTGTAATTACACGTACTTCATAAATTCCGTCAGTATTTTCGAGATACTTAAAGAATTTTTTCGGCACTTGTCTTTCAAGCCGAACAAGGTCCAAAACATATCCTATTTTTTCCTTAACATTGTCTTCTTGAGCTTTATAAAACTCGGGAAAATGTTTTCCGTATGCAATTACTTTTCTTATCACGCAACAAAGTTAACTAATTAGTGTACTAAATTCAAATAAAGTTACAGAATTTTAATGAAAAGATGGTTTCCCAGTATTGTGGGCAACGTAAACGTATATGGAAAGTTGCTGTTTTGTGTGCGAGGAATTTCGGCACGAAATTCAGAAGTAACAAAACAAGCAACGACCACCGATTAAACACAAGCCCAGCAATTTTATATATACAGTGTTGGCAATATGTAAAAAACAGCCTGACCGACGAAGGAGGGCATAAAAAATAAACATTATGAAACAAAATGAATTAAGAGTTGGAAATTACGTATCGCATCCAAGAAAAAAAATTGATACAATTAAAGGTGTAAACTCAAACGACCACGGCTACTATGCAACATTTGATAATACACATGAAGGATATTATTTTGAAAACGAAGGATTTGAGCAAGTTTCTGGAATACCAATAACAAAAGAATGGTTGTTGAAGTTTGGATTTAAATTTGAAGCTCCTTTTTATAGAAATGACACTTTTCAAGCTAAAAAAGATAAGGACAGTTTTTTAGTTTACCAATTTAGTGATTTTTTAAGAAGGGTATATTATGTACACCAATTTCAAAACTTATACTTTGCATTAACAGGACAAGAATTAGAAGCAGTTGAGCCGACCGAGTAATGGCTGTTTTTTATTGTTGCCAACGGTTTGTATAAGAATAGTAAGGGATTAAAAAGTACTTACTTTCAGATTTAGCACTTAGCCAAGTTTACAATTTACCTATTATTTTTCTTTTAACCGTTAAATTGTAAATTTGGCGGACTTTGTTAATATACACCAACTTTGGGTATGGCACTTAACCCTTATTATTTTTATACTTTGTTGGCAACAGGCTATTTGTAATAGGTATTTCCCTCTCTATCAACATAGCCATTCCTATTTTCTCCACTAGGACCTATCTTTTTAAACTTGGCTAAATTAAATTTAAACGGTTCTAATTCCAAGTATATAGTTGGCGTAATATTGTAATATCCATATAGATTATTTCTCATCACTTTTATAGGTGTTTTATTTAAGTCTATTGAGTCAAAATATTCTATTCCATATTGGTTAGATAAAATTCCAAAATAAGTTCCAAAGTCTATAATAACATCTTCTTTTTCTGGAAAATTATCATCATATTTTAATTTGCGTTTTTTGTTTAAAAAATAAATATCTTTCACTTTTGCTTTGTTTACTGAATCAATAGCATCGTAATTATGGAAATCATAATTTGTAAACCCAACCGCTTTTTTTAAAGTATAATACTTTTCAGTTTCTTCTATTTTAAGACCATAGGTTGTAACATTCCCACATACTTCATTACATTTTGTTTTTGTGTCTGGAGCATTTTTGAGTTTATTTAATTCTGCATCATAATATTCAATTTCGGTATTTTTGTTTAGTACTTGAAAGCCATTGTTTATTCTGGAAATATACTCAATATTTTGTAATAGAAGTTTTCCGTTTTCATCGCTAACTGCCAGTCTTCTATGAGATATCTCATTAACTTTGTAATGTTTTCCTTGAATAAAAAGATTCCAAGAGTCTTTTACAGGAAATGATTTATAAGATTCATCTATTATTTTAGTGTTTATTTTTCTAGGCAGTTTAATATTCTTCATAGAACCTTTTGAATATAACTCCTCTTCATTCCAAAAGAGCTCGTTAATATTTGAAATCATATCGATAGAAGAAGAACCAACCACTTTATTTTCTAATTCATCGTAAAGATGTATTTTTCCACCTGCATCTCCGAACTTTGAAAATGGAATTTTCATATCAAAATATTTGTCTCTTGATGCGTAAATACTATACTGACCATCTGGACTATGACGCCTATAATATTCTCCTTCTGTTATATTACTAAACCAGTAAAGAGCAATAAATGTGCAGATTAGTATTCCTAATATAATTTTATAGGTAAGTTTCATTTTTTAGCTTGTTGCCAACGGTTTTGTATAAGATTAGTTGCGTGGTTTTAGCACCTAATTTAGCAAATACAAACCGAATAGAAAATCCGCGAGGATTTTCGTAAGTAGGCTTGCACTAGCAATTAATTTTATACATTGTTACCTGCTGGCTTTTTACTTTTTATTAATAAATATATTCCATATCCGATAAAACCAACTGCCATTAAAACAGTAATTATTTTTTCGTTTAAATTGTCTTTACTTGCTTTCCAAAACCAATAACCAACTAATATTCCAAATGAAATAAATCCAATTCCCCATAAAGTTAAATTATTTTTATTCCATTTGTTTTCAGCTTGTTTATTGCGTTTCAATCCCTTAATTAATTCTTTTCTCAATTCGTAGTAATTGCTATAAGAAGTTGATGATATTTTATAACTGAAATTTTCACTTATCAAAGTCAAATCTTTCCATTTCATATAACCAACTTCATAAGAGTATTTTGCATTTTCTTTTTCAATTTCGGTATATGATTTGAATTCGGATAAAGCAATTGTCTTTTTAGTAAAACCAGTTATTGATTTAAAAATCAATTTTCCGTTTGTGATTTGCAAAGTATCATAATTTAAAATCCAATATAAAGAGTATAATCCTAAAGCTAGAAATGGAATTCCAATTATCCAATTTCCTTTAATAATCAATATTGTTCCGAATATTGTAGCCAAAAATCCGCCAATAATCAGTATTAAAACTGATGATAATTTCGGTTTTGATGTTATTTCTTTATGTGTTTTCAATTTTCTTTTCAGCTTGCAGGTAACGGTCTTGTATATGGCTCGTAGCGTGTAAATTAGCGATTGTTTTTCGGTTAAGCACGAGCCGAAATTTTTAATTTTCTTATTATCTTTTTTATCAATAAGCCAAATTAAAAAATTTGGCGGACTTGCAAATATGCCATATCTTCGATTAATCAACTAATTAGCTATGAGCTATATACGTTGTTACAGCACGTTATTTTTCGCAATTATTTTCGACAATGTTTTGTGTTCCATAACTCCGTCATATAGTTTCTTATTATATTCATTGATGTCATCTAAATTTTTGTCAAATTGTTCAAAGTATTGATAAATAGCATTTGGAAGTTTTGAATTTTGTCCAAACAGTTCTGAAAAATACAGGTTTGCGATTTCAAACGGATATTTTAAAAAGTCAACAAACGTAATATTTAGGCCATAATTCTCTTGAACATTATCGCTATAAAATTCGATTATATTCGCAAGTCTTATTATTGTGTGAGGATGAGTTTTTTCTTCAAGGTAAAAATTATCATCAATTTCCGTAAAAGTTATTTGTCCATTCTGGTTCATAACTTTGAAGTAATGCAAAAGAAAAGTAATTGAAATACTTCCAAGGGCAAGGAAAAACAGGTCTTCTAAATTTCGTTTGGTTTTGTTCTCAAGCTTTTCATAAACATCAAAAACGTAATCCATTACCATTCTGGAACCAATTCTATCAGCATCGAATTCGTGTAAATGTCTGTTAAAATCGAATTTATTCGAAGTATTTTCAGAAAATTCAAATTCCTTTTCATCAGACTGAATTAAATGCCTAAACTCGTGATGAAAAGTAAAAGTCATTGAACAGGTTGTTAAAAATTTATTTACATTAAAATTCTTCTGTTCTATTAATGAATTATATTTTGATGAAAGTCTTGGTTTCTCAAATATTGACAGTCGATTAAACTTGTCTGAAATCATTTTTGGATATGCGCAACTGATTTTCATAAAATAATTTCCTTTCGAGAATGTTGCGGATGCAGAACAAAATCTATAATTGTCAATGTAAAAATGAATAGGTTTTAATTGATGTTTATCTGAATACTCGTCCAATAATTTATAAAAAAAGGAATAAAAACTCTCGTATAAACTTATTTCACCATCCGTCAAATGGTCAAATTGGAATAAGTCATTTTGGTCAATAACTTTTATTTTTTCCAAGTTTTTAATTCTATTACGGATGTTCGTCATAATGTGCTGTAACGTCTCTGTATATGGCTCGTAGCGTGCAAATTAGCGATAACTATTCGGTTAAGCACGAGCCGAATTTTTTAATTTTCTTATTACCTTTTTTTCAATAAGCCAAATTAAAAAATTTGGCGGACTTGCAAATATGCCTTTACTTCGATCAAGCAACTCATTAGCTATGAGCTATATACGTTGTTGGGCGCAGTTTTTATTCTTTTTCCAATGATTTATTTTTCTTTTCTCTAATGAGATATACACTAATCAAAATTAATAATCCACCGATTGCATACCAAACTGTAAATTTCTCTTTGTCCAAAACGCCCCAAATTACCGCAACGACTGGTAATAAAAGTGAAATAGTACTTACAAAAACTGCAGAGGTATCTTGAACAAGCTTGAAAAACAAAAACATTACCAAAGTAGTGCTAATGACGGTTAGAAAGACTAAATAGCCTAGAGCCGTTAAAGTTTCATTTTGGCTGTAATCAATGTCTGTAAAAAAACCTGTAAAACTTAAAATTAAAAGAGACGGCACCATCCAAATAGTGTAAATACCTGTTGATATATCTGTCGATTTTATGTGATGTAATTTTTTTTCAATAATGAGTGCGGCAACGGCATAAAGTGCCGAACCTATAACCAATAAAACCGTATAATAAAGATGATTTTCGCCATTTCCTGAATTGGAAGAGTAAACTAAAATGATCGCACCTATAAATCCAATTATTGCTCCAGCATATTGAATAACTTTATTTCTGATTCCAAACAGAATTGCTCCTAAAACGAGTGTGAATATTGGGTCTAATGCATTTATGATGCCTGCCAATGAGCTACTTACGCCTTGTTGTGCAATAGGAAAAATAAAGACCACTAAAAAGTTACCAAATAATCCTGATAGAGCAATCCAAAAAACATCCTTTTTTGACATTCTTTTCAAAGCTGGGAATCCAATAAATGACAAAAGCAAGCCTGACAATCCTGCCCTAAAAGCTCCGATTTGATATGGGTCAAATACTGGTAGTAATTTTTTTATGAGTATAAAAGAAGAACCCCAGATTATAGCAATAAAGATGAGTAGAAAATATTTATTTTGAATGAATTGCCTCATAAAGTGTCTATATTTTTTTTAATTCGACAAATTTAATCTTTCGATTTGTATATAATCATTCAATCAAGTTTTTTTTCATTGACTTTCATTGGTTTTTTAAATTGCGCCCAACGGTCTCGTATAACCGTCAGTTACGGGATTAAAGATAATGATTTTCGGTTAAGAACTGACGTTAGCAATTCCGAGTGGATTCGGACGTAGTCGAATCCGCCGTAATTGCGGTTATACATTGTTGGGTGTAGTTTTTTTATTCGGTTATTCTATTTTTTAAATCCATTTGTCCGTGTAAAATTCTCGTAATTTCAATCGGTAGGTTAATTCGTTTTCGGTAAAAAATGATATGCCGGCTTGTTTTAAGTCCGAATAAGTCATTGGTTATTCCCTCGTAATTTTTTCCTAAATCAGGATTATTAGCAATGTCTTGACAACTATCTAATAACAAGTTATAATATCTATCAGCTTGTTGTTCAGACCACTTTTCAATTGTGTATTCCCAAATTCCAGTTAAATCTTCAACAGCTTTGTTGGTCAGTTCATATTTAGCCATTCTTTTTATGTCTAGCTTTTAATTCCTGAAGATGTTTTTCTGGGTCAAAATCGTGTGCAATCCCACTGTCAATTCCTTCTTGGATTGCATTTCTCAAAGCAATGACTTTACTTTCTTCGTTTTCTAAAAGACGTAGTCCAGCTCTAATTACTTCACTTATGTTTTTGTATCGTCCAGCAGAGACTTGGCTGCTCACAAATTGGTCAAAATAATTTCCGAGTGATATTGATGTGTTCTTACTCATAATTCAAATATTTACTCAAAAGTACCAAAAATTGGTAAGTTTTCCAAATTACACCCAACGTGGTTGTATAAGAATAGTTGCGGGTTTGCGTGCGAGGAATTTCCGCAGGAAATTCAGATGTAGCAAACACGCAACTACCTTTTGATTAAGCATTAAACCGCAATTATTTTTATACGTTGTTAGCTTTTAGTGCTTTTTATTCAGTTAGTTATTTTCAGATTTTGAGTAAATTCAGATGTTTTGTATTCCGCAAACTTATTCAAATTCCGTAATATTTATAATTCAGATTTTCAGTGAGCAATTCCGTCACTTGCTAAATTCAAAATTCACTTTTTTGGTGCTATTGCATCAACTACAATATCTATTAGACCACTAATAAAACTACCGGCTTTTTTTCCACCTTTGTATGGTGGTGCTTTTGAAAAGTCGTCATCTAAATTCTTAATATTATTTTCTATTGCACTTGCTTTCTTTTGTAACCAGTTCTTATTTTCCGCCATTTTCTTCTTTTTTATTAGTTTTTACCTTTTTTCCGTGTTCAATAGCATCTTGTCCAAGTTTTGCTCCAGCTCCGAGTGCAAAAAGAGCAGTAACAGCTTATATTCCAAATTTTAATAATTCATTCATTTTTTGATGTTTTTTTCTGTTTAAGGTTTTAGTCTATTAAAAAAGACCTTTGATTCTATAAACTTGCTCCAGCATTAAAGCTAACGGTCTCGTATATGATTTGTTGCGTGTTATAAGCGAGTAAGTTAACAAATAAAAACCGAAATAGAAAAACCGTGAGGTTTTTCGACAGTAGGCAAGAAGCAGCTATAAATTATATACATTGTTGGCTAACGTTTTTTCTTTTACGAACTACTCCTTTGTGTATTTATAGGATCTTTGGTTTTTCGTACGTTGTTTCGTCTTTTACTTAAATGTCAAAAAAATCTTCAAATTATTATTCCGTTTTTTTCCGCAAAGAGCATCAGTTTTGATTTTCGGCCGAAATTTCGTGACATCAGAATCGATTGATTTAAACAACTAATTTCAATTTTTTAAAATTGCGAACAGTTCAGCCGTACGTTTTGCCATTCCGCTTATCATCCAAAAGTTGAGGATTGCTATAATTTTGAATTAAAGAACCGAAGTTGGGTAAGTCGAAATTCGTGCGTAACGTTCCGCAAGAGTAAGAAATTCCAGTGTAATATTTTTTAACGTTCAGCTTTAAATTCCAACGTATTTTTCTGAAGCAAGTAAGCACAGAATTTCGTAAAAGTCTTGAAATTGTTGGCACGCGCAAAATGTTTGCCAACGTGTTTGTGTATGATTAGTTGCGTGGTTTACGCAATAAAGATAGCAAATAAATCACAGATAGAAAGTCCGCGAGGACTTTCGTAAGTAGGCTAAAACCAAGCAATTAATTATACACGGTGTTAGCAACTGTGCTTTATTTTTTTTCATTGTATGTTTTTAAAATCCGATTAATATCTTCTTTATTCATTATTGGTTCAAATCTCATTTTCTTATGAAATTCCTTTAGTTTTGTTCTATTAAACCAAAATTGTTTAAACATTTTCCTTTTCAGATATCGTTTGTGTTTTTTCTTTTTGAGACGTCTACTTAATGTTAAAATCACATTTTCATAGAGAGACCAAATAGCAACAAAATAAAGAAAAGGAATAAATAAAAAAGTCAGAATTATTGGATTCAGAAAACTTTTCAAAGTAAGTAAATTCGCAAATTCTCCAAATTCTCGTGAAATTCTATAAATAGTATAAGTAAGTACGATAACTCCAAATAGAGAAGTGATTCCGTTAAATAACTTTTCGACAGGTTTGTATTCAGGTTTATCTTGAGTGAAAACTTGGGAAACTCCAACAACTGTCATAATAGGAATTAGAATTAATTCAGCGACTAATGAGAAATTGTAAAAATTCGCAATAAATTCAATTATTATAATTCCTTTTACACTGTCTTTAAGAATAGATTTCAGATATCCATTTTCTGAATTTATTTTACTCATTTTCATTAACAAAAGGAAACCAACAAATACAGTCCAAAGAATTGTGTCTTTTAAAAGAGATAATTCCCAAAATCCGATTAAAGTAAGTCCGAGAACAATTAATTCGACATAAATTATCATTAATAGAACTATGTCAATTATTTTCTGTTGAAAAAAAGTTTTGATTAAATGTCCGAAAGATTTTAGAACACCCTTTTTAGTAAAAGCCAACAATAAAAAAATAGTAAGCCAGATTATAATAGAAATTTCTCTGTTACTAAATATTTCTCTCATTGTCGTTTTTGGGCATTGTTGCTAACGGTTTAGTATATGAAAAGTGCGAATATATTAATCCGATGTTTCGTAAGGGAACAAATAAACTAAAGTTGCACTATGCATAGGAACAACACAAAGTAAGCATTTTTTATATACATTGTTGTATGCAGTTATTTTAAATCAGATTATATGTTTGGTTTTATGAAATTGTTAAAAGTAAAGACAGATAAGACTATTTCTTTTTATCTATTCCTTTGTTTTTTAAAATATCCGATAAAGGTTTTTTCATTGAGCCATATTTCATATATAAATATTCAATTATCTGAACACGGTTTTTATCATGGTCGTAATTCGGAGGATATTCGTATTCGTGAGTAGCATTTAATCTATCTAAAATATCCATATTAGTTGCTAATATATCTATCAATAAATCAATATTAGCTTCTTTGTATTCATCTGGTGTGAAATTAAAATTTTCCATATTTGAATTGCTTGTTTGGTTCTATGCAGTTATTTAATCGGTTTATGGCTGTAAAAGATATTGAGTTACTAAAATCAAAACAAAAGTATGTTAATGAATCTATTAAAAAGATTTATGACATAGAAATACCTAAATTCGATTCATTCGCTACCGAAGGTCATAAATACCATGTTAAGTTTGTCCTTTTTAAACTAAAAGAAAAAATAGAGGAAAATATGGCTAAAGTAGATAAAACTACTGTTTTAAATATACAATAGGGTATTCTTGATTTGAATCAAGTAATATGTTGGAAACAGTATATTCTTTTCCGTTTATTGGAAAATGGTCGCCAACTCTAATGCTTTCTCCTATTTCGTATTCTATTTCTTTGTTTTCATTGTCGATGTAAAGTAAACATTTCATGTATTTTAAATTTTTAGTTATGAGTAATAAGTCAGATTCACACAAGAGTAGGGTCAGTTATTTTTTTAAGTCAGATTTATTTTATTTAATCGAATATATTGGTGGTAAAATATTTCAGTTTCTAACATATTGTATTTTTATAACGTTTATTATACTTTCCATAAAATACATTATTACTTGTCAATAAGCCATTTTATTATAAAACCAATAATTGCACTTAAAATATAAAACAACCATCTAAACCTAATATCCCAATTACCTAGTCTTAAATTATCTTTAGTTAATTGTTTTATTTTTTCGTCTTTCTTTCTTTGTGTTTTTTGGTATTCAAGATTTTCTGCGGTTAGCTCTTTTATTCTATTATCTAATTGTTTTTCAAAATCAGAATCAACCCTATTAATGGTTTCCAACATTATTTTATCTTGTCTTTCTGTTTTATATTTTTTAAAACCACCGTTTCTATGAAAAATTATAGCATCACTATTGATGTTTATATGTTCTGCATCGGCTGTCATTGAAACAATACCAATATTCATTTTATCAAATACGCTTAATAAATACTTAAAATCTTTTTCTATAAGTTCTGTATTATTTTTGTATTCGTCGTAAAGACCCTCTCTGTGTAAATCATTAGCAGAAACCAACCAGTCAGTCTCGACCATTCGATTTAGAATAAAGTCAAGTTTTTCAATATCCTTATCGGTTATCTCCATCTCTATTGTTTTAATTGCATACAACGTGTTTGTGTATGGTTAGTTGCGTGGTTAAGCAACTAAGTTAGCAAACATTTACGAACCCGTGAATATTCCGAAGGAATATTCGCAAGTAGGCTCAAAAAAGCAATTAATTATACACGGTGTTGTGGTTAGTTTTTATTATATAAATAATGTAGGTTTCTAAAATTCTAGTATCTCTAAAAGTAATTCAGATTCATTAATTTCTTTTAGTTTATATTTTTCTAAATGATAAGTTTCAGATTCATTTTTATATTTTATTTCCAAAATAGAGTCTTTAGAAATTTTCCATTCAGCTATACCATTTTGAGGTTTTGCTTTTCTAGTTTTTTTAAGTTCGCTATCTCCACACATAGCAGAAGTCATTTGCCAAAGTACCAATTTGTTTTCTTTGAATTGATAATTAATGCTTGAATATTTTTTTTTGATTTTTTTGCGTTTAACAAATCGTAAATAGCCTTTATTCCCTTCACTAATTAGTTCCATAGCTGACCAACTTCCAATTAATTTAGATTCTGTATCGTTGAATATTCTTTTATCGGATTGGTTTTCCATATTAAAAAATCCGATAGAGGAACTTGAGATTAATATAATGATTAGTAACTTTTGCATATCAAAAATTTAAGTATAATGTTTTATTGTGTCGGCTCTTAAATTAACCACAACGTGTTTGTGTATGATTTCGTTGCGTGTTTCAGCAACTAATTTAGCAAATACAAACCGAATAGAAAATCCGCGAGGATTTTCGTAAGTAAGCCTTTACTAGCAATGAATTATACACGTTGTTGTGCTTTCGTTATTTTTTTATTTCTGAATCCAAAACTTCGAGAATAAAATTTATTCTATTCATTAAAGTTTCAGATTCTTCATTATTAAACATATTATAGTTTAGTGACCAAGCCACGATACCTTCTAATTTTGGGTCAGTTAACAGCTCATCTTTTGTTTTTGTTTTAAGCCTTGACAATCCAGGTATTGGATTATTAATAATTTCTTTTTTCACTAATAAATTTGAAGGTCCTCGATCCCAAAAGGCATATGCCATATCACGTTGTAGACCTGCTTCATTTAAATAAGACATACCTTGCTCATAATACCTCAAGTACATCTGTTCTACTTCTTGAAGCTGAATAACGTCGGTACTCCAATTAACCAGTAATTGCTTTAACTTTTCATTTTTTAAAATTTCGATATTTCCAGAACTAACTAGGTCATTTTTAATAGGGTCATAAGTTGATGGTTGAAGACTCGTGAGATTATTTATAATGTCGTTGCGTGTACCATTTTTTGGTTCATTATAATAATTTAATAGTAACTCACAATTTTTAACAATATCAATTCTAAAATCTATTTTTTCCTGAAGTTGATTTTTATTAGATATAAATTCCTTTTGAAGCCTTTTTAATATAGCTTGTTCTTTTATATTTTCTTTACGTTGTTCATTCCAATTATTAATTTGTAATGCAATCAAAATTCCGATTACCACAAGCACAATTTCTCCAATGGCATATTTAAAATACTTTCCAGTTTTATTTTCCATTAGTAAGTTTTGTCTAATTTTTCTAAAGAATTTTATCATTGGTTAGCGGTTTGTGATAATGAAGCACAACGTTTATGTGTAAGGAAAGTTGCGGTTTTGTGTGCGAGGATTTTCCGAAGGAAAATCAGAAGCTAACAAAAAAGCAATGACCTTAATAAAAGCCTAAAATAGCAATTTTTTTTACACGGTGTTGCCAACCGTTTTTTATTCAGATTATTAATTTTAAAAATCAAATTCCAATGTCAATTATACCCTTTTCAATTAATATTAATATTATTCCAATAGCCAAAGGAATTAATATTTGCCACCAAAATTTTTCAATAAATGAAATTATTGCGTTTTGTTGTTTTTCGTTTGTTTTAGGTTGGATAGTCTGTTTTATTTCGGTTTTCTTATTTTTTAAAAAATCCGCTTGATTAAATTGCCCGATCGTTGAATTACTAAAATCATTGTTTATGAAATCAGAACTTTGTTTAAAATTAGAGAAAGAAGTGAAATCCCAACCTTTATTGGTTAATCTAAAAGCATATTTTCCGCAACGTTCAATAAGTCCGAAGTCTTTTTCTAAAGGATATATAACTTTTTCAGCTATATTATTGTCAGGTAAAAGATGTTTTAAGTCAGTCGCAGGAATTAATTTTGACTTTTCTGATTTTTTAAAGAAATCAATTACTTTTTCGGCAAGCTCTTTATATTCTGGATTCATTTTAGCATATGAGTGAGTTCAAATGGTTGGCAACGTGTTTGGCTATGGTTTCGTTGCGTGAAAATCCGCGAGGATTTTCCGCCGTAAACCGAAGATAGCAAATTTGCGAGGACTTTCCGAAAGGAAAGTCAGAAGCAATGAACTATAGCCGGTGTTGTAGCACGTTATTTTACTTTTTTAAATACTTCTTCTCCGTACTTTTGATTAATACTTTCAGCTATTTCTTCTTTAATTTCGTCTATTCTTTGTTGTGTTAATCCCGCAGGTTTTTCTGAATTTAGAAGTAATTCTATTAATCTTGAATTTAGTTTTGTTTGAAATTCCAACTCAAGAACTGCTTTGCCTAAATCTATATTTCCAATTGAAATTCCCATTATTTATTTTTTTTAATTTGTTCCTCTAGTTTTAGTTTGTCAAACTTAAGCTTTTCGTTTTCAAGTTTAGTTTTATCCAAGTCCAATAGCTTTTTTTCTAATTCAGTTTTCTCTTTTTGTAGATCTTCCAATTGGCTGTCCCTTGTATCAAAAAGTGTATTGATTGTCTTGTCAAAAGCGGATTGTTGACCTTGTATATATTTTAATTCGGCAGCAGTATCAATAACCTTTAAAAAGATAAAGGCTACTCCGATACTAATTATCCATCTAAAATATTTATTCTCTAAAAGACTAGTTTCAAGCTTTATCTTGTTCTGAACAAAATTTTCATTTATTGGTGGTTCAGAGCCTAAATTGAAGGTGTCATTTCCTTGGTTATTTGTACTCATTTTTATTGTTTTTCTAATGTGCTACAACGGTTTTGTGTATGATTAGTGGCGTGTTTAAGCACCTAATTTAGCAAATAAAAACCGAATAGAAAATCCGCGAGGATTTTCGTAAGTAGGCGAGAACCAGCCATTAATTATACACGTTGTTGTAAGTAGTGCTTTTTTAGTTCACTTACTTAATTTCAAAATCCTAAACGCTCCTTGAATTACCAAAATAAAAACGATTGTTCCAATAATCAAATCAGGTTTGCTCGAACTTAACCAATTTACCAAAAGTCCAGCGATTATAACTCCTAAATTGATAATCACGTCATTCGAAGTAAAAATCATACTCGCTTTCATATGTGCCTCTTCTTTGCTTTTTGACTTTTGCAAAATGTAAAGACAAATTCCGTTTGCGATAAGTGCAAAAATCGAAACGATAATCATTGTTGAAAAATCGGGAAGTTTCTCTTTTCCGAAAAATCTTCTCAAGACTTCTACAAATCCAATAATCGCAAGTATTATTTGAAAATATCCAGCAAGTTTGGCAATCCGTTTTTTCTTTATTACTGTTCCGCCAACCGCAAACAAACTAATTCCGTACACAAAACTGTCCGCAAGCATATCTAAACTATCGGCAACAAGTCCCATAGATTTTGAGATAATTCCTGTTGTCATTTCAATAATGAAAAAAGCAAAATTTATGGCAAGTACAGACCAAAGTAGTTTTTTCTGATTTTCGTTTTCTTTAAATTCCGTTCGGTCGGTTTGTTCCGTTGAGATTTTTTTTCCACCTAAATTCAATTCGATAACGGACTTTTCGATTTGGTCAATTTCTCCGCTGTGAAAAACGGTCAATTTTCGATTCGGAATATCAAAGTCCAAATTCGCAATGCTTGAAATTCCGTCCAATTTCATTCGGATAAGATTTTCCTCTGAAGGACAATCCATTTTGGTAATTTCAAATATTGTTTTATTCACTTGGTTTCTGGGTTTTTCGGCATTACTTACAACGTGTTTGTGTATGATTAGTGGCGTGTTTAAGTACCTAATTTAGCAAATAAAAACCGAATAGAAAATCCGCGAGGATTTTCGTAAGCAAGCTCGAACTAGCCATTAATTATACACGGTGTTGGCATTAGTTTTTATTCACTTATTCAATTTATTTTCTGTCAGATGCTTTGTTAATTTTAATTCACGCAATTTTTTTTTCAGTTTATCCATTTTCCAAGAATAAAAAATTGAAAGTGTTATTGACATAACGATAAAACCAAATATTACGGCTTCGTGATATTCCATTCTTTCAATTAAGGGTGGACGACCCCATCTTCCAGGAATATAAGGATGAAAAAAGGGAAGTACTAAAACAACTCCGATAAAAAACGGAATTTTCTTTTTTAATTTTATTATTTCTTTTGAACAATCGTTGTATTCAATAACCGCTTGTTCGTGCTTCTCCTTAATTGTCATATTAGGTGTTGGTAATAGTTTTTTTATTGAGATTCAATTCAGCCATCATTCATTTATCTTTCCATTGTCAGAGCAATATAGAAGAAAGCAATTAAGAAAAGTAAAGTTAGAATAGAGTTTCCAATTAATCCAATCAGAGTTTTATTTCCTTTAGATTTCCGTTCTTTAATTCCGACAAAAATTCCACCAATGCTTATTCCGAATATTATTATTCCAACTAATGCAAAATAAATATTATCAGATTCTGTTAGTCCTAATTCAGTCCAGAATTTGTCCGCAAGAAATGCAAGAATTATAATTAAAATGTTCGTTATTAAGATTTTGTTCGTTGTAGGTTTTGTCATTCAGTTTTTTTATTTTCTGATAATAATATTATTTGTTTTATTCAGTTTGAGGCAGTTCTGTCAAATTAATGCCAACGTTTATGTATAAGAATAGTTGCGGGTTTGTATGCGAGGATTTTCCGAAGGAAAATCAGACGTTACAAACACGCAACGACCTTTGATTAAGCACTAAAACCGCAATTATTTTTATACGGTGTTAGCCACTGGTTTTATTCCGTTTTCTAATTATTCCGCTTATAATATTAATCGGATAAATTATCTGTCCGAAAATAGCAATTAAACCTATTAAATATATTGCTAAAGTCAGATTATTATTAAAATTATATTCCATTATTGATTCTCGGAAAAGTTGCGCCAAAATCCATATGAGTAAAATTCCACCAAAAGTCAGCGTGATGTGAATCAAATTCAGCCATTTGGATAGCTTTCTGTTTGCTTTTAGCATAAACCAATATCCAATTCCAATTATTCCGAAAAGTATTGAAATCAACGTTGCTAAATGTAAATAAGCAATTATATAGTAAGTGTCGTGAACATTTATATCGAATACAGCGTCTCCGCTCAAAATTCCAATCAGCATTATAATCGGAATTGCGAGTAAAAAAATCAGATGCGGTTTGTTAATCAGGAATTTCATTTTTCAGTTTCAGTTATATATTCGGATTGAAATTCGTTCATTAAAATTCTAAAAATTTGAATTTATCACTAATTTTCGGTGGTCTGTTCAACTTGTGGCTAACTCGTTATATAGTAACTTTTATTACTTATATCCCGTAAATATGTCAGGATATAGTAAGTTTTGAGTTACCGTTATCCCGTAAAGATAATTTTTTTACAGCAGTATCCAAAGGGCTATTTATTTGCTGTAAATCTTTTTTTGTAACCTGCGTATAAATCATAGTGGTTTCTGGCCTGCTGTGTCCTAAAAGCTCTTGTATATACCGAATATCTGTTCCTTGTTCCAACATATGCGTGGCATAACTATGCCGCAGTGTATGAGGTGTGACATGTTTTGTTATTCCCGCAGCTTTAGTACTTTTCCTTAAAAAAGAGCGAATTGATTCCGGACTATATTTACCGTTTTTTGGGTTTTCAATAAAGTATGTTTTTGGTTTGTAGGCGGAATAATAGTTTTTTAATAATGGAAATAAACTTTCGGCTATGGTTGTATATCTGTCTTTTCTGCCTTTTGAATTTTGTATATGTAATAATTTCCGATTAAAATCAAAATCAGAAAGTTTTAGGTTTATAATTTCTCCAATTCGTAATCCAGATCCATATAGCATGCCTATTGTAATACGATGCTTTAAGTTTCTAGTCGCTTTTAATATAAGTAGCACTTCTTCAATATTTAAAATAACAGGTAATTTTTTATCTTTTTTAGGCATAAAAATTTTATCTGTATCTATGGAGCACGCTGGATAAAAATAAGCAAAATGCTTAAAGGCACTTACCATTTGTCTATGTGTGCTAATGGCATAATTTAATTTTTCTACAGCCCATTCAATATAGTGCCTCACGTCATTTTCGTTGAGGTTGTTTACCGGTTTGGAATCTGTAAAGCGCAAAAATTCGAGTATAAATCCGCCATACGAAGCTATTGTACTTGCACTAAATCTTTTACCTTTAAGGAATGTTAAAAAATGTCGATAAACTAGCGTTTTTTCTTGATTTAAAGGTTTTAGCTCTAATTTAAAACCCTTGCTATAACGTGGCACACTCCTTTCATTTTGTTTTTCTAAAAGCCGTATACCTGATTTTTTAAGGTGGTTTTTAAAATCCTCCAGTCTAACTTCATCATAATAAATATAAAATGTTCTATGTGTTTTTGTCCAATAAACTCCTTTAAATTTTTTTATATATTCTTTTGTTTCAAAATTATAAGCAAATTTTATGGCAATGCAGCTTTTTGCATTATGTGTAAATGGTTCTAGAGTTATGGCGTTCATGCTTGTGTATTAATATGTTACACCTAAAGATAAGAAAAAAAGCCTATCCATAGTAAGGTGTAATTTTTAATAAAATTGCCTTTTTTATAATATTCTAGGCTGTTGTCATGCCAGTAAACGTCTAATTTATGTGTTTACATTCTTACATATCGTATAACAAAAAAACGGCATCAGTTTTAACCAATGCCGTTTGTAACATGTTTAAATTATTACTTAAACGCGTACATGGCCATCGCCAAATACATAATATTTATTGGTTACCAATTGTTTTAAACCTAATGGTCCGCGGTGGTGTAACTTGTCTGTGCTAATGGCTAATTCGGCGCCAACACCCATTTGTCCACCATCTGTAAATCGGGTAGAAGCATTGTGGTAAACCGCAGCACTATCTATTTCCTGCATGAAAGTGGCCGCTTCGTTTTTGTTTTCTGTCATTATGGTGGAGGAATGTCCTCCAGAATATTTGTTTATGGTTTCTATGGCTTCATCTAATCCATTCACTTCAGCCACGAGTAATTTCATGGCTAGGAATTCTTCGTACCAGGTATCTTCGTTTGGTATTTGGGTTTCCTTGGTTAAAATCTGTCCTATTTTTTTATCCACAACTAACGATACACCAACATGCTCTAATGTTTTTTGGAGTTCAATCACTTTTGTTTCGTAATTAGAAATGTTTTTATCAATCAGTACATTATCTAATGCATTACACCCTGAAATTTTATCAGTTTTTGCATTAATAATCACCTTAATGGCTTTTTCCCAGTCCGCATGTTTAGAAACATATAAAAAGTTGTTACCACGTCCTGAAATTAAAACGGCACAGGTAGCGTGGTCCTTTACAAACTTAATTAAACGTTCGCCACCACGAGGTACAATTAAATCGATTTTCTCTGTTGGGTTTCTTAAAAATTCCTGTGTTTCTTCACGCTTTAAATGCAATAGTTTAATCCAATCTTTAGATAAGCCATTTTCTTCTAATGCTTCATGCCAGCATTTTTCTAAAATGAGATTACTATTAATAGCTTCTTTTCCACCTTTTAGTAAAATTTTATTGTTGGCTTTAAACGCTAAAACAGCAGCTTCAATAGTAACGTCTGGTCGGGATTCATATATAATCATAATTGTCCCAAATGGAGCCGTTTTATTGGTAATTTGTAAACCAGTATCCAACGTCATATCTGAAATAGTGGCACCAACAGGGTCGTCTTGTTCGCGTACTTCTTTAATAGCCTGAATCATACCATCCACTTTAGCGTTGTTAACCACTAGTCGGTCGTATAAGGCTTGATCATCTTTATCAAAAGCATCTAAATCTTGCTTGTTGGCTTTAATGATGTTGTCTCGTTCGCGATCAATAATTTTAATCATTGCATTTAAAACGTCATTTTTTTTATCTGTATGTAATAATTCCATGTGTGTTGTTTTTAGTGAATAAATTTGGTTCCTACTTCCTTGTTGTCAAGAATATCAACAATTACGTTTGCTCGTTTTCCATTGGCAATGTATGTTGGAATATCCTTTTGTGCTGTGCCTTTTGCAATTCGTAATTTGGATGCCATACCACCACGACCTTCGCCTTCTTTTTTACCTGAAGCTTTTACGTATTGTTCCACATTTTGATTAAACGAAACCTCATTAATCTTTATGGAATCTTCATCATCTGGATGCCCAGTATAAAGGCCATCCGTATCTGATAATATTATTAAACGGTCTGCATCAATTAATTCTGCTACCAAACTAGCCAACTCATCATTATCAGTAAACATAGACATGGTTATGGAAACGGCATCATCTTCATTGGCAATTGGCACAATACCTTCAGATAATAGGCCTTCATAACAATTAATCATATTTTCACGGTGTTTGCCAGGGTCAAAATCGCGTTTTGTTGCTAAAACTTGTGCGCAGCGCATACCATAGTCATGGAAAAGGCTATAATAATGACGCATCATTCTTGGTTGACCAACGGCCGAATAAACTTGCCGTCTAATAGATTTATCCGTGAGACTCATTTTACCTAGAACCTCTTTTCCAGCAATTGCCGAACCTGAAGAAACTAGAACTACCATAACATCGCGCTCATAAAGCACAGCTATCTGGCGAACCAATTCTCTTAAAACAGGTCCTAAAATTCGGTTGTCCTTATTGGTTAATACGTTTGTTCCTACTTTTACTACTACGCGCTTAATGTCGTCGTCCATCATTTTATTTTTCTTTTCCTAATTCTATTGCTCTATCAAATGCGGCATAAGCTGCATCTTGAATGAGTTGTTTTACATTATTATCGTCCATGGAGTCAATGGCTGCTTGTGTTGTTCCGCCTTTACTTGCAACGCGACTAATCCATGTTTCTGGTGAAATATCTGATTGATTAAATAATTCAATGGCACCTTCAAAAGTGTTGCTTACCAATACTTTAGAGTCGTAAGCGGAGAAGCCCATTTTTAAGGCTGCATCCAACATAGATTGCATGAAGTAGAATACATAAGCTGGACCACTTCCTGAAATACCTGTTGAGGCATCAATGAAATTTTCGGTATTCACATGAATAGATGTACCTGTGGTATCTAATAAATTCCGAACCATAATCAATTCCACTTTAGATACTTCAGGAGATTCGGTATAAGATGTAACACCTTTTCCAACTTTTGCTGGTAAATTTGGC
Organism: Bizionia sp. M204; assembly: GCF_023205095.1. Classification (GTDB taxonomy): domain Bacteria; phylum Bacteroidota; class Bacteroidia; order Flavobacteriales; family Flavobacteriaceae; genus Algorimicrobium; species Algorimicrobium hallyeonense. Next base: position 2,212,612 of record NZ_CP046242.1, on the reverse strand, counting down.
ATAGCCCGTACTACTTTAGTTGCACCGAGTTGGGTTTTAATCGTGTCTATAGTTACACCAGCCATTAGCGACACAAATATTTGTTGATCGTTAATTTGTGGTGCCATGGTTTTAAATAAATCTTCAATGTGGTATGGCTTTACGGCAAGAAAGACGATATCTGCTTTTGGTAAGCAATCTTCTAAATTATCGTAAACATCAAAATGTGGTTCTTTATTTAATCTTGTAATTTTTTTAGGATCCGTATCATATATCTTCAGATTGTGTTTTCCTAAAAGAGACGATGCCGCCATACCTTCGGAATACGTTAATCCCATATTTCCTGCTCCAATTACTAATACTTTCATGTTTTTGTAAGGTGTTGATTATCATTATTAATTGGTGTGTAGTGTACAAGGACTATACGGAAGACCCGAATAATAAAGTTAATTTTAAAAAATCCTATATACATGTGTTTTAGGGGTAATGTTTAGTGAATTCATAAAAAAACCAAATATTTGTTGCGAAATATGTATTTTGTAATTTTGTTGAAACTGACAAAAAGGTGACAGGCTGTCGGGAATTCACTGGTTTTTGATCAAGTGATCACAAGGCTGTGCCAAAAAAAAGCCCTACAATTTCTTGTAAGGCTTGATGTTTTTAATCTAGAATCTATTATTTTTTTTCTGCTAATCCGCGTGTTAACCAACCACGTCTACTTGCTGTTGCAATAGCATAAGGTGCTATCCAAAACAGACCAAATGTATAAAGAATGCTATAGGTATATGCCCAAAAAGATTCTTTTATTTCGTAGCGATGTGCATAAAATAAAACCGAAAATGTTGAGGTTACTAAAATACTTAATAGGGTAGAACCCAAAAATAATAAAGGGTGCATTAAAACAAAGAATAACATAAATAGCACGAATGGATATGTCATGATAATTCTAGAGAATTGACTAATAAATAACAGTCGCGTTCCAAACTTACTTTCATTTTTAAAATTGGTGAACACATATTTTGCCATATTAATATTTTCGCGCACGTTACTGCGTCCCCATCTTATAAACATTTTATATAACCCAGGATATTCTTCGGGAACATTTGTATACGCAACAGCATTTCGCTGAAATAGTACATGCTTACCTTGTTTTAGTATCATATTCGTCATGGCACGATCTTCGCCAATGTCTGACGGTTGTCCCATAAATGTTTGGTTAATCCAATCGGGTAAACACTTAAAAACAGCGGTGTTTCTATAAGCAGCCAATGCGCCAGGTGTACATAAAACGGAATTTAACCTGCTTTCGGCAGAACGGACAAATTCAAAACTCATTACAAAACTCACATCCAGCATTTTTGGAAGCATGGCTTTTTTATTATTCAAAACACGAATATTACCAGCTACTGCACCACAATTTTCATCGGTTATAAACGGACTAACCAAATTACGTAAGGTGTTTTGGTCTACAACAGAATCACTGTCCACAGTTACAAAAATAGCACCAGTACCTAAATTAAACCCACGATATAAAGCATGACGTTTTCCTTTATTTTCTGGTTGTTGAAGGATTTCTAATCGGTTTCCAAGCTGTTTTTTGGCATCCACCATCCAATCCCAAGTATCATCTAAACTCCCATCATCAATAGCTAAAAGCTGTATTTTATCTTGGGGATAATCACTTTTAGACAAACTCATTAAGGTATCCCAAACTTGTTTGCCTTCGTTATAGGCAGGAACGATTATGGTAACTGTTGGTAATTCTTCATCCGAAACAGATTCCACAGCGCGATACTTAAAATAATTATATGCCATAAAAATGACATAAAAGACTTTAAATATAAATAGAATTCCGGCTGTAATCATAAATGTTAAACCAATAATGGAGCTTCTACGGTCTGCATTAAATTGCTCAAAATCATTATGAAAAACGGTAAATAAATAAACACCCATAGCAATAAACACCAACGTGCTAATTAATGTAATCCTATTATAAACGTTTTGGGTTTTATCACTTCCAATAAATGTTTGGCTTAAAAAAGCTTTTAATTTTTGAAGGTTTGTTATTTTGATTTGTTGCGATTTTGACGAGCGTGTACTTTTTAGAGCCATGTATTTTGGGGTTGTTTAAAATTAATGTCTTTTAGGTATGTACGACCAGAAATTAACTTTAGACCCTTTTTAGTATTTTTTTAAGAAAAAAACGGCGTTTTAGCAGGTTGGAACCAAAAGCAGCAAAATATATTTTTATTTTCTGCCTATTTCTATCTGAATATTTACTTTTATCGGATTTTAACGACGTTTTATCTGAAAAAAAGGCTTTATTTTGTAAGTCCCAAATTAGGATTAGAAATGATTCCAACTACTAAAAATATATTCTTAATATTTTCATTTATTTTTAATTTGTCTTTTTCTTTTGGCCAGGAATTAAACAACGAAAAAAAAGGTGTAGATAAAGAAATTACTAGATTTATTGACTCTTCAAGAGTGTTTTTTAATTCTTCTGAATATGATAAATCTTTAGAAAAAGCTAAAAAGGCACTTTCTTTAGCACTTAAGCATAATGACAATAGACAGATAGCCATAACTTAATAGGTTTAAACTTCTCCCAAGTAGCTGATGATGGCAATGCTATTGACTATTTTAATAAATCGCTTATTTACGCAACCAAGATACAAAATGACACAATTTTAAGTTGGGTTTATAGCAACCTTGGTAATTTATACGCTTTTAATAAAAAGGACACTGAAACCGGAATAAAATATTATTTAAAGGCAATAAATCACTCTGAAAATATAAGCAAGGTTGAATATTTATACAACCTTGTAAATTTGGCAACTACGTATATTAGCATTGAAAGTTATGAAGAAGCTCAAGCTTTATTACTTGAAATAAAGCCGCATTTACATGAATTTGAAGCGGAAAGCGAGCTAAAATACTATTATTATTACTTAACAGGAAACTACCATGAATGGCACAAATTCTATGCTTTAGCAGAAGAAAATTATTTAAAAGCCTATGAAATTTGTCTTCAAAAAGCCAAAAACTTTCCTAATTCGCACGAATTAGAAATTTATCAATTGCTAACGGATTTTTACAAAAAAACCAATGCCATTGATAAGTCTGAAAAATTTGCTCATAAATCAGACTCTTTACAAAAAGTACTACAAGATTTAGAACAGAATGAAAACATTAGACTGTTAAGACAAAAAATTGGGAAAGTAGAGGCCGAAAAAGAAATTCAAGATCAAAAATTTAATAATCTAAAATTGCTATCTATTTTAGTAATTGTCGTTTTTTTAGCCACACTATTACTGCTGTATTATCAATTTAAATTGAATAAAATACGACAAATTACTAATGAAGAATTAACACATGCCAACGAGGCTTTATTGGTAGCCAAAGAAAAAGCTGAGGAAGCCACGCTTTTAAAAACGCAGTTTGTTTCTACCATTAGCCACGAATTACGGACGCCACTTTATGGCGTTATTGGGATTACAGATATTATTGAAACCGAGCACAAAGAACTAGAAAATAGCCCGCATTTAAAAGCACTTAAATTTTCTGCTAATTACCTTTTAGCATTAGTTAATGATGTTTTAAAGGTTCATAAATTTGAAGAAAATAGGGTGGTTTTGGATAATAACCTGTTTGATATTGAAGAAAAGCTATATACCATTAAGGATTCACTTATGGTAATTGCCAAAAAAACACCGCAATAAAATTGTGGTCGAGGTGGACTCTAAAATACCACAATTTGTTTTAGGAGATTCTATCCGATTATCTCAAATTATTATCAATTTAGTAAGTAATTCTTTAAAGTTTACTACCGATGGTACGGTTACCATTACAGCAAAGTTGGAAAGCCAAGAGGCACATTTAGTTTATATTTGCTTTACAATTTCAGATACTGGTGTTGGAATTCCATTAGAATATCAAGATAAAATTTTCGAGAAATTTGTCCAGATTAATAGAAAAGAGGATGATTATCAAGGTACAGGAATAGGCTTAAGTATCGTTAAAAATTTGGTAACATTATTTAAAGGAACCATTTCATTACAAAGTGAAGAAAACATTGGTACGTCGGTTGAATTTACAATTCCGTTGGCGTATGAAAAGGACATCCAAGAAAAGCCCATAAATAAAACGGATAATCCCTTATTGGACGAGTTTGGTTTAAAAGTACTTTTGGTGGAAGATAATAAGATAAACCAAATGGTTACTAAAAAGCTTTTGGAAAATAATAATTATACATGTGAAATTGCCGATGATGGTTTTATGGCTTTGGAACTGTTAAAGAACACCACTTATGATGCTATATTAATGGACATCAATATGCCAAAAATTAACGGTTATGAAACCACAAAGCTTATTAGAGAACAAGGGATTGAAATTCCAATAATTGCTCTAACAGCTTTTGAAAGAGAAGAAGTCTATGATACGGCAATAGCATCCGGAATAGATGATATTATTGCCAAACCTTTTGATACGCGAAAACTATTGCAGATGATCCAAAAGTATTCATCTAAAATCTAGTTTAATTCCACATTGGTTTTACTTCCAAATCGGAAATAGGCTTATAAACTGCATGGTTTAAGGGGTTTGTATTGCTATAACTTATATGAGGTTCCAATTGGATTAGGCTATGATTTCGTTGAGTGAAAATCCGAGAGGATTTAAGTTACTAGGTTATAACTTGCAATAGGTTATGTGTGTGGTTGTAAGAAGTGCTTTATTTTCTTTTCAGCGCAATATTTTCGTGAACCCATTTAACTTCATCTTTCGGGTCAATTTCCCCAACTTTACTGCTACATCTGCTAAATGTTGCTGCTGGAAAATCATATGGTTTACTATCGTCAAAATATGGTCCAACGACACCGAGCATCCATCCATTTTCCGCAGCCCAATGTGGTTTATTTGTCATATACCTAAATACGTGATAATATACATTATTCCCGTCAAAATTTATTTTTACTTTTTCAAGATGTTTTATGTCATCAGGTACTTTGTCTAATTCAGTTGGAAATTCAAGCCAATTGACCATTTTGCTTTCTGCACCACTTTCAATTGTCAAATATTCTTTAGGGAACAGCTCCGTTTTATTATGTTTAGATAGTATTTGGTAAGTCAATTCACGAGTCTTATTATCTTTCGCATAATTCAAAACATCTTCTTCTTTTATTTTTTCTTTGTTTTCTAATTTTTCGACAAGTGGTTTAATTCTAGCAAATCTCAACTTGTGAGTTTTTGCGCTTTCTTTTTTGAATGCAAAATATCTGTAAAGTATAAACAGAATAATAATTCCAATAACTATAAATATTATTTTCATATGCAGGTTTTTCGCATCAACTACAATGTTTATGTTTAAGAATAATGCGAATTTGTATCAGAGGATTTTCGTTCCGAAAATCAGATTAAAGCAAACATGCACTTCCTATTAATTAAATATTAAAACAAGCATTTAATATACATAGTGTTGTAACACGTTTTTTATTTCTCAATTAGCCTTTTTTGGGTTTAATATCAAAACCATCTAATTTTTCTAACCAATTCGGACCATCTATATTCATTTTTACGGTTTCTAAAAGATATCTTTCTCTTTTTACGTTATAACTGTATGCTTCTAATATTTTTTGTTCAGTATCCATTATGTAACTTAAATCCAAGTCTTTGTCGGCATAAATCCTATAAGTTATTTTCTCATCTACTTTGAACCGATGATTATATATAAGATTTTTTACTTCATCTCCAATGTCATTCATTGTTACGAGGTTAGATTCTACTCTAACATCTTTGTTCTGATTTATAAAGATATTAATATAGAAAGAATTACTAGAATTCGATTCTTGTGCAAAGAAGACATTACTAACTAACGCTAAAACGATAAATAATATGCTTTTTCTCATAATGTGTATTTTAAATGGATTAATATACTTTTGGTATTTCAAATTATTTTTTAATTGGTAAAAATAGAAACTACATTCTCAAATATAACTTTCAAATTGTTTATTTTCTTGGTTCGGTTAAATGTGTTACAACGTAAAGATAATTTTATTTATGGCATTCTCCAATTGGCTTTTGGTAAACATTTTAAATAAAAAAAGCCTATTCATTAATTTGAATAGGCTTTTATATATAGATTATAAAAAGAATTATTAGTCCTTCTTGTCGTCTCTTGGTTTTCTGTCATCACGACGATTATCACGACCTCTGTTGTTGTCACGAGAACCTCTGTTATCACGTCCACCTGAACGTTTGTCGTCTCTTGGTGGTCTTTCTACAAACCCTTCTGGTTTTGGTAAAATAGCCTTACGCGATACTTTTTCTTTACGTGTTCTAGAATCTATCCCGAAATACTTCACATCAAAAACATCGCCCATGTTTACCACATCAGATACATTTTCTGTACGTTCCCAAGCTAATTCGCTTACGTGTAATAACACTTCGTTTCCAGGTGCATCTGTATACTCCACAACGGCACCAAAATCTAACATTTTAATGACTTTTACTTCATATATGCTGCCAACTGTAGGTTTGAATAGAATAGCATCAATTTTTGCCATAACCGCATCAATACCTTTTTTACCAACGCCTAATATTTCAACAATACCTTCTTCCGTTACAGGATCTTCGTTAATAACAATGGTTGTATCGGTTTCTTTTTGCATTTCCTGAATCACTTTTCCACCAGGTCCAATTAAAGCCCCAATGAATTCGTTAGGAATACGTCTGGTTACCATAGTTGGAGCATGTTCCTTAACTTCTGCATTTGGTTTAGCAATTGTTTCAACTAGTTTTTCTAAAATATGTAAACGGCCTTCACGAGCTTGTTTTAATGCATTTACTAAAATCTCATAAGAAAGACCTTTTACTTTAATATCCATTTGGCAAGCAGTAATACCATCTGCAGTTCCTGTTACTTTAAAATCCATATCTCCTAAATGATCTTCATCACCTAAAATATCAGATAATACAGCATATTTACCAGAAGCAGCATCAGAAATTAATCCCATAGCAATACCAGATACAGGCTTAATCATTTGTACACCAGCATCCATTAGTGCCATAGTTCCTGCACAAACAGTTGCCATAGAAGAGGAGCCGTTAGATTCCAATACTTCTGAAACTATACGTACAGTATACGGACTTTCATCTGGTACCATTCCTTTTAAAGCACGTTGCGCCAAGTTACCATGACCTACCTCTCTACGAGAAGTTCCACGAATTGGTCTTGCTTCACCTGTACAAAATGGTGGGAAGTTATAATGTAAATAGAAACGCTCTTCACCTTCTTGCGATGGCATATCTATTTGATTAGCATCTCTAGATGTTCCTAAAGTTACTGTAGCTAAAGCTTGTGTTTCTCCACGTGTAAAAAGAGCAGAACCGTGTGTAGATGGTAAGTAATCTACTTCACACCAAATTGGTCTAATTTCATCCGTTTTTCTACCATCTAAACGCAATCCTTCATTTAAGGTTAAATCACGAATAGCTGCTTTTTCAGCTTTGTGGTAATATTCAGATACTAATCCGCCGTAATCTTCTAATTCTTCTTCAGAAAATGTGGCTTTAATATCTTCTTTTATTTGTTGAAATGCATCACTTCTTTCATGTTTAGCCGATCCAGCTTTTGCAATAGCATACACTTTATCGTAAGCCATGTCATACACTTTTTTCTCTAAATCTTCATCGGTTCTTTCTGGTTCATATTCACGAACGGCTTTTTTTCCAAATGCTTCAGCTAACCTTACTTGAGCTTCACATTGAATTTTAATAGCTTCATGGGCAAATTTAATAGCATCTGCCATTTCTTCTTCAGAAATTTCATCCATTTCACCTTCCACCATCATTACAGAGTCAGCAGAAGCACCAATCATCATGTCAATATCAGATTCTGCTAATTGCGCCAATGTTGGGTTAATAATGAATTCACCATTAATACGGCCAACTCGTGCTTCAGAGATTGGACATTCAAAAGGTAAATCGGATAATTGAATAGCAGCAGAAGCAGCTAATCCAGCCATAGCGTCTGGCATAACATTTTCGTCATGAGACATTAATTGAATCATCACCTGTGTTTCAGAATGATAATCTTTTGGGAATAATGGACGTAAAACACGATCTACTAAACGCATGGTTAATACTTCGCCATCACTAGGTCTTGCTTCTCTTTTAAAGAAGCCTCCTGGGTAACGACCTGCAGCAGCAAATTTTTCACGATAATCTACCGTTAAGGGTAAAAAATTAAGGTCTTTTTGTTCGTAGTTGGAAACAACTGTACATAATAACATACATTTTCCTGACTGCACAACAACGCTACCGTGAGCTTGTTTTGCTAATTTTCCTGTTTCGATGGAAATTTCTCTGCCATCACCAAGGTCAATGACCTCTCTAAATACTTTTGGAATCATAAATTTTTAATTCTAATTAAACAATGGTCGTTGTGTTGTTGTAGTTGTTGTGTGTATGTGACCAATGAAAAACCTTTAGTCCCAAACTTATTTCGGGATCTAGCTTCTTATTTACGAATTTTATACGCTTACGATTGCGTTATGTTTAAAACAAAAAAGAGGCGCGAAGCCTCTTAAATGTGATTATTTTCTTAATCCTAATTCCTTAATAATAGCACGATATCTTAAGATATCTTTCTTAATTAAGTAATCTAGTAATGCACGACGCTTACCAACTAACATTACTAATGAACGCTCCGTATTGTAATCTTTACGATTCGTTTTTAAGTGCTGTGTTAAATGCTCGATGCGTTGTGTAAATAATGCAATTTGGCCTTCTGCGCTTCCAGTATCGGTTTTTCCGTTACCGTGTTTTGCGAAAAGCTCTTGCTTTTCTTCTTTTGATAAATACATTCTAATATTATTGTAAATGATTGTTATGTATATGAAAGTTTTTCTTTCAAGCTGCAAATATAGTAAATTTTAATTATTCAGCCGTTTTTTGTTTGAAAAAGTCCCACGCTGTTTTTTAGGGCATTAGCTACTAATTAGTAACCCTAATTATGCTCTTAATGGCTGATTGGCAATTAAATCAATATATAAGTTCACTTTGTTTTTTAAATTTTTACGGTGTGAAATAAAATCCAAGAAACCGTGTTCTAATAAAAACTCCGATGTTTGGAAATCTTCTGGTAAATCTTGTCCTGTGGTATCACGAACTACGCGTGGTCCAGCAAATCCAATTAAAGCACCTGGTTCTGCAATATTAATATCGCCTAACATGGCAAAAGAGGCGGTTGTTCCGCCGGTTGTTGGATCTGTACATAAAGATATATACGGTATGCCAGCATCTGCTAATTGTGCCAAAACAACCGAGGTTTTTGCCAATTGCATTAAGGATAAAGCGGCTTCCATCATACGTGCACCTCCAGATTTGGAGATAATCATGAACGGTATTTTTTTCTTTAAAGCATATTGTCCAGCTCGTGCTATTTTTTCGCCAACCACAGATCCCATAGAACCTCCTATAAATGAGAAATCCATACAGGCAACGACTAAATCGTTTCCTTTAGATTTTCCAACGGCTGTACGAACAGCGTCTTGAAGTTTGGTTTTTTCTTGAGCCGCTTTTAAACGGTCTGGATACTTTTTAGTGTCTTCAAATTTCAAAGGATCTTTAGATTCTAATTTAGCATCTAATTCCTTGAATTTATTATCGTCAAATAAGATTTTGAAGTATTCGTTACTCCCAATTCTTACGTGATAACCGTCTTCAGGACTCACGTAAAAGTTTTGCTCTAATTCTTTAGCATCAACAATTTTTCCTGTTGGCGATTTATACCACAACCCTTTGGGTGTGTCTTTCTTTTGCTCCGTAGAGGTTTGAATTCCTTTTTCTTTTCGTTTAAACCAAGACATAGTGCTTAACGATTTTAAGTTATGCGAGTAACGGTTTTCACTATTAAAAGCCGTTAGTATTCGCGTTAGTTAGACAAGCAAAATTACACGTTTAATTTGAAATGCGTGTTTTTTGCGCTTTTATTTTATAAAGTGTTCACGTTGTTCAAGTCTTCAAAAGCCTTCTTTAAACGTGCAACAAATGTTTCTTCACCTTTACGTAACCAAACGCGCGGATCGTAATATTTTTTATTTGGCACATCATCGCCATCTGGATTTCCTATTTGTGTTTGTAAATAGGCTTGTTTTTCTATTATGTAATCACGAACGCCAGATGTAAAGGCATATTGCATATCCGTGTCAATATTCATTTTAATAACACCATAACCAATGGCTTCGCGAATTTCTTCAACTGTACTTCCAGATCCTCCATGAAAAACAAAATCAATATGGTTATGTTCTACATTAAATTTTTCTGAAATATGTGCTTGCGAATTTTTAAGAATTTTTGGCGTTAATTTTACATTCCCAGGTTTGTAAACACCATGTACATTTCCGAAGGCTGCCGCAATTGTAAATTGATCGCTTACTTTACTTAATTCTTCATAGGCGTAAGCAACTTCATCGGGTTGTGTGTATAATTTAGAATCGTCCACATCCGTATTATCTACACCATCTTCTTCACCACCTGTAATACCTAATTCAATTTCAAGGGTCATGCCCATTTTGCTCATGCGCTCTAAATAGCGTTTGCAAATTTCTATGTTTTCCTCAATTGGCTCTTCACTTAAATCAATCATGTGCGAGCTGTAAAGTGGTTTACCAGTTTCTTTAAAATGCACTTCACTAGCATCCAATAAACCATCTATCCAAGGCAATAGTTTTTTAGCACAATGATCGGTATGTAAAATAACCGGAACACCGTAGGCTTCTGCCATTAGATGCACATGTTTAGCACCTGCAATGCAACCAGCAATAGCGGCTTTTTGATTTTCATTACTTAAGCCTTTTCCAGCATTAAAAACACCACCACCATTTGAAAATTGAATAATTACGGGCGCATTTAAATCTCTAGCCGTTTCCAGAACACCATTTATTGAGTTGGAACCAACAACATTTACAGCTGGTAAGGCAAAGCCTTTTTCTTTAGCTAACTTAAAAATGGCTTGAACTTCGTGTCCAGTAGCAACGCCTGGTTTAATAGAATGTGACATAATTTGTGGTTTTAAAGAAACAAAAATAATAAAATTAATAGCTTAAAACGGGTAATTGATACCAATGTTATAAACAGCATTGGTGAAATTATAATCATTTAGCCAGCGGTTGCCCATTTCGTAAGACGGATCGTAGGTTTTAAAGCCCGTGTCAAAACGGAAAATAATAAAGCCAAAATCGTAACGCAATCCAAATCCTGTTCCTAAGGCAATATCTTCTAAAGATTGAAAACTGGTAAAGGTTGCTTGTGGGTCTTCAATATTATCCAAAACGTTCCAGATATTTCCGGCATCGGCAAAAAAGGCGGCATAAAAATCGCCAAATACATTAAACCGGTATTCTAAATTGAAGGCTAACTTCAGGTTGGCTTCATTAAATTCATCATTACTGTCTGAGCTTCCAGGGCCTAAACTGTAGGCAGTCCATGCGCGATTGTCATTAGTACCTCCTGCAAAGAAACTTTTTGAAAAGGGAATACTGTTTGAATTACCATAAGGAATGGCAATTCCAAAAAAGCTTCGAAGTGCTAAAACTTGTTTTTTGCCTAAATCCCAATGTTTAATATAATCGAATTCGGTTTTAATATATTGTGAATAGGCAACATCAAAAATCTCGTAATTATCATTCGCGTTTTTTGGACTTCCAAAAGCATTGGACGCCAGAGAAAGTAAATTTCCTGCCGATTCTATTTTTCCTCTAAAAATGGAAAAATTCTCGTCGAATAAACTTGTTCTATTATCCCTTACATAATTATAACTAGAAGCAATGATTAAGTTGTTTTCTGTTAAACGTTCCTGACGTTCATTAATGTAGTTAATATTCTGAATATTGTCTGAAGTCAAGCCATTTGGCGGGTTGTCGCCTATAGATTCTTGAATAAATTCATTGGCTTGATCTGGTATGCCTAACTCATCATTAGGCCCAATATAATTAATATCTTGAGCTATGTCATTCAAAGTATTATAGGATGTGCTATATACATTGAAATAATTATCTGGATTTAAGTTTTTTACATATTGAACACTAAATAAATCGAATCGGTTGGTGACTTTAAAATTCGGTTTCCAGCGGTAATTAAGTGTTCCAGAAAGCGTTTGTTTATCCAATCCAATATTGGTTTGGCTGGAAGTGGAAATACTCATTCGTGTGCTGGGTGACATGCTTTTTGGAATGAGTTTCTGGGTATTAAATGGAAGCAATAAACGCGGAACCGTTAATTTTAAATCGGCACCCCATTCGTTAATATCAAAAAACTTATCATCATCATTGGCGCCATCTTTTGAAGCTCCTATGGATCCGAAGGCTGTTAGTTGTAAGGTTTCGGCACCACCAAAAACATTTCGCATAAGCACAGAAGGATTAAAGGACAGTCCAATAGTTTGAATGTTACTTTGAGATACTTCAGCACTAAATTCTAAACCAAATTTCTTTAAAGGTGTTAAGTAGACATTGGCGGTTAGAGTGGTATCGGGATTCTCAACATATTCAATGTTTGGGTATTTAAAGGTTCGTAATTCTGAAATATGCCTGTAAGATAAAGTCCTGTCGCTATCTCTAAAGGTGGAATCGGGCGTAATGAAAACCACATCTGTTAAAGCTTTTGGCTTGAAGCGTAATTTGTCATTACTAAACAAGTTGTAACCTTTAAATTTCGTAGAGTCTTTTTGCATCTTATTCCGATCTTGATAGGAATAGTCTGTATAAATGTTAACGTCTTTTATTTTGTAAATAGTGAACGGTTCACGCCTGGAGGAATCATCATTTTTTATGAGTCGATCTTGAATTTGTAATTCAACTTTTACTTTTTTATCTGTGTCAATGGTGTCCATTTCAAAGTATATATAATCTTCACTAAAATGATAGACACCATGATTTCTAAAGTAATCTGTTAATCGATCCTTTTCTTGTTCAAACGTTGACGTTTTATACTGTTTGTTTAATTGAATATGGGATTGTTTTTTAGATTCATTATATAAGGTGTCTATTGCTGGTGATGCTATTTTCACGCTTAAAGAATCAACTATATAAGGATCGCCTGTGGTTACATAATAATCCACTTTAGAACGACTGGAATCTATTTTTGTGGTTTCTGATGTTGCTTTGGCTGTAAACCAACCGTTATGAAAATAGTAAGCTTCCAACCGATTTATAGAACGTTTGGTTTTTTCATCATTTAAAATAACGGGCGCTTCGCCGGTGGTTTTTAACCAGGTGTTAATACCTTTTCTAGATTCTATGTATTGATCTAGTTGTTTTTTGGACAGAAAGCGCTCCAAGTTTTCCTCACGATTGGGTTTTTTAGCAATATTCGCTTTTAAAATAGAATCGATATTTGGCCGTGCTAAATTGTAAATATGTAACCGAATGGGAATTGTTAATAGTTTTCGGTTTGGTTTCTGGTAAAGTAAATTGTTAATGGTTTCCGTATTATTTACCTTATCATTCACCGTAACGGTGTTGCTAGTTAGTAGTTGCTGATCTTCTCCAACATGTTTTATGGTATTACAAGACACAAAAAACAGAGCGAACGTAATATAAAAGGCTATTTTTGAAGAATGTATTCTCAAGGATACTGATTTATAAAAATTTAGTGATGCTTTTGGTATGTAATTTGGACTGACAAATAATATAATAATTGCCTCAAAAATACATTATTTCAACGGAAATAAAGCATATATATAATGACACATTTTGAAAGGTTTGTGTTTTATTATTTCTAATTTTGTTTGCACCAATTAAAATCGGTTTCATGTTATCAAAAAACCAAATAAAACTAATAACGAGTTTAAAACAAAAAAAGTACAGACAGCAACATGGATTGTTTGTGGCTGAAGGTATAAAAACTATAGCGGAGCTTTTAAATTCTAATTTGGAGTTACATCACGTATATACCGTTTCAACATGTAATTTGGATGCTGATTTGGAAACGCTTATTTCAGAGACGGATTTAAAGAAAATCAGTTTCTTAAAAACACCCAACCAAGCTTTGGCTATTTTTAAAATTCCTCAAGTTGAAAGGCTACCAAAAAGCGGTTTTATTTTAGCCCTGGATGATATTCGTGATCCAGGAAATTTAGGAACAATTATCAGGTTATGCGATTGGTTTGGAATTCAAAATTTAGTTTGTAGTGAACAAACCGTAGATTGTTATAACCCAAAGGTTATTCAAGCAACCATGGGTTCTATTACGCGCGTGCAAGTTAGCTATACAGATTTGAATGCGTATTTGAGCGCGACTACATCCCCAATTTATGGTGCTTTTATGGATGGTGACAATGTGTATAATGAAGCATTAATTCCAGAAGGCGTTTTAGTTATGGGAAATGAAGCTAATGGCATTTCTGAACCTATTGAAAAACATATCACAAAACGCATTAGTATTCCACGCTTTGGCGCAATTCAAGCTACTGAAAGCTTAAATGTAGCTACTGCAACGGCTGTTTTGTTGAGTGAATTTAAAAGGGGTTAATTGTTAAGATGTTAGTTATTGAGTTGAAACGGGAACTATGCCATTTTTTAACAACTAACAATTACTGAAACGTAAAGTTTAAAAACACACCACGCGTTTTCATAGTATTTACATTGCTTGTCCAAGGACTGTTAGGGTCCTTATCTTGAATAATTTCGTCATTAAGTGCAAAAACGCCGCGGATAGATGGTGTAAATTTAAAGAAGTAAAGATAAAAGTCCACCCCAAAGCCAACTTCGTAAAAGAACATATTCTTTTTAGTTCTAAATTGTCCGCTGCTATTATCGTCTGGATTATTTTCGTTACTCGATAAATTTAAAGCTGTAGATAATCCCGCAACCACAAACGGCTTAAAATTATTGATACGTTTGGTAGAAAATTTCATTAACAACGGAAAATGGATGTAGGTAGATTTTACTTCGCGCTTTAAATCCGTATCCGTAAATTCCATACCTTGAAAATAACTTTCATCGTAAACTAAATTCCGTGTTGTAATATATAAACCAGGCTCAAAACGTAGATCCATGTATTCCATAATACGCAGATTTCCAATTAAACCAACACTAAAGCCTCCTGTTTTTTCTACTAAAATATCAGCCTGATCCGTATTATAATCAAAATTAAAATCATAACTGTTGTACCCTAAAAAGAAACCATAACTTAAAAGCCTTTTATCTTCAGTTTCCAGATTCCTGATTTTTTCTTTTGAAAATAATTGTGCCGAAGCTACTTGCGATAGTAAAATAAACCCAAAAAGGACAAGGTGTTTTCTCATAAAACTATTTTGATAATGTATAAATAGTAGCCACACCAAATGTTTGTGGCAAGTCATTCACATTAGTAAACCCAATTTTACGCAAAATATTGTTTAATTCCTCACCAAAAGGAAAAACAGAAGCAGATTCGCATAAATAAGCATAGGCTGTTTTGTCTTTTGAAAACAATTTACCAATAACTGGTAAAATATTTTTAGTGTAAAATTTATAACCTTGTTTGTAAGGTGTTTTGGTTGGCATGGAGGTTTCAAGAATCACAAAAGTGCCTCCAGGTTTTAGCACACGATGAATTTCAGATAAGCCTTTTTCTAGGGTTTCAAAATTTCGAATACCAAAGGCAACCGTAATGGCGTCAAAAGAATTATCTTCAAACGGCATGTTTTCAGAATCGCCTAAAACCATGTCTATCTTATTATCTAGATTTTTATGAGCTACTTTTTGTTTGCCTATTTCTAGCATACCGCTACTAATATCAAAACCCACAATTTTTTTGGCATTGGTTTGAGCAAGCATAATAGCCAAATCGCCAGTTCCCGTTGCAATATCTAAAATGGTTTCAGGATTACTTGCTTTTATAATAGCGAGTACTTTTTTTCGCCAAGACACATCAATACCAAAGGAAATAACACGATTTAAACCATCGTAATTTCCAGAAATAGTATCAAACATTTTTGTAACCTGTTCTTTCTTTCCTAGGTTACTATCTTTATATGGATTTACTTTCGACAACTTTTATTTTTTTTGCAAATATAAACTATTACATAACCATTAAACAACTACATGGTAATTTATTATAACCCATGGAAATTTATAGAAGTCCTATTTTTTGCTTTATCTTTGTACTACTTTTTAGAAAAAAACTACGTGAAACTGAAATTGATTAAATTTTTGCATTAAGATGCGAGGTAATACTAGGTTTAATTATTTAAGGTTCCATCTGACCATTGAAAAAACAATAAACGTAAACAGATGAAAATTATTATTGCGGGTGCTGGTGAAGTTGGATTTCATTTAGCAAAACTATTATCCTTTGAATCGCAAGAAATTACGCTGATAGATACCAACAAAGAAAGTTTGCTTAATGCAGATAATCATTTGGATATAAAGGTTATGAAAGGCGATGCAACTTCCATTTCTATTTTAAAAGATGCACGTGTTGCCCAAAGTGATTTGGTAATTGCCGTAACATCTTCAGAAACAACAAACATTACGGTTTGTGTATTGGCAAAACAGTTAGGAGCCAAACGAACCATTGCCAGGATTTCCAACACCGAGTTTATACAACATAAAGATGAAGTAGGTTTTACTAAATTTGGTATTGATGAACTAATTTCACCAGAAGCTTTAGCCGCGGCTGAAATTAGATTATTACTATCCCAGTCTGCATTTAGTGATACCTATGCTTTTGAAGATGGTGCACTAACTATGGTGGGATTAGATCTATCTAGAACCATGCCTTTTGCAGGGAAAACGGTTCAGGAAGCAGCCGAAATATTTCCAGATATACATTTTGTGCCAATCGCAATTCAACGCTTTGGAACACAATATACTATTATTCCAAGAGGTGATACCCAATTAAAGGAAGGCGATCACGTAGTGTTTATAACATCGGAAGGTGGTGCTGAAGAATTATGTAAAATTACAGGTAAAACCAATACAGAAATTAAGAATGTAATGATTCTTGGTGGTAGTAAAATTGGTTATAAAACAGCTCGTGATTTATCGGCTAATGGTTTTAACGTGAAGCTGATTGAAAAAGACAAAAACCGCGCGTTTGATATTGCGGATGAATTGCCAAATGTACTAGTTATAAATGGTGATGGCCGGAATGTTGATTTATTGAATGAAGAAAACATGGGTGCAATGGATGCCTTTATTGCCGTAACAGGGAATAGCGAAATTAATATTATGTCGAGTTTAGTAGCCAAATCAAAAGGTGTTAAAAAAACTATTTCCTTGGTTGAAAACATGGATTATTTTGAGTTGTCGCAATCCATAGGTATTGATACTCTAATAAATAAAAAATTATTAGCTGCTAATACCATTTTTAGATACGTGAGACGTGGTGAAGTATTAGCTATGACCAAATTAAATAATATGGATGCCGAGCTTTTAGAATTTAAAGTGAAAGCGCGTTCAAAAATTTGCAATAAATTAATTAAAGATGCGGGCTTTCCAAGATCTGCTATTATTGCGGGCGTTATAAGAGATGGGATTGGAAATATTGCATTGGGAGATTTTAAGATCCAGGAAGGAGATTTGGTCGTCATTTGCGGATTACCACGTTCTATTAAAGAAGTTGAAAAACTGTTCTTGTAAGTATGAAACTGAACTATAAAATCATTTTTCACTTTTTAGGTTTGCTGCTTTTATTTAATGGTGGCTTTATGCTCGTGTCTACACTCATCAGCTATATTTATAAAGATGGCGTTACGTTTCCATTATTTTTAGCGGGTATTAGTACGCTTTTATTAGGCGTTTCGTTGATGTATGCCACGCGTGATCATAAAAAAATCATGGATAAGCGTGAAGGCTATGTGGTCGTTACATTTGGCTGGCTAATCATGGCGCTTTCAGGTTGTTTACCTTATGTTTTTACAGGTGCTATTCCGGATTTTACCAGCGCCTTTCTAGAAACTATGTCTGGCTATACTACAACAGGTGCCACCATTTTGAATGATATTGAAATTATTCCAAAAGGGGTTCTTTTTTGGCGTAGTATGACACATTGGATAGGCGGGATGGGAATAATTGTTTTAGCCATAGCTATCTTGCCCTTGTTAGGAATAGGAGGTATGCAGTTGTTTGCGGCTGAAGCGCCAGGACCTAATGCCGATAAGTTACATCCAAGAATTACCGATACAGCCAAACGGTTATGGCTCATTTATTTTGGGTATACCGTAGCAGAAACTATTTTGTTAAAAGTGGCCGGAATGAATTTGTTTGACGCCATGAATCATGCTATGAGTACCTTATCTACTGGTGGGTTTTCAACCAAAAATGCGAGTGTTGCCTATTGGAATGATCAACCGGTTATTCAGTATATCATTATCCTTTTTATGTTTTTAGCTGGAACTAATTTTGTTTTAAGCTATTTTGCCTTTAAAGGGAAGGTTCAGAAAATACTAAAAGATGACGAGTTTAAGCTCTATCTGTCTTTTATTGTGATTTTTACCATCATTGCGAGTACCATTATTTATTTTAAAGCAGATCCAACAATATCATCCATAGCACATCCCATGGTTTGGGGTGAAGCAGAAAGTGCCCTACGACATGGCATGTTTCAAGTTTTAAGTGTTGTAACAACCACAGGTTTTATTACAGCCGATTATACCTTATGGTCACCATTTTTAGTGGTATTCTTTTTTGGGTTGATGTTTTTAGGTGGTTCAGCAGGAAGCACATCGGGTGGGGTAAAAGTAGTGCGCCATTTAATTTTAATACGCAATGGTTTTTTAGAATTTAAGCGTGCTTTGCATCCCAATGCTATTTTGCCTGTTCGTTATAATTCTAGAGCGGTTTCAGGAGATATTGTTTTTAATATTCTTGCCTTCTTTATCTTATATATGCTGTCCTTTATTGTAGGTTCTTTAGTGTTCTCTATGTTTGGATTAGACTTCATGTCTTCCATAGGAATTGCAGCTTCTAGTTTAGGAAACGTGGGTCCAGCTTTTGGCGATTTTGGCCCAGTTAATAATTACGCTGCCTTACCAGCTTTGGGTAAATGGTGGGCCGCTTTTTTAATGCTAATTGGGCGTTTGGAGTTGTTTACAGTTTTGATTTTATTAACACCTTTCTTTTGGAGGAATAGGTAATTTAAAAATAAAAAAAATCCACTTCAAGCGAAGTGGATTTTTTTTATTCAACTAATAAATGCTATTAATCTTTAAGTCACAGCCTCTTTAATTCGCTTAATAGCTTCAATAATTTGTGCTTGACTCGCTGCATAAGATAAGCGAATGCAATCTGGTGCGCCAAACGCATCACCTGTAACCGTTGCTACCAAGGCGTGTTCTAATAAGAATAATGAGAAATCGGTTGCATTGTTAATGGTGGTTCCTTTTAGGGTTTTTCCAAAGAAAGCCGAAATATTAGGGAATACATAAAAAGCACCTTCTGGGGTATTATTTATAAACCCAGGCACATCATCCAATAAGGTTAAAACCAAATCGCGACGAATATGAAATTCATCTATCATGAACTTAACGCGCGTTGGCGATTCATTTAAAGCTGTAATTACCGCACGCTGTGCAATACTGTTAGCACCACTAGTTACTTGACCTTGCATTTTGTTGCAAGCACGTGCTATGTTTTCTGGCGCACCTAAATACCCAATTCGCCAGCCTGTCATAGCAAACGCTTTAGAAACGCCATTTATAGTTATGGTTCTATCAAACATATCTGGAAATTGGGCCATACTAGCATGACCGTTTTCTGTAAAGTTAATATGCTCGTAAATTTCATCAGAAACCACATAAATATTTGGATGTTTTTGAAGCACATCGGCTAAAGCACGTAATTCTTCTTTGCTGTAAAGCGAGCCACTTGGATTACAAGGAGAGCTATACCAAATCATTTTTGTTCTTGGTGTAATAGCTGCTTCCAATTGTGCAGGTGTCATTTTGAAATCGGTGGCAATACTGGTTTGTACTTCTACAGGAACGCCCTCGGCAAGCTCAACAATATCTGCATAACTTACCCAATATGGACATGGTAAAATAACTTCGTCACCTTTATTAATCATTACTTGTGCCACATTGTAAAGTGCTTGTTTAGCACCTGTAGACACCACAATTTGTGGTAAGGTATAGGTTAAATTGTTATCACGCTTAAATTTGGTGATAATGGCTTGTTTTAGTTCTACATAACCATCAACTGGTGTGTAGGAACTGTAATTATCATGAATGGCTTGAACAGCCGCTTCTTTAATATAATCTGGTGTATTGAAATCTGGTTCACCCAAACTCAAACCAATAATATCTTTGCCTTCCGCACGTAATTCGCGCGTTTTAGCTGCCATAGCTAATGTGGCAGACGTGGCCATGTTTAAAACTCTATCTGAAAGTACATTCATTAGAAATATCTTTTTAAAAGTAAATGAAAATTAAGCCATACTCGGTTTTGCACCAAGTGTTTTTAATTGGTTGTAGTGTTCTGCTATAGCTGTCCAAATAGAATTGTATTCATTATAAGGTAAGCTAAATTCATGCGCCGTTTCTTTCACTATTTTAGCAATGTTTTTATAGTGAACATGACTAATATGAGCAAATAAATGGTGCTCTACCTGTCTGTTTAAACCGCCTGTGTAAAACTCTACAATCCAACT
Organism: Bizionia sp. M204; assembly: GCF_023205095.1. Classification (GTDB taxonomy): domain Bacteria; phylum Bacteroidota; class Bacteroidia; order Flavobacteriales; family Flavobacteriaceae; genus Algorimicrobium; species Algorimicrobium hallyeonense. The sequence continues at coordinate 2,191,999 of NZ_CP046242.1, read as the reverse complement.
TTTTGGTGAAAAATTAGAGGTGGTAAATAATTGATGAATAGCCCATGTGTTTTTCATGTTTCCTTCTTCATCAGGTAAAGGCATTTCCGTATTTGGCATGACATGCGCTAATTGGAAAATAACACTTAAAATTACACCAGCTGTATAATGCATAATTAAGAATCCGATTAACACTTTCCACCAGGCAAAGCCTAAAGCTAATGGTAAAACTACCCAAAGTGAATAATATAATATTTTACCAATAATTAATTTCGTCCATTGTGTTGCTGGATTAGGAAAATCACCATAAGATAATTTTCTTTTCAGGTAAACATAGGTCTGTTTAAAATCGGTTGTAATTGCCCAGTTTACTGTTAATAGTCCATAAAGTAAAAATGCATAATACTTTTGGTATTGGTGGATTTTCATCCATTTAGAATGTTTTGAGAATCGGATAATTCGTCCTGCATCAATATCCTCATCATGACCTTGAATATTTGTGTAGGTATGGTGTAAAACATTATGTTGAACTTTCCAATTGTAGTCGTTTCCAGCTAAAATATGGATACTACTTCCCATTAAGGTATTTACCCATTTTTTACTAGAAAAAGATCCGTGATTAGCATCATGCATCACGTTCATTCCAACACCAGCAATTCCAATTCCTATGACTACCATACAAATTATTTGCAACCAGCCAGGCATGCTTACGGTTAATAAAAGGACTAAAGGCCCTAAAAGTAGGGTAAACATGATTATGGCTTTTATGTATAAAGTCCAATTACCTGTTTTTTTTATATTATTTTCTTTGAAGTAATCATTCACGCGCTTATTCAATGTTCTGAAGAATTTTGCAGAATCATTTCTTGAGAAAGAAAGGGTTTTATTTGTCATACTGTGTTATTTAAAATGTACTTACAAACCAGGTTGTAACACATATTTATGCAAATATAATTATAATGAGCCGTTATGAACACAAAGTTTTCATAAAAATATGCACAAAAAATTACCTATTTTTGTCGAAAATCGAAGAATATGGAACTCATTTTAAAGTATTTTCCCGACCTAACGGAAGATCAGATTGCTAAATTTACGCAATTAGAAGCCTTATATCAAGACTGGAATTTGAAGATAAATGTTGTGTCGAGAAAGGATATTGATGAGTTGTATTTACGCCATGTTTTGCACGCTTTGGCCATTGCAAAAGTGATTGATTTTAAACCAGGAACTAAATTAATGGATGTTGGAACTGGAGGTGGTTTTCCAGGTATTCCACTAGCTATTTTATATCCAGAATGCACATTTCATTTGGTAGATAGTATTGCTAAAAAATTGAAAGTGGTGGATGAGGTTGTTGCTGGATTAGAGCTGATTAACGTAAAAACTACGCATTCCCGAGTTGAGGAAATCAAAGATACCTACGATTTCATTATTAGCAGAGCCGTGGCTGCCATGCCAACTTTTGTGCACTGGATAAAAGGTAAAGTTGCCAAGAAACAAAACCATGAACTTAAAAATGGGATTTTGTATTTAAAAGGAGGCGATTTATCGGAAGAACTCCAAGACTATAAATTAGCAACGATTTATAATATTTCCGATTTTTATTCGGAAGCATTTTTCGAGACTAAAAAGGTGGTGCATTTACCCATTAAGTTTAAAGGGTAATATGTTTAATTTTGAATTGGAATAAAATTTTACAAAAATAAAAAAGAGGCTGTCTGAAAAGTAAATTTTCATTCTAAATGTCACATTGAGTACAGTGGAAATGTTTGTGTTATAAAAACATGAAAACTTCTACTGCGCTAAGTTGGACATTAAGTTGCTATTATTAAAACAGCCTCTTTTAATTAAAATTCAGTATTGTTTACTTAACTAATAATTTTGTTTTTAAAATTTGATTGCCGTCGCTTTCTACATTTAAAATGTACAATCCCGAAGCCATTTGGAACGGAACGTTAGTACGTTGGGTTACATTTAAAGTTAATTGTAAAACTGTTTTCCCGGTAATATCTACTATGGATATATTGGCATTGTTATAGGTTTGTGAACTTAAAATTGTAAAACTTTGTGAAACCGGATTTTGTTCCAGTTTCATAAAGTTTTCAGAAAATGAATCTGTATGTAATGTTTCTAGAATAATTTCGTTTATAGCAAAATCAACATTTTGAGGTGTTAATGTTACGTGTGGTTCATTTTCATTTGGCATATACCAAGCATCAAAAGGTGTGGTGCTGGTTGTTGCACGAGCGGTTGTAACATTACTTGGCGTATGAAACCAATCGATTTCATTATTAGTAATTTCAAAAGCCATAGAACTGACGCTTGGAATAAAATTAAAATAATCTGTGGAGAGCGCGTTTAGAAAATCGCCCACCAAACCATCTGTGGATAAATCTTCAGTCAAGCTCAAAATGTCAAATAATCCACCAGAAGCAGCGTCCACACCATTAGAAAAGCTTGGGGCTCGGGATGTGGCATTGTTAATACGGTCGTTGGCTAAAGGAAACCACCAAGCAAAATCCAAATGTACTTTACTACTATAAACTTGTGAACCTGCATTAGGTGTAAAACGTGTTTCGGCTTTTAATTCGGCACCTGTTATTACATCAATATTTGCATTAAGAATACGACTGCCAGGATTTAAATTATTTGCAGCTGCTGTATTATCTTGGTATCTAGAATTTATACCACTTCCATTAATAATTGAAATATTTCGTGTTAACTCTGGAAATCCAGATGCGGTTAAACTATTCATTCTCGTGTCCAAAATGGCTTTGTAAGGATGTTGTTGCGGTAAATTTAAAGCGCTATTAAAAGTAACACCATCGCTATTTGTAATATGCGGTTCAAACTGATCTACCAACATTTGTCTAGCAGCAGAAGAGCGTAACATACCATCAATAATAGGTTGCAATTCTTCCACATTTTGATCGCCTAAAACAGCAAAATCATCAAGTCCAAAAGCTAAAAAATTAAACTGGTGTTGAAACCCGATGGGCACATTGGCACCATGGTGAGGTGAATCAAAAGAAATCCATAACCTAGTTTCATGATCTAAATTATTATTCTCCATATAATTTATGGCATATCTTGAAATTAGACCACCCATACTTGGCCCAATAATGACATTGTTTTCCACGCCAATTTTTTGTGCGTTTATGCTATTAATTAATTCTACTAAAAGCATGGCGTTTCGTTCAATAAAATCAACGCCACCATCAATAACTTTATTATCAGCTGCGCGCGTATACACTGGGAAATTCAGAATGACCACATCAAAACCTTCGTCCCTTACCAAATCCCCTAAATTAGAGGTGGTCCCATTTTCTTCAAAATCTAGTAGTTCATAAATTCCAGCAATGTCACGTCCATCAGCAGGATCAAAACCGTCGACTAAAATAATAGGTTTGTCTAAAATATTATCAGCGCTTAAAAATAGTTCGTATTCACCTGTTCCAGGATAAGATGTGGTTTCTCCGTAAGGCGAAAGGTCTGGTGTAATAGTTGAATTAAATGTTGATATTACACGATTAAAATTTCGTTCTAAATCGGCATTAGAATAAGCTATCTCTATAGTTGCTTGACGGTAAATAATGGATCCATCAGCTAATGTTATTTGAAATGTTAGTGTTTTATCTCCAGCCTCTAAATAGGAAACTTGTATATTTTGATTAGTTGGTATTGGCCTGAAATCTTGACCATCATCAAAATTAATGGCAATGGCTTCAATGGCATTTTCTGTTGCATTAAAAATATGTTTTGACGCTATTGAAAACGTCGTTTCTAATCCTTTGTGCTTTGCTCTAAGCGGCGCGGCAATAGACAGGTTTCTTTTTTCAAAAATAGCCTCACTTGTGTTTCTACGAATAATGAAGCCTTGCGCATCTCTTGTTACTACTTGATTTCGGAAAGCTTGTTCGGTAATAGATTCAAAATCTGAAAGCAAAATTGCCAATGGAATATAATTCGTGAAATGGCTTTGTTTACTGTCTTCTTTTAAACTAGAAAGTGGCTTAAAACGGTCTTGGAAATCGTTTTGTGCTATGGTTTTATACGCCTGGTAAAAACTATAGGTGTTTAGCGTTTTGTTATTGTAATCTGTAATATTAACAATGGGAGATTGTGGAACCAAAATGCTTGTTTCCATTCCCTTTGTATCAAATTTTTCGAAAGTTTTATTGTTTTGCGAAAACGCTGATATGGTAAGCAGCGCGACTAATAAAAAGTAGTTTATTTTCATATGTATAGATGTATTGATTGTTTAAATATACTGCCTGAAATGGATTAGTACTAAAACTTTGGATAAACGACATAAAAAAACCCCTAACAGGTACTGTTAAGGGTTTTTGGAAACTTATATTTAAATATTTATTCTCCTAAAAATGGATATCTGTAATCAACTGGTGTTACAAATGTTTCTTTAATTAACCTAGGTGATACCCAACGTAACAAGTTTTGTGCTGATCCAGCTTTATCATTTGTTCCAGATGCTCTGGCACCTCCAAATGGTTGCTGACCAACAACAGCTCCTGTTGGTTTATCATTAATATAAAAGTTACCAGCACTATTTTGAAGCGCGTTGGTAGCTTCTTGAACTGCATAACGACATGTAGCTAAAATAGCGCCTGTTAAAGCGTATTCGCTAGTTTGGTCTACTAGTTTTAATGTTTCTGAAAAGTCGTTTTCATCATATACATAAATGGTCATAACTGGGCCAAATAACTCCTCTACCATCGTTGTATATTGTGGGTTGGTTGTTACAATAACCGTAGGCTCAATAAAGTATCCTTTGGATTTATCATAATTTCCACCAACAATAATTTCAGCATCTTTATCTGATTTTGCGTTGTCAATATACTTCGCTAATTTATCAAATGAACTTTCGTTAATAACCGCTGTAATAAAATTCCCCATATCTTCTGGAGATCCCATCTTAAAGGACTTCACGTCTTCAATTATATATTTTTTAACATCTTCCCAAAGGTTGCTTGGAATATAACCTCTAGAAGCTGCACTACATTTCTGACCTTGGAATTCAAAAGCGCCTCTAGAAATAGCTGTTGCTACTTGTTTAGCGTTTGCAGATTTGTGCGCTACAACAAAATCTTTCCCACCCGTTTCACCAACTATTCTTGGGTACGTTTTATAATTTGTTATATTATTCCCAATTTGTTTCCATAAATCTTGAAACACTGGTGTTGAACCTGTATAATGTAAACCAGAAAAATCTGGACTAGCCATAACTGTATCTGTAATCATACCTGGATTACCAAAAACAACGTTTATTACGCCATCTGGAACACCAGCTTCTTGAAAGACATCCATAATAACTTTAGCAGAGAAAATCTGGTTGTTACTTGGTTTCCAAACAACAACATTCCCCATTAATGCCATACAAGACGGCAAGTTTCCAGCAATAGCAGTAAAGTTAAAAGGTGTTACGGCATAGGTGAAACCCTCTAGTGGACGATATTCTACACGATTCCAAGCATCGCTTGTGCTTTCTGGTTGGTCCATGTAAATATCTGACATGAATTGTACGTTGAAACGTAAAAAGTCAATTAACTCACAAGCTGCATCAATTTCAGCTTGGTAAATATTTTTAGATTGTGCAATCATGGTTGCAGCATTAATTTTAGCTCTGTAAGGACCTGCAATTAATTCGGCAGCTTTTAAAAATATTCCTGCGCGTTGTTCCCATGGCATTTGAGACCATTCTTTTCTAGCTTCTAAAGCTGTAGAAATGGCTTCTTCAATATGAGATTTTTCGGCTAAATGATAGGTTCCAACAATATGTTGATGATCATGTGGAGGAGACATTGTTCTCGTGTTTCCAGTTTTCACCTCTTTCCCATTGATGTACATGCCTACATCAACTTTACTGTTGTACATGTCTTTATAAACTTTTAAAACTTCATCGCGCTCTGGCGATCCTGGAGCATAAGTTTTTACAGGCTCATTTACTGCTAGTGGTACGTTAAAGAATCCTTTTCCCATGAATATATTGGTATTTAATTGTTTATGTTGTTTTCGAGCTGCAAATGTACGATTTTTTAACTATTTTTTTGATAGAAAGGCTCTTAAAAACACGTTAAAAGTTTGTCTATTTTTGTAAGTTTCATTTTTATTTAGAAACCGTTTAATTATGTGTACAGTAACCTTTATTCCTAAAAACAATACGGATTTTATATTTACTTCAAATCGGGATGAGTCGCTAACACGTGAAACGCTAGCGCCTGATTTCTATTTGGAGCATGATGTAACCCTACTTTATCCGAAGGATAAAAAAGCTGGAGGTACCTGGATTGGTGTCAGCGAAAAAAGCCGATTAGTTTGTTTATTGAATGGTGGTTTTACAGCTCATAAACAAGAGGATTATTACAGATTGAGTAGAGGCGTTGTGGTTAAAGATGTTTTAGTAGCGCCCAATTTTTTAAAGATAATTGAGACCTATAGTTTTACGAATATTGAGCCTTTTACTATGCTTATTGTGGATTGGGAAAGAACCTTAAATCTTTATCAATTGGTTTGGGATGGGAATCAAAAACATCTAGAGAAATTACCAAATGAACCGCGAATTTGGTCTTCCTCCTCGTTGTACGATGAGTCCATGAAAAAATTGCGATTAGAATGGTTTAATACTTTTAAAAAGCAAACTAATTATCAGGGAGAATCTATCATGCGGTTTCATAAAACAGCAGGTTATCAGCATGCTGAATTTGGATTGATTATGGACCGCGGATTTGTTAAAACTACTAGTATTACCCAAGTTGAAAAACGGTACTCACGTGTTAATATGCGATACACAAATTTACAAGCTGAAAAGGTTGTTGAAAAGGAAATGCTTTTTTGAATTAATAATTTAAAACTAATTTAATGCGAAAGGCGCGCTTAATCTGAAAGTAGGAATAGCCACTTTAAATTTCTTCTCCGTTTCTAAATTAATCATATTATAGAATCCTTTCATAGCTCCAAATGGCGATGTAAGTAGGCAGCCAGAGGTATAGGTATGCAATTCGCCGGGTTTTAAAATTGGTTTTTTACCGATAACACCTTCGCCTGAAACCATTTCAACATTATTTAGTGCGTCTAAAATAGTCCATTCTCTAGCGTATAATTGAACGGTGCTTTTGCTTTGATTTTCAATAGTCACTTTATAACCAAAAGCAAACTGAATTTTATAATCTTTATAAAAGGTGCCTTCAAAATGGGTTTCTACAGAAATTTTGATGCCTTTTGTAACTTGTTGAACCATGCTATTAATGGGTTTTCAAGGGTTTAGATGTTTGCTAATGTAATAAATATTACTCGAGAATAAAAAAAATTAGTTTATAGTCGATTAACAGACGGCTTAATTGGATATATTAACGGAATTTCCTTCACCTATACCTATTATACGGTCGTATCTGGCGCCTAAATCGCGATAATAAACCAATACCTTATAGTCATTTTCCGTTTGCCAAAAACTACCACTTATGGCACTTTCATTTATTTTACCGGTTTGATTGTCTACAATTACATATTTGTAGTTGTAAAACCCTTGTTTCAATATAATAGGCACTTCATAAATACCTTTTGTAGGATTAAAAGTCATTTTAGTAAACTCATCAACGGCATAATTATTAAAATTACCATAAACATGAACGGATTGATTTGGTGGTAATTCGTCCAATAGTAATGAAAAGTGCATCCATGCATAATCTGCTTCTATGGTTGGTTTTTCGGCATCAATAGCCGTAATTAAAAAGTTGCCATTAATGTCTGGATTGTACGTATAGGGCTTATTAAAACGCGGCACATTGGTAAATAAATAATTGCTGTACAATTCAAATAACTCTATATATTGAATGGCAGCATTGGCACCGCGAACATCTTTATTTTCAAAGTAAAAATACTCGTTGCCACCTTCAAATAAGGTTTCTTTGGTGTATTTGTAAATTAATTCGTTACCTAATGTGTATTGTGGTGGAACATTGCTAATGGCGGAATTTAAATTATTATTCTGAATAATTAAGGTTTTTACCGTTTGTAGCGGATTGTTAAATTGCAAATTCCCAGAGTTAATAACAATATCTACACTTTGCATACGCTCCACTTGCCTAACATCGCGGGAGCGTTTAATGGAAACACCAACGTTTGCTAAATTTTCCTGAACCATAAATTTTCTAGAGAAAACCAGTTCATCTAAATCATTGTAAACCTTAATCATGTAATTACCCGAAACTTTTAAGCCGCGAGTTCGCTGATTTGGAAGCCGTAAGGTGTAATGTGAATATATTTGATAGGTGTTAAACGAATTTTCGTAATTACGAATACGTTGATTGTCAATACCGTTTAAATATTCGGTTTGCATGAGCTGCGAAGGTGTCCAATCATAATCAAAATGTTCAATTTTATAATAGAAATCATCCTCATCACCATTTAGAGCATCAAACTCCAAGATTAATTGTTGGCCTAATTCTAAAATAGGAAGTTGACTTTCGCGTGTTTGACCTTGAAAGGTGATGGATTTAATATAACCCGGAGGGTTCACTTCCTGTGCTATTTGAGAAAAAACGGATTGACCACAAATTATAAGGAATACCGATAGAAAAGATTTAAACATGCAATAATTGTTTTAAGGGATAAAGATAAACAATTTTTATGCCTAAATAATTTTACTTATTTAGAATAGGTATAAATAACAAACTTCATGGAAGTCTGGTATAAAATGATGTATAATTTCGTAAATTTGCACCGATTTTTACCTCAATTAAAATCAGAATGATATTTTTTACTATTAACAAATAGATTTATAAATATGTCAAACGACATTACCATTAAAAAAGGTCTAGACATCAAGCTTAAAGGTGCTGCTGAAAAGGCGACTGAAAATGCTATTATTAGTAATTTTTGCACTGTTAGACCAGAAGACTTCCACGGTGTTACGCCAAAATTAATTGCTAAAGTTGGAACCAAAGTAAAAGCAGGAGAGCCTATTTTTTATAATAAAGCTCAAGACGCTGTTATGTTTGTTTCGCCTGTATCAGGGGAAATAGTGGACATTCCAAGAGGTGATAAACGTCGCATTTTAGCATTAAAAATCCAAGCCGATAAAGAGCAAGTTTATCTTGATCACGGTGTGTTTAATGTAGAATCTGCAACCGCAGAGGCTATTAAAGCACATTTACTAGCATCAGGATGTTGGCCTTTTATTAAGCAAAGACCGTATGATGTTATTGCAAATCCAGAAAGATCGCCAAAAGCTATTTTTATTTCAGGATATGCTTCTGCGCCTTTAGTTGCAGATTATGATTACGTACTTCAAGGAAAAGAAGCGGAACTGCAAGCGGCGGTTAATGCTTTAGGAAAATTAACGGAAGGCCAAGTACACGTTTCAGTTGCTAAAAATGGGGCTTCGCCATTAGCAGGTTTAAAAGGTGTTACAATTCATAAGGTTTCTGGTCCACATCCAGTAGGAAACGTGGGAACACAAATCAATAAAATTGATCCTGTAAATAAAGGTGAAACCGTTTGGACTATTAATCCGCAGGATTTAGTCATTATTGGTGAGTTACTTTTAACAGGTAAATTCAATGCAGAACGTTTGGTAGCATTAGTTGGCTCGTCTGTTAAAAAGCCTCGTTATTTTAAAACTAAAATTGGTAGTGAAGTTGCCACGATGGTTTATGATAATGGCGTTGATAAAGATGGAAACGATCGTATTATTTCTGGAAACGTATTATCTGGAAAACAGGTGAAACCAGACGGAAGCTTGGATTATTACAGTAATACTATTACCGTAATTCCAGAAGGTGATGATTATGAGTTTTTTGGATGGAATAAGCCCGTTTTCAATAAAATATCAACATCTAGAGCGTTAACATTCTCATGGTTAACACCAAACAAAAAATACGATTTAAATACCAATACAAATGGAGAACATAGGAATTTTGTGCTAACAGGTACGTATGAAAAAGTTTTTCCATTAGATATTTACCCACTGCAGATTTTAAAATCTTGTATGTATGAGGATTTAGACGAAATGGAAGCTTTAGGTATGTACGAAGTTGCTCCAGAAGATTTTGCTTTAACTGAATTTGTTTGCGTGTCTAAACAACCACACCAAGCCATTATCAGAAAAGGATTGGACGTGATGATAAAAGAAATTGGATAATGATTCATTTTCACTGTAAAATGAAAAATATATATAAAGATGAGTTTAAAAAGTAGTTTACATAACTTAAAGGAGAAGTACAAAGGAACCAAAATGGCTCCTGCGTTTAACGCACTTCATACTTTTTTGTATTTGCCGAATGAGACCACGCATAATGGGACTCATATTAAAGCAGCCGATGATTTAAAAAGAACCATGAATATTGTAATTATGGCTTTGGTGCCATGTTTAATATTTGGAATTTTTAATGCCGGTTATCAGCATTATTTAGCTTTAGGAGAAATTGAATCGGCTAAAGGGTTTTTAGGAGCATCGTTTTGGACTTTAGATAACTTGATTATCGGAGCCTGGACGGTATTACCATTGGTAATCGTTTCCTACGGTGTAGGTCTTGCAGTAGAATTCTTATTTGCTGTAATTAAAGGTCACGAAGTAGAAGAAGGCTATTTAGTAACAGGCATGTTAGTGCCATTAATTGTTCCAGTGGATATTCCATTATGGATGTTAGCAACAGCCGTTGTTTTTGGTGTTGTAATTGGTAAAGAAGTTTTTGGTGGTACAGGAATGAATATCCTGAACCCAGCATTAACTATTCGTGCCTTTTTGTTTTTTGCCTATCCTACTTGGATGTCGGGAGATAAGGTTTGGGTTCATGGAGCAAAAGCTTTAGAAGGGACACCAGACGCTATTTCAGGTGAAACCATTTTGGGTTCATATGCTCAAAATAATTCAGTAATGTATGACTATTGGGATATGTTTTGGGGAATTATTCCAGGCTCGGTTGGTGAAACCTCCAAAGTCTTAATAATTATTGGTGCCTTATTCTTAATCTTCACAAAAGTAGGAAGCTGGAGAATTATAGTAAGTACGCTTATTGGTGCTTTAGTTATGGGCTTAATATTCAACGGTGTTGTAGATGCTGGTTGGATATCAGAATCAAGTAAATTCTACGGGTTAATGAGTGTTCCATTCTGGCAACATTTAATCATAGGTAGTATACTCTTTGGAGCCGTTTATATGGCAACCGATCCAGTAACAGCTTCACAAACCAATAAAGGAAAATGGATTTATGGTTTCTTAATAGGATTTATATCTATTATGATTCGTGTATTTAATCCAGCTTACCCAGAAGGTGTATTCTTAGCAATTTTATTAATGAACGTTTTTGCTCCTACTATTGACCATTATGTGGTACAAGGTAATGTGAAACGTAGAATGAAGCGTTTAAAAGTTAAAACAGCATAATTATGGCAGTTAATACAGATAAAAATTCATACACGATATTTTTTGCAATTGCAATGGTAGTCGTTGTAGGTTCATTATTAGCGTTTACAGCATCGTCTTTAAGACCTAATATTGAAGAAAATGAAAGAAAAGAAAAGCAGCAGAATATATTGTATGCTTTAGGAGTAAATGAAAATGAAGGTACAGGAGATATCGCTTTTGTATCTACCAGTAAAGTTGCAGAAGCATTTGAAGCTAATATTTCTGAACAAATTGTTTTAGAAGTAAAAGATGGCAAAATCTTAAAAGAAATGAATCGTGAGGAATTCATGAGTTCTAAAGAACAAGGTGCTGGAAAAGAACCTTATTTAATAGACATTAAAAAAGAGCAATCTAAAGCTAAAAATGGTGAATCAAGATACTTGCCACTATTTAAAGGTCAGCAGGACGGTAAAACGGTTTATGTTGTGCCAATTAGAGGTAAAGGACTTTGGGATGCTATTTGGGGTTTTGTAGCTCTAGATGAAGAAATGGTTGTTAGAGGTGTGTTTTTTGATCACGCTGGTGAAACACCTGGTTTAGGTGCAAACATTAAACAACGTTATTTCATGGATGATTTCTATGGCGAAAGATTATTGACGGATGCAGGGGTATTTAAAGGAATTACCGTTGCCAAAGGAAATAATGACCCTGTAAATGCTGATAAAAATGATCACGCAGTTGATGCTATTGCAGGATCTACAATTACAGGAGATGGTGTAACTGCAATGATTAAGAAGGATTTGAAATTGTACTTACCATACTTTACGAACTTAAAAAATAACAACAATTAATTATGGCACTACTTACAAAAAAAGACCTAAAGTTAATTACGGATCCGTTATCAGATAATAACCCAATTACCATTCAAGTATTAGGTATTTGTTCTGCATTAGCAATTACAGCAGAGCTTAAACCATCTATAGTAATGAGTATTGCTGTACTTTTTGTTATGGGTGTTGGTAACGTTGTTATTTCATTAATGCGAAATATCATTCCGTCTAAAATTAGAATTATTGTACAACTAGTTGTTGTTGCATCTTTAGTTATTATTGTAGATCAGGTTTTAAAGGCTTTTCAATACGAATTAAGTAAAACACTATCCGTATTTATTGGTTTAATTATTACTAACTGTATCATTATGGGACGTTTTGAAGCATTCGCTTTAGCAAACAAGCCATGGAGATCCTTTTTAGATGGTGTTGGAAACGCATTAGGTTACGCTGTAATTTTGGTTATAGTGGGTTTCTTTAGAGAGCTTTTAGGTTCAGGGACACTGTTTGGCATTCCAGTCTTAGGAGATCCCATTGGAAGTCCAGAAACGGGACCAACAGGGGTATATGCATTTGGATATGAAAATAATGGTTTTATGCTAATGCCACCAATGGCGTTAATTATTGTGGGACTTATTATCTGGGTACAACGTAGTAGAAATAAAGATTTAATAGAAGACTAAATTAGTTAGTCGTTTTTAAAAGACCTTAAAAAACTACAGTAGAAAATTTAAAAGAATAAAAAAATGATAGAGCATTTAGAATTATTTTTCAAGTCCATTTTTATAGATAACATGGTCTTTGCGGTATTCTTAGGTATGTGTTCATACTTAGCAGTATCTAAAAAAGTTGCAACGGCCGTAGGTCTTGGAGCAGCTGTAATATTTGTATTAGCTATAACCGTACCTTTAAACTGGTTATTAGATCAGTATTTATTACAACCAGGAGCATTAGCTTGGATAGATGGAAGTGCCAACGGAGAAGGTTTCTCTGGAATGGATTTAGGCTTTCTTTCCTTTATAATGTTTATTGCAACCATTGCAACAATGGTACAATTGGTAGAAATTATTGTCGAAAAGTTTTCACCATCTTTATATAATTCACTAGGTATATTTTTACCATTAATTGCAGTAAACTGTGCTATTTTAGGTGGTTCATTATTTATGCAGTCTCGTGAAATTGAAACGTTTGGTTTAGCACTTAACTATGGAATATCTTCTGGAATTGGTTGGTTCTTGGCTATTTTAGCCATTGCAGCCATTCGTGAAAAAATTAGATATTCTAATGTGCCAGCGCCATTAAGAGGCCTAGGAATTACGTTTATAATTACAGGTTTAATGGGCATTGGATTTTTAAGTTTTGGTGGTATGTTAACCGGTGGAGATGAAGAAGGGGAACCATCAACAGAGCCAACAGCACAAGTACAAGAAATACAAACTGAAGACGCTAAAGAATTAGCTGAAAACACTAAAGTAATAGAGTAATATGATTTTAGCAACAGGAACATTAGGAACAGTAATAACGACAGTAATAGCGTTTTTAATCATAACCTTACTACTGGTAACTTTACTATTAGTTGTCAAACAAAAATTATCTCCTTCAGGTCCCGTAAAGATCTTAATTAATGGAGAACGAGAAATTGAAGTAGCTTCTGGAGATACCTTATTATCTACTTTAGGAGCTAACAAAATATTCTTACCATCTGCATGTGGTGGTGGTGGAACATGTATTCAATGTGAGTGCCATGTATTAGAAGGTGGTGGTGAAGCATTACCAACAGAAACCCCACATTTCTCTAGAAAAGAATTGGCTGAAGGAGCACGTTTATCTTGTCAGGTAAAAGTGAAACAAGACATGGAAATTTCAATTCCAGAAGAAGTATTTGGAATAAAGAAATGGGAAGCTACCGTTGTTCGTAATTATAACGTGGCATCATTTATCAAGGAGTTTGTTGTTGAAATTCCTGAAGATATGGGTTATAAAGCGGGTGGCTATATCCAGATTGAAATTCCTAGCTGTGAAATTAAATTTTCAGATATGGATATCACAGCGCATCCAGAAGAACATGACACACCAGATAAGTTTCAAGCCGAATGGGATAAATTTGCATTATGGCCATTAGTGATGAAAAACACTGAAACCGTAGAGCGTGCCTATTCTATGGCTTCTTATCCAGCTGAAGGACGCGAAATTATGCTAAACGTACGTATTGCAACACCACCTTTTGACCGAGCTAAAAACGATTGGATGGATGTAAATCCAGGTATTGCGTCGTCATATATATTTGCTCAAAAACCAGGCGATAAAGTAATTATTTCAGGCCCTTATGGTGAATTCTTTATCAACGAATCTGAAGCAGAAATGCTGTATGTTGGTGGTGGAGCAGGAATGGCGCCAATGCGTTCTCATTTATATCACTTATTCAAAACCTTAAAAACAGGTAGAAAAGTAACCTATTGGTATGGTGGACGTTCTAAACGTGAGTTATTTTATTTAGAGCACTTTAATGAGTTGGAAAGAGATTTCCCTAACTTTAAGTTCTATTTAGCGTTATCGGAACCAATGGAAGAAGATAATTGGAAAGTAAAAGAAAATATTGACGCCCCTGGTGATGGTTTCGTAGGATTCATTCACAACTGTGTAATTGATAATTACTTAAATCATCATGAGGCACCAGAAGATATCGAATTATATTTCTGTGGACCTCCATTAATGAACCAAGCGGTTCAAAAAATGGGTGAGGATTTCGGTATTCCAGATGAAAACATTCGTTTTGATGATTTTGGAGGATAATATCCGTAAAATTAAAACGTATATAAATTTAAAAACCCAACATCGTCATGTTGGGTTTTTTATTTGGAATAACTGTCAGCATAGAAATCCAATAGAGATTTAAGTTTCAATGCAATTATTCTCTTTGGTTTTTTAATAATTTGTAATTTTGCACTATGAAAAAAGAACTCACAGAACAAGAGCGTCATAATTTAGCCATGAACCATGTTGGTAAAGATTTGGAGCAACGTGGTTTTGAATTTGTAGCCATTAATAGTAAGTTAAAAAGGCATCCGCAATTTGTATGTATTGATAAAAATAATCAATATTTTTTTGTGATAATTCGGGCGGTTTTATTGCCTGATAACCCGAATAATTATGACATAGTTTGGATGGAAACCTTTAAAAAACACGCAGCTGAAAAAGATGCTAAAGTTCTCTACGCTGGCGTTGGGTTAGGCAATCCAAATGGCGAAGATTTACCTATCTATTTAAACGAAGAGTACCTTATTGAATACAACGGAATTCAAGTAATTGAAACCAACTTAAATTAAACGGTCATGGCGATCCTAGTTGTTGGCAAACAGGAATCTAGGACGTGGCAACTTCAAAAAATGAAAAAATAAATTTCAATATGAAAAAATTAGGGTTTCTATTTTTAATGCTCATTATATTGGTTTCCTGTAAACAAGAACCCACAAATACCAAGTTATCAGGACCAGTTTTTGGAACCATGTATTCGGTTATTTACGATTCGGAAGTCAATTATCAGCCACAATTTGATAGTCTGTTTGCGGTTATCAATTCATCTATGTCTACCTACATCTCAGATTCAGATATTTCAAAATTAAACCGTAATGAAACCGTTTCAGTAGATGATCATTTTCTGAATGTTTTCAACAACGCAAAAACAATTTATCACGCAACTAATGGAGCTTTCGATCCTACAATTGGAGCAGTTGTAAACGCCTGGGATTTTGGTCCTGAAGGAAAAATAATGGCTTTAGATAGTCTTAAAATTGATAGCCTCATGCTTGGTGTTGGTTTTAATAAGGTTTCCATTAAAAATAATACCATTACCAAACCCGCTAGTACTTTTATAGATTTTAATGCCATAGCCAAAGGGTATGGCGTGGATGTAATTGGTTTATTTTTAGAATCAAAAAATGTTAAAAATTATTTAGTTGAAATTGGTGGTGAAATCCGAACGCGTGGTACCAATATAGAAAAACAAAGCAGTTGGAAAGTGGGTGTAGAAATGCCACATTTTGATGGTGAACAATCCATTTTAAACGCCATAAGCTTAAAAAATGAGTCTATGGCAACATCAGGAACTTACCGGAAGTTTAAAATTGATGACCAAGGAAATCGCTACTCTCATATTATCGATACCAAAACAGGATATCCTAGTAAAACCAATTTGCTGAGTATTTCAGTCATTGCAGAAAATTGTATGATTGCTGATGCGTATGCTACCGCTTTTAAAGCCATGGGAATAGAAAAAGTTGAGGAATTTTTAAAAGCACATCCCGAATTAAAAGTGTTTTTAATTTTTGAGAATGACCTAAACGAATTCGAAACGGTTTCTATAAATGGTTTTCCTGAAAATTAGTGTTTTTACACCTTCAACCTTCTGAAAATTAAGTTTATAGTTATATAACGTGTTTTTTATAGTAATAATTTAACATATTAACGAAAACTTCTGGTTACACATTTTTTCTTTGTAAACTTCTTGTTATTTTAGATTATAACATGTTGATACACATCTGCTCCGATACGTATCCCGTATATTTTCTAATTAAATCGTTTGTATGAAATTTTTATTTACTCCTGTATTCCTGTTGTTTTTAGCATTGCCTGTTTTTTCACAATCTGATGCCGAAATTGGTGCTATTTATGTCGAGAAGTCCGAAGCAAGTTTATTGGAAGGCGATTTAGATAGCGCATTGGAATACTTTAGTAAAGCTAGACGCTATATTAAGGAAATTGAAGATAGTAATGTAGCCCGAGTTGGCGCTATGGTTAGTAATGAGGTTCGCGATTATACAAAAGCTAAAATTTTAACCCAACTGTATTTTGATTTGAATCCAGATAACAAAACCTCCGAATATCAGGATATGTTATTAATGTATGTAAATATTGAAGAAGCTATGGAAGCCATCGCTATTGAAGATGAAAAATTGCGACTTGAAAAATTGGAGCAGGAAAGACAACAACGACGGTTAGATTCTTTAACAGCCATTTGGACCGCAGAATACGAAACCTTTTTAATTAATATGGATAGTATTAGTGCCTTTAATTCATATAATATAGCTGTTTATTTTAAGGGTGGAAACGTTGGAATTATGGATCATTTAGGTCAGGTTTTGGTAGAGGCAAATACGTATAAAGAAGCTATAGAATATGATGGCTTTGTTCTTTTATTAGATAATGTGGAGCGTCCTACACGAATATATGCATATAACGCAGCTTCTAAAGACGGTTACCAATTACCAAGCGTTACCCAATTTTTACCGCAAGCTTATGATTTTGGACATGTTATGTTACCGCGCTCAAATGGTATGCTAGTAACCTACCCAAGTAATGCCAACAATGTGTTTATTTACGATTTAAACACGAAAAAATATATGGCCAATCCCAATATGGAAGATCAATTAAAGACCATGAAGAAAAATGATATTATTGATAGATTCAATAGTGATTTGGAAATTAGAATGGATAAAAATTGGTACACTATAGGAAATGCGCTTGGTGGAGGTTTACATCCTATTTATAATAGTAAAAAGGAACTTCATGGGTTTTTAAACACTTACAATGGAAAAATGTTTGATGCCTCGTATTACAAATTTGTAGGGCCTTTTTGTTCTGGGAAATATCAAATTATTGAGGACGGTAATAGTTTATGGATGGATACTGAAGGCGTTAAATTTGAAACTTTAGAAAATAAAAGTGGTACATATTCTGGGAATTCGAAATTTGTCAAAAACACGAATGGCACTTTTCAAATTCTTAAGGAAGTGGACGGAAAGGACCATTTAATTTTTAAAGATAAGTCCTTGGTAGTTTTGGAAGATTTTTTAATTAAAAATAATGTTGGAAATTCAGGAGCTCAAAAATAAATAGCTTAAACAGCATTTATTTATCATTCCGCTTTAAATTACCAATAAAAACGCATTAACCAGTATCAAAAACCAGCCAGCAACTAAAAGCAAGCCGCCAATAGGTGTGATTGGTCCTAAAACCCGAAGCTTTTTTCCTATAGCATCAGATAATACCAATCCATAAATACTGAAAGAAAATAAAATAATACCAATAGTAAAGCACCAGTAGGTTGTGGCGGTTACGGTGTAAGGGCTAAAACCTAATGCTAATAATACAATGGCATGATACATTTGGTATTTCACGCCAACTTCAAAACTTTGTAATTGATCTGGAGATAATGTTTTCTTTAAAGCATGTGCGCCAAAGGCACCAAAAATTACGGCTAACATTCCAAAAATTGCAGCTGTTGCAGTTATAATTTGATGTGTCATTTTAGTTGGTTTTAGAAGTTCAGTTTAAGTACTATTTAAATTAATAGTTAAAATTTTCTAACTATAAAATCAGTATTAGTTATTAAAAAAAAAGGCAAGATTTCTCTGTAAAATTCTGCGCACATTTCGGCTTTTATCCTATGATAAGTTGTCATTCAATCTTTATTTATAAACAACCGGAATAATTTCGCCTTTGGCCAAGCAATAGCGTTCTATTTCAGGATCAGAAAGTGTAGACGTATAATCCAATTCTTCAACTTTAAATCCCACGTTTCGGAGTTTATCAAAATAATCACGACCATAAATTCTAACATGATCATATTGCCCAAAAATGGCAGCACGTTCTTTTTTATCGGTAATGCTATCATCTTCAAAAGTACTATCGCGATTTAAATCTTGTGGAATTTGAAATATGCCATAACCACCAGGTTTCATAACTCTGAACAATTCTTGCATGGCTTTAGTATCATCTGGAATATGCTCCAAAACATGATTGCATAAAATAATATCATAACTATTGTCTTCAAAGGGAAGATTGCAAATATCTGCTTTCACATCTGCAATTGGCGACTCTAAATCTGTTGTTGTATAGTTGAGGTTATTAAGTTTTTGAAAGCGTTTTAAAAAACATTGTTCTGGTGCAAAATGAAGCACACTTTTTTTAGCGGTAAAAAATTCGGTATCATTTTGTAAATAAAGCCAAAGTAATCTATGGCGTTCTAAAGAAAGGGTAGAAGGTGATAGCACATTATCACGCTGGTTCCCGTAACCGTATGGTAGAAACGCTTTAAAACTTTTGCCATCAATAGGGTCTGTATAGGTATTGCCTTTCATGAGAAAAGCTAAAATAGGACGTACTAAATAGCTTAACCTAATTAATATAGGTCTAGGAATAACGTTAAGAATTGTTTTAAAAAGTTGCTTCATTATTAAAGCACTAACGCCTTCTGTCTAAACGCATCCTCCTCATCACTCACAATCCCTAAAGCCTCATAAATATATCCAAACGTAGAAAGCAATTCAGGTTTGCCATCAACAATAGCTACATCATGTTCAAAATGAGCCGACGGTTTATTGTCTAAAGTAGTAATGGTCCAACCATCACGATGTTGTTTTATTCTATGAGTTCCCATGTTTATCATAGGTTCAATAGCAACTACTTGGCCTTCCACAAACTTCTTGCCACGACCACGTTTACCATAGTTTGGCATTTCGGGATCTTCATGCATTTTACGGCCTATGCCGTGTCCTACTAATTCACGAACCACACCATAACCTCTGTCTTCACAGTATTTTTGAATAGCATAACCAACATCTCCAACACGATTACCAACTTTAAATTCACGAATCCCTTCATATAAAGATTGCTTGGTAACATCTAAAAGCGTTTGAATTTCAGGAGCTATTTCGCCAACAGCAAATGTGTAGGCGTGATCACCATAAAAGTTGTTTTTTATGGCACCACAGTCTATAGAAATAATATCGCCTTCTTGCAAAGGTTCATTTGTTGGGAACCCATGGACAACTTGTGAGTTTGGACTCATACAAAGCGTATTTGGAAAATCATACAAGCCTAAAAATCCAGGTATAGCACCTTGCTCCCTAATAAAATCTTCGGCCAATTTATCTAATTGTAATGTGGTAACACCCGGCTTTACCTCTTTGGCAAGCATTCCTAAAGTTTTAGATACAATTAAAGCACTTTCACGCATTAATTCTATCTCTTCTCTTGTTTTTACTATAATCATAATTCAAAAATATGGGCAAAGATACTTAATTTAAACAAGCTATGTAATCTTTAGGAATATGACTTTTGACAGCTTTTATTTCATTCTTTTTCTCGAACTTTGCACTTTAAAATTGGAACCTATGTATAAGTCAGTTTCGGCGCAAGAGGCCGTAAAAATCGTAAAATCAAATAGTAAAATTTATATTCAAGCAGCTGCCGCAGCACCGCAAGTTTTACTTCGTGCTTTAACAGAAAGACATGAAGAATTACGCAATGTAGAAATTTGTCAGCTACACACCGAAGGTGATGCCCCTTATGCGAACCCAGAATATCGGGATAGTTTTCATGTGAATTCCTTTTTTATAGGAAAAAATGTGCGGCACACCTTGAAAGCAGGAAACGGTTCATATACGCCTGTTTTTTTAAGTGAATTACCTTTGCTTTTTAAACGTAATATTGTGGATTTACAATATGCTTTTATTCATGTGTCCGTACCTGATAAACATGGTTATTGCTCTTTAGGTGTTTCTGTTGAAGCAACGTTAGCCGCTATTGATAATGCAGATGTTGTTATAGCACAAGTAAATGTACAAATGCCAAGAACCCATGGCGCGGGAATTATTCACCATTCTGAAATTGATGTTTTTGTAGATTGTGATGAAGCTTTACCAACGCATGACATGGTAACGCCTTCCGAAATTGAAAGTAAAATTGGAACCCATGTAGCGGGTTTAATTGAAGATAGAAGTACACTTCAAATGGGAATTGGTAATATTCCAAATGCCGTTTTAACACGCTTAACGAATCATAAAGATTTAGGCCTGCATACGGAAATGTTTTCCGATGGTGTTATTGATTTAATTTTGAACGATGTCATTAACGGAAACTATAAAGGCATTAATCGTGGTCGCGCTTTAACAACCTTTTTAATGGGTTCCAAGCGACTTTATGACTATGTAGATGATAATCCATTTGTAGAAATGCGGGCTTCTAATTACACAAATGATGTGTCTATTATAAAACGAAATCCTAAAATGGTGGCTATAAACTCTGCTATAGAGGTGGATGTTACGGGACAAGTTTGTGCAGATTCTATTGGAGCACACATGTACTCCGGTGTTGGTGGGCAAATGGATTTTATTCGTGGTGCTTCCTTAAGTGAAGGCGGAAAAGCAATTATTGCTTTGCCATCTACAACAAAATCTGGAATTAGTAGAATTGTTCCAAGTTTAAAACCTGGAGCTGGTGTGGTAACAACCCGATCGCATGTGCATTATGTGGTTACGGAATATGGTATTGCCAATTTGTACGGGAAAACTATTAAAGAACGCGTGAAAGCATTAGTAAATATAGCACATCCTGATCATCAAGAGACTGTTGATAAAAGTTACTTTGAATTAATAAGAGGATAAATTTTATCTTCTAAAAAAGGAAAATAATCCTTTCTTTTTTGGAAGTTTATGAGGATGGTACTTTGGGTTGGCAAGCAATTGATAAATTTCACCCCAACCCAAAAGACCACCTATATTTCTGTCATCTACAAAAATGTCCGCATGGATTTTTCGACTTTTCGTATAATCGAATTGCTCTTCCGGAAAACTTTTATTTACAGCATAAAATTCCAAGCCATTTTCTTTACAAAACGCAACAGCTTCTGCTAAACGAATATCGCTTCTATATGTCCATAAAATTATTCTGTGACCTTCTTTTTGCAAGCGTTCAAGTGTTTCAAAAGCAAATAGTTTAGGCTTTCCAATTTTTGGATAGGCATCTTCTACAATGGTTCCATCAAAATCGACGGCTATAATAAGTTTATCGGTGAAATTCATAGATTACATCTAATTCCTAAAATACAAAATTAAGCTTATATAAGAGGATGTTGCGTCATGGCTTCCGGTTGTGGAACTCCCATGAGTTTTAAAATTGTTGGTGCTAAATCGCCCAAAACCCCATCTTTAATAGATTTTAAATCCTTGTCAATTAAAATTATTGGAACTGGATTTGTGGTATGTGCTGTATTTGGTGAGCCATCTGGATTTATCATGGTCTCGCAATTACCATGGTCGGCAATTAGTAATGTGGTATAGTTATTTTCAAGCGCTGTTGTTATAACATCTCTAACGCACGTATCCACCACTTCACAAGCTTTTATTGCTGCAGCCATAACACCTGTATGACCAACCATATCTCCATTTGCAAAATTTAAACAGACGAAATCTACATCGCCTTTCTGCAATTCTGGAATTAAAGCATCACGCAATTCGTAGGCACTCATTTCGGGTTTTAAATCGTAGGTAGCTACTTTTGGGGAGTTTCTTAAAATTCGAGTTTCACCTGTAAACGGTGTTTCACGACCACCAGAAAAGAAAAATGTTACGTGTGGATATTTTTCAGTTTCGGCAATCCGAATCTGTTTCTTATTGTGCTTTTCTAAAACTTCGCCAAGCGTATTATTTAGATTGTCTTTATGATACACGACGTGAACGTTATTATAAGTGTCATCATAACTCGTCATGGTTACAAAATACAAATTAAGCTTATGCATATTTTGCTCATGAAAATCCACTTGCGAAAGTGCTTCCGTTAACTCACGACCTCTATCTGTTCTAAAATTGAAAAAGATTACTACGTCGCCATCCTTGATGGTTGCTTTTGGTTGATTTTGCCCATCAACCATAACTATAGGTTTTATAAACTCATCTGTAATACCGGCATCATAACTTTGTTGAATAGCGTCCGTGGCATTTTTTGCTGGAGTTCCTATGCCATTCACCAAAACATCATACGCTAACTTAATACGCTCCCAACGTTGATCCCGATCCATGGCATAATATCTACCCGTAATACTGGCTAATTCGGTTGGTGAATTAATTATAAAATTTTCTAATTTTGAAATAAAATCAAAACCTGACTTTGGGTCCACATCACGACCATCTGTAAAGGCATGAACATACGAATTGGTAACACCGGCTTGATTGGCCGCATCAACTAATCCGTATAAATGATTAATATGAGAATGCACACCACCATCACTTACCAAACCTACAAAATGAACAGGTTTGTTATGAATGTTTGCGTAGTTAAAGGCATCCATTAAGGTGTGCTCGTCTTTGAGGGTATTATTCTTTACGGCCAAATTAATTTTCACCAAATCTTGATATACAATGCGTCCAGCGCCAAGATTCATGTGACCCACTTCGCTATTTCCCATTTGACCTTCAGGGAGTCCAACATGCAAGCCATCGGTTCGTAAACTAGCATGTGGATATTTAGAATATAGAGAATCTATAAATGGTGTGTTGGCATGATCTATAGCGGAAACTTTAGGGTCGGGAGATTTCCCCCAACCGTCTAAAATCATTAATATCACTTTTTTATCCATGGTAAAAATGCTAATAATTTAAAGCACAAAGATAGGCGTTTATTATTTCTTTGGTTTCAAAATTAAGCCTGAAAATGCTCGTGAGTTTATAATTGAGGTCTAAAAACAGCAGGTTGCTTTAAATTGTTTTTCACACGTAAAAAAGTTTTTTAGTCATCAAAAAATGAATACCAATACTTTCAATATTAAAGCTGTCTCCTTCAATTTGATAGCCATGATTTGCATAGAATTTGGTGGCCACTTCGCGCGCATTAAACCATAATCTGTCAACCTTCATTTTTAATAATTTCGCTTCACCTGCCCGAATTAAAAGTGCTCCCAAGCCTTTTTGTTGATGATTTTTTAAAATAGCCATACCTCGTAATTGATACTGTAGTTCTTCAGGAAAAACGGCGTTTTTATTTTTTATATACGTGGCAACGCCAATAATAGTTTCCTTATAAAATAATCCTAAATGGCATGTTGATGCTAACTTGTCACCTTCAAAAACACAATCTTCAATAGGTCTACCGGCTCTTAAAACCGGTTGTCTAACAGCATAGGTTTCTTCAGCAGAAATAGGCTTAACACAATAGTTAAATTGGTCTATTTTATGGAAATTAGTTGTCATACTTATGTTAAATGCTGTAAGCTAGTATCCGTTTTAATTTCATAAGGTTCCTTTTCATATTCAAAAATTCGAGCATCTAAAGTTCCTTTCAAGGTGATGGATTTACCTTTTACTTCTAACCAACTACCTTCACGTAATCCAACAACAGGAAATGTGTTGTATGCATGAAATTCTTTAATTCGTGTTTCGCGGGTTTCACCCATGTGTTTGGTATTCGGGATGGGATCTAGATAATGAGGATTAATATTAAATGGTACAAAGGCTAGTGCCTTAAACGTTGGCGGATATACAATAGGCATATCATTGGTGGTATTAATAGTTAAACCGCAAATATTACTGCCAGCGCTAGTTCCTAAATATGGTATGCCGGCATGAATGGCATTTTTTAAAGCTTCCATACAGTTGTTTTTATACAATTGAGAAAGCAAAACAAAGGTATTACCTCCACCTGTAAAAATACCTTCAGCTTGATTTATTGCTTCGGTAGCCGATTCAAACTCATGAATCCCAATCACGTTTTTATTAATTTTTTGAAAAGCCTCACGTGCTTTTTGGGTATACTCATCATGCGACATACCGCCTGGTCGTGCATAAGGAATAAATAAAATAGTTTGGCAATCTTTAAAAAACACCTGCAATTCTTCCAATAAATAATCTAAATATCCACTACCATGAATAGTTGATGTGCTTGCAATAAGTAATTGTTTCATAAGCCAAATTTTTGTAAATTTAAGTAAACATTGGATTTAACAAAAGTTTATCTACTATTTGCATTTTAATTAAGATTTGAAATAGTTTCTTTATCACAACTAAACCTACCACTATGAAACATCAATTACTCGGATTTCTCTTCTTATTTACAATTGGAACTGTTTTTTCTCAAAATACAACACGTGTTGAAGTGGAAGGGAAAATTATAGCGAATAGCGATGTGGAAGGTGTTACCATTTTTAATATTTCATCTAACAAAGGAACCATTGCGGATATTGATGGTGATTTTATCATGGAAGTGGCTATTAAAGATGTGTTGGAGGTTTCGGCTTTACAATATGAAGCACGAACAGTTGTGATAACTCAAGATGTTATTGATTCTAAAAAACTGCGCTTATTTTTAGTGGAAGCTATTAATACCTTAAGCGAAGTAATTTTGTTGCCATCCAAGTTAACAGGCGATTTATTAGTTGATATTAAAAATGCCGAAACTCAAAAAGCAATTCTTATGAGTTTTGGCGATTTGAGCAATTTGGAATTTGGTGAAGATGAATTTACAAAACCACAAAATATAGCTGCCGATCCTGGTGTTTTTTATAATGGGTTGAATTTTGCAAATATTTTTGGAATCAATAAATTATTAAATGCATCTTTAAAAAAAGAATCTGTTCAATTACTTCGTGATAAAAGACCATTGGATTTAGCCGATATTTATTCACCACAATACATTAATGAAACGTACAATATTCCTTTAAAACAGGTTGAACCATTTTTTGCATTTTGTTTGGAAAACGGATTTGAAGTCAGCATGTTAGGAGAGAAAAACGAATTGAATCGTATGGAGTTCTTGCAGGAACAAAGCGAATTGTTTTTAAAACAAACTAATGGGCAGAATTAAATTATTTCTTTTATTGCTGTTGGTTACAGTTCAACAAAGTTACTCACAAACTATAGTGCTATCCGGGAAAGTGCAAAGTACAACAGACGTAGAGAACATTCACGTTATTAATAAAACGGCACAAAAATTTACGATCACTAATGCTGATGGGGCGTTTCAGATTTCTGCAACTATAAATGATACGTTGATTTTTACATCTATTCAACATAAAATTACATCTGTTTTAATAGATGCTGAAATTATACAAAATAAAACCTTGGTGGTTACTTTAGAAGAGCAATTAAATGAATTGGATCAAGTAGTCGTTGGAAAAATATTAACAGGGAACATGGTGTTAGATGTTTCTAGTGTTGAAGAGGAACCGATGACATCTCAGAAAGCAGGCATTCCCAGTTATCAAGGACCGCTTAAAACCCAAAGCGAACGCAAATTAAACGAAGCGACTACGGGAGGCGGGATCATTCCGCTCAATCCTATTTTAAATGCCATTTCGGGTAGAACCAAAAAGTTGAAAAAACAGGTTAAATTAGAGGAGAAGGACGATTTAATGTTTAGTATAAAGAACGAGCTTTCTAACGATTTGTTCACTGAAAATCCGTTACCAGATGAATATGTTATGGAGTATTTTTACTTTGCTTCCGAACAACCAGATTTTTTAGCGCGTTGCAAAAACAAATCATCTATTGAAATTTTGAATTATCTAATTGAAAAATTACGCGTTTTCAAACAAAATCTAAAAATCGCTCATACTCATGAAAGCGATTAGATTTGGATTCTTACTATTTATTTTCACCGCAAATATGTTTTCTCAAACTATAGATTTGGAAGGTCAGGTTATCACAAATTTAGATGCTGAAAATATTCATATTATTAATAAAACATCAAAAAAATTCACCATTACCAATGCTTCTGGCGCGTTTGTAATTCCGGGAAAGCTGAATGATGTCATTATAATTTCATCTATTCAGCATCAATTAATTTCTTTGGTTGTAGACGCTGAAATGCTTCAGGAGAAACAAATTCAGGTGTTTTTGGAGCCTTTAGTAAATATGCTGGATGAAGTCGTGGTAGGAAAAGTGCTTTCAGGTAATTTATTGCAAGATGTTCAATCCATAGCAAGCGAACCCATGACAGCTAAAAAAGCAGGTATTCCTAGTTTTCAAGGAAAAATGCCCACCCAAACCGAAAGGCGTTTAAGTTATGCTAAAAGTGGTATGATTGGCATGCTGGTAAACACCATTAATGGCAACATTGAACGCTATAAAAGGCAAGCAGAACTCGAAGAGAAAGATGAGCTTTTGCACAAAATTCGCGTGGCTCATGAGGCTGATTTGTTTACTAATTATCCATTAGAACCAGCTTTGCGTATGGATTATTTTTACTTTTGTTCTGAAGATACGAAATTTTTAGAGCGTTGTAAAAGTATAAATGGAATTGATGTTTTGCAGTTTTTAGTTGAAAAATTGGAACGCTATAAACAAAATATAAAAAGGTGAACGTGTTATGGGTAAATTCCTATGCATCCTGATTTTGGTTTGTGGTTTTACGCAGCACCATGTGGTTGCGCAAACTAAAATGCTTCGGGGAAAAGTACTAACATCTCAAGATGCCGAGAATGTTCATGTTATTAATAAATCATCAAAAAAGAACACTATTACTAATAGTTTTGGACTGTTTGAAATTGAAGTCAAGTTACAGGATACCTTAATTTTTTCGTCCCTTCAGCATGAATTGCAAATGCTTATGGTGGACCAAGAAACTTATAAAAACGGAACAGTAGTTATTACCTTATTGGAACACGTAAATAAACTAGATGAGGTAATCGTTGGAAAAGTTTTAACGGGAAATATGAATTCTGATGTGGCTAATGTGGAAGGCGAACCCATGACATCTAAAAAAGCGGGTATTCCCAGTTATCAAGGCAAACCATTAACACAGACACAACGACATTTAAAAGATGCTGGCGATTTACACCCAAAACTCGGTGGCTCTTTAGGAGGTTTAGGAGCTTCAATTAGGTTGGTTCCGGTTATTAATGCTATCACCGGTAGAACCAAAGAAATGAAAACGTATGTGCAATTAGAAGAAAAAGAAGCGCTTATGTATCATTTAAGAACCCATATTTCGGAAACTGTTTTTGCCGATTACCCTTTGGAGGATGTATATGTTATGGAATTTCTCTTTTTTGTTTCAGAACAACCAGACTTTCTAGAACGTTGTAAAAACAAATCAGCGGTTAATCACTATGAGTATCTTAAAGAAAAGCTGTTTATTTATTATGCTAATAAAAACATAAAGTATCCGTAATTTTAAGATGGAATAATTTTTGAACCCAATGAATAACTACATTAGCATTTTAAAAATCACAAATAAATGAAATTACTTAAATACCTATTCATTTTAGCCATTATTCCACTTCTAGCTTTTTCGTCAGCACACAAATATTATGTGAGTATTACGCAAATTGAATATGTAAAAGAAAAACAATCCGTTCAAATTATAACCCGAATATTTGTAGATGATTTCGAGCGTTTAATTCGCACAAGATATGACGAAACTGTAACATTAGCAGCCAAAAGTGAGTCTAAAAATGTAAACCAATATATTGGAAAATATCTTGTTGAAAAAATGGCGATAACCATCAATGGCAAGCACGCTAATATGGTGTTTTTAGGTAAAGAATATGAAAATGACATTGTGTATTGTTATTTAGAAATTACAAATGTGCCTTCAATCCAATCATTTGAAGTTAGTAATCAAGTATTATTCGATTTGTTTCCTGACCAGAAAAATATTGTAAGAACCAATATTAATGATGAGAATAATAGCTTTATACTGATAAAACAAAATGATAAAGGAATGTTAAACTTTAATTAATGTAATTCATTACCTTAAAAAAGTGTTAATTTTCCAATCAATTATATAGTAATACAAACCAACTATGAGAAAACTAAAGTATCTTTTTCTATCTGCTTTATTTGTTTCCCTTGGAGCATTTGCTCAAGATGAGGAACAGAAACCAGAACGCAAACCAGGTCATACAAACAATAATAAATTCAAACAATTGTATGATGAATTTTCAACACCAAATATGTTCCGTACAGCATCGGGAGCACCAGGTCCAGCTTATTATCAGCAGCAAGCAGATTATAAAATGGATTTAACGTTGGATGATGACAAAGCCACAATATCCGGTTTTGAAACTATTACATACACTAATAATTCACCGGATCCTTTAAAGTATTTATGGGTGCAGCTAGATCAAAATATGCGTGCTAAAGATTCACAGTCGCCTTTAATTGAAGGTAGTGGTGTACGTGGAGCACAACAAGCTGGTAGCTTTGCTTCAGAATATATGACAGACGGTTTTGATGGTGGTTTTAAAATAGAAGCCGTTACAGATGCTAGCGGAAAAGCATTGCCACACATGATAAATCGTACCATGATGCGTGTTGAATTGCCAAAAGCAATGGGTACAGGTGATAAGTTTGTATTCTCTATCAAATGGTGGTACAATATTAATGATTATGTAAATATGGGTGGACGCTCTGGATATGAATTTTTCCCAGAAGATGGTAATAGAAACTATATTATTGCACAGTTCTTTCCAAGAATGGCTGTTTACAGTGATGTAGAAGGTTGGCAAAACTCCCAATTCTGGGGACGTGATGAATTTGCTTTACCGTTTGGTAATTATGAAGTGAATATTACGGTGCCTTCAGATCATATTATGGATGCAACGGGTGTTTTAACCAACCGTAAAGAGGTGTTTTCAAAAGACATGATGAAGCGTTACGAACAAGCGCAAAAATCCTATGATAAGCCTGTTTTTATTGTAACACAGGAAGAAGCTGAAAAGGCAGAAAAAGGTCGTGCAACAGGGAGTAAAACCTGGAAATATTCGGCAGAAAATGTTCGAGATTTTGCATTTGCAACGTCTAGAAAATACATTTGGGATATGATGGCAGTTAAAATTGGCGACAGAGATGTCATGGCTGTTTCTATGTACCCGAAAGAAGGAAACCCGTTATGGGAAGAGTGGTCCACCTATGCCGTGGCAAGTACATTAAAAACATACTCACGTATGACATTTGATTATCCATACCATAAAGCTATTTCGGTTCATGCCAAGCAACAAGGAATGGAATACCCAATGATTTGTTTTAATTACGGACGTCCAGATAAAGATGGAAAATACAGCGATCGTACTAAATACGGGATGATTAGTGTTATTATCCATGAAGTAGGCCATAACTATTTCCCAATGATTGTAAATAGTGATGAGCGTCAGTGGACTTGGATGGATGAAGGTTTAAATACCTTTGCTCAATATGTAGCTGAACAAGATTTTGGTGAGTGGTATCCAGCCGCCTTATCTGAAGGACATGATAAATATCCATCAAGTCGTGGACCAGCCGCTAACATTGTACCTTATATGGGTGGCGATCAAGATTATATTGCGCCTATTATGACTAAAGGTTTAAACACCTATCAGTTTGGAAATAATGCTTATGGAAAACCGGCTACAGCTCTAAACATTTTAAGAGAAACCGTTATGGGGCGTGAGTTGTTTGACCATGCCTTTAGGGAATATGCAAACCGTTGGATGTTTAAGCACCCAACACCAGAAGATTTCTTTAGAACTATGGAAGATGCATCGGCATTCGATTTAGATTGGTTTTGGAGAGGTTGGTTTTATACAACAGATTATGTAGATATGGGTGTTAAAGAGGTGAAAAAATATTATGTTTCATCGGAACCTAATGCACGTATTAAAGAAATGGTAAAACAACGTGGCATGAAAATGAGCGATTTACCACCTTTGGTTTATATGGTTGAAGAAGGAAGTGAGGAATTTACTGAAGACATGAAAAATGGGACGCTTTTAGAAAACTCACCAACTTTAAAGGAATATGTAATGGATAATTTTACACCTGAAGAACGTGCTAAAATTAAACAACCTAAATATTTCTACAGCGTAACGTTTGAGAAGCCAGGCGGATTAGTCATGCCAATTATAGTGGAGTATACCTATGCCGATGGTACAACCAAAATGGAAAAATATCCAGCACAAATCTGGCGCTTAAATGATAAAGAAGTAAGCAAAGCAGTAGCGTCTGATAAGGAGATTGTTAAAATTACTGTCGATCCTAATTTAGAGACAGCTGATGTAGATACATCAAACAATTCGTGGCCACGAGAAGTGAAACAAAGCCAGTTTGATCAGTTCAAGGATAAGAAAAAAGATTAATTATTATAATATTTTATTAAAAGCCGACTTTTAACAGTCGGCTTTTTTTATTCGTATCAAACTACTTACTATATTTGCATCGTGATACAACAAGCCATATACTTATTTATAGGTACTACCGAAATCATGTTTATACTATTTATAGTAGTCATG
The DNA here is from genome assembly GCF_023205095.1 of Bizionia sp. M204. Lineage (GTDB taxonomy): Bacteria > Bacteroidota > Bacteroidia > Flavobacteriales > Flavobacteriaceae > Algorimicrobium > Algorimicrobium hallyeonense. Next base: position 2,160,789 of record NZ_CP046242.1, on the reverse strand, counting down.
GTCTTTGGTGCCGATAAAATTCCTGAAATAGCTCGCGGAATGGGTAAAGGTATGCGCATGCTTAAAGATGCGTCCAACGACCTGAAATCTGAAATCACCAAAAGTGCCGAAAAAAATGGCATTGATACCAGCGTTACCAAAGATGTTCAAGACGAACTGAATAAAGTAAAAGACGAATTGGAGGATTTTACGGGGTCTGTGAGGCGGAAACTTTAAAAGAATATTGGGTCTTTACTTTATTAGATAAGCAATTTTTAATGTGAGTTTTTAATTTCATTATCGTTTTCGGCTAACTATAGTGGCGACTTGGTCAGTTGAGTATTTTCTACAAATTAGAAAGTTTAATGGAAAACGATGTTCCGGAAGGCAAAATACAGCTATATTACGATTAGCCATTGTGGTGAGAAGTGCTTTATTCGACTTCTTTTAACTTAATGATTTTTCCATTCACTTCCATACTCTCAATTTTTTCATTTTTAGGATATGGAGGCCAAAATTCTGCGAAAAACAATCGCTCTTTTCCAGCTTTTAATTGTTGTTTATATCGTTCGACAGTTGTACCCATTTTACCTGATTGTACTACAATATGGACGTGATATTTCTTTCCTTGTGAGTCAATTAAGTAAAACGTTTCAAAATTAATTTCTTTATCTTCTTTTGTATTATTGGATATTTCTATCCATGCCGTCTTAAATCGCGCTCCCTGTGCAATATAGACTCTATTATCAGTGCCGTTTCCGTATTGTGTTGTTTTGGAATTATTAAATCGTTTTATGGTAAATGTTACATCTTCTTCATAACTGAAATTATTATTCTCAATTTTTTGAGCACTCGCATTACTGAAAGAAATAAAAACTAATAAACTAAAAATTAAATGTCTCATGTATTGGCTTTTGGTAAAGATAATCGTTTTTATGTTCCAAATCGTTTAGCAATTCTCACAACGATATGATATGGAACCGTTTGAATGTTTTATATCAGTTGTAAACGAAGTTCGTTAATTTTTTTAAGAAAGTCAAGCTTTAACTATTCTGCTAAATGATAAGCTATTACGAATTATAAACTTACTCTATAATCTCATAATCAATATCCAATTTTCGCAAAGCTCTTAATGCCGAACCCGAGTTTTTATCAGATACGGCAATAGCAACAGCATCGCCTTCTAAAAGAATATCGGTGAGTTCATTAGCTAGAGATTCAGATATGTTATTTGAAATTTCAACCATACATTTGGCTATCGCTCGTCTGTCTGGTTTTTGAGCTTCACAGGACAATAAGTTTAATTTCATAAAAAAATAATTTATAAAGGTGCTAAGTTAGAATCCAGACTACACGTCCACATTACATGCAAATTGATGAGCTGGTTTGTTTATTATAGCAACCAAGTTAGGTAAAATTAAATAAAGCAATTTATTTCCGATAGCTTGCAGGATAAATAGGTTTATAGACCTTGCTACTAGTTCATAACTCCATCGTGAATTGCTTTTAAGAATATTCCACGAGAGGATAATTTTCTAAATGTTGTATTTAGAATTTTAAATGACCTGTTAAGTGATGGCATTTTTATAATCATGCAATATACTTTTCTGATTTGCTCTTCCTTCCTGAATTTCCCGTTCTGTGTTTATAATTAATTGATTCTTCAATTGCACGGCTTTCGGAATGATATTCTTAAATCGGACCTCTGGTATATTTAAGTTTTGCCGGATGTTGCCATCAATTAAATAATTAGAAATACTTTTATGAATATATCCCATATTTCGTTTAATAATATCTAACTTAAACATACTTATAGGTGTGTTTTCATTTAACAACGACTCGGAGAGTTTAATAGCATCTTCGTCTGGTTGCCCTTGGTATTTAGTCCAAAAATGAAAGAAACTTAAAGCTTCCATTTTATTGTTCGGAATAAGTTCCTTTGGAACACCTAAAAGATAGGTTACGTATTTCCATAGGTGGAAAACGCCTAATTCTTCCTTTTCAGAATAGTTGAAATTTAATTTTTGTAATCCATATAAGTAGTAAACCGTGAAAGCAATGTTCGTAGCAATCATATCGGCATAATTAATGGGCTCGCCATAGCAATCTTTATTCCATTCTGGATGTTTTTTTTGAATCATTAAGCGCGAGGCAGAATGAATTAAGCGCGTTTGCATGCATGCATTTAAGCGCTTGCCATGTGCATTTTTATCGCTTCTACTAACTTCAACCCAAAAATTGAGTGTGTTATAAAGGCGGTTAGCGGCTCCCTTTTCTAAAGATCCAGTAGCAACTAAAGGCTTGGTTAGGTTTGCAAAATTATATCCACCTAAAAGGGCAAAGTTGCGTAAAACCAAGAGTCCGTTTAGACCACTTCTTTCTGAAAGTTTTCAGCCTGCTTGAATTAAATCAAAATCAACCCAATTTGGGACATGGTACAAATTATTTTTAAATTTCAGATAGTTTAAAGGTAGGTTCTTATTTTCATGATTCTGGTGTAAAGATTTCATGATGGTTTTAAAATCACCATTTTCTAACCACACTTTTGTTAATGGTTCTAGCTCATCATCGTACTGAAGAAATAATTGAGTGCTATAATTAGATATTAAATTTTCTTCATGGATATTGGCCCAAACTAGAAAATCTTTACCGTTGCCTGTCTTCCAAAAGCTGTTATTTTCCGTATTCTCAAACATGGTTGTTTTGTTGGATTATAATAGATATTAGTATGTAGAAATGACATTAATCAAAAAATTTAGGCTCCTTTTATGGGAAGTGCTTTACATTTTTAAATGTCGTGAATTATTATTTTTTTCTGCTAATCGTTAACCCATCACGAATGGGTAATAAAACAGTTTCTACACGTGGATCGTTTTTAAGCAATGTGTTATATGCAATTAAAGCCGGTGTGGATGTGTCGTCCTTTTTAAAGCTTGTATCGAGTATTTTACCACTCCAAAGTACATTGTCTGACAAGATGATGCCTCCAGGATTTAAACGCTCTATAATCAGTTCAAAATACACAGAATAGTTTTCCTTATCGGCATCTATAAAAACCAAATCGTAAGTTTTATTGAGTGTTGGAATAATATCCAAGGCGTTTCCTAAATGCTGATGAATTTGCTTTCCAAATTCAGATTTATCAAAATATTTGCGCTGAAAATCAACAAGCTCTTCGTTAATATCAATGGTATGAAGTTCGCCTTCCTTTTGCATGCCTTCTGCTAAACACAAAGCGGAATACCCGGTATAAGTGCCAATTTCCAAAATGGTTTTTGGGTTGATTAATTTAGAAATCATACTTAACACGCGACCTTGGTAATGCCCACTTAACATGCGTGGTTGCAAAATTTTTTGGTAGGTTTCTCGTGTTAACTGTTGTAGTAATTCAGGTTCGTTTTCCGAATGGTTTACCACATAGGTATCTAAATCTTCTGAAAGGAAATGCATGTTTTATTGTTAACTGTTGCGAGTTGTTTGTTGTTGAGCTGCTTGCTTGATTATAGTGGCAATTTATCCTAAAATCCGGTTGACTAATTTCTGTTTCGCTATTTCATCATCACCACACAACCACTGGATAACGTTGTCTTCCCAAATGGCATCGCGTTCGGTTTCTGAAATTATTTTTTGTTCCATTGCCAGATCTAAAATCTTTCCGGGATAGGACGATTGTTTTTCACTTTCCATTTCGCCTAGTGGATAGGGATCATCAAGTCCCATTAACACTTGTTTGGAGCCTTGATTTTTTATTAATAATTGCAGGCCACCAGTATCATGAACCAAAGTATCAAAAAAGATGTTTTTATGTCCAACGGCTTTTCTCGGGTGACTTTTGCCTTCAAATAAATCTGGTCTGCCATCAAACCCTTGAATTCGGCGGCCTAAATTAATTTGTGCTAATTGGCCACCATGTGCAAAACAGGTTCGCATATTTGGGAACTTATCTTGGTACCCATTTAAGGTTAAAAAATGATAGGCATCCGCGCATTGCGCCAACATCCAAATTAAGTGAAAACGCCAAGAGGTGTTTTCTAACTTAATGAACTTTTCACCATCATAAGGATGAATTTCTACGGCTAAATTATATTTATTGGCCAATTCAAAAATGGGCTCATTTTCTTCATCAAAAATACAACGCCACGTACCAATGGTATCCATATAGTGCGTTGGTAAGCAGAGTAATTGCATGCCTAGTTCTTCCACACAACGTTCAATTTCCCAACAGGCACCTTCTACAAAACCAGGGTGAACAACAAAACCACAGGTAAATTTACTTGGGTTTTCGCGTTGTGCTTTCGCATTAAAATCATTTTGAAAACGCAAAGCTTTTCGCATTTCTTCCACACGTAAACCATTTCCGTACAACTGCGATAAATTTAAAACTACGGCGTGGTCTATTTTAAAACGCTCCATCCATGCTAACTTTTCATCTAAAAAGAAACTAGAATCCGTAATGGGTCTGTTCCAATCTTTCTGAAGCATAAATTTCCGGTCTTTATCTACCCAGAAAATACCCTTGTCTTGCATAAACTGGGGAATTTCCTCTGGATAGGGAAGTAGGTGTGAGTGGCCGTTAATTCGAAGTTTTCGTTTCATAATTTAGTCTTCTATCTGTACTTTTTTTGGTGGCTCCATGGTTTCGCCACAATTAGGACATGTTCGTTTGGCTTGATCGCCGTAGTATTTATCAAAAATTACAGGCATATCCGTTTCAATATTTTCAACGGTAAAATCCTCTTCGTATAATTTAGTGGTGCAGTTTTCACAGAACCAAAGTAAGGCATCTTGAACACCTTTTTCTCGAGGATATTCAATTACTAATCCCACGGTGTTGGCACCTCGTTGTGGAGAATGCGGCACTTTTGGCGGTAGTAGGAAAATGTCTCCTTCGTTTATATGAATATCTTTTGGTTTGCCATTTTCTATAACCTTTAAAACCATGTCACCTTCTATTTGGTAAAAGAATTCAGGTGTTTCGTTATAATGGTAGTCCTTTCGGTTGTTTGGGCCGCCCACGACCATCACAATAAAGTCGCCATCTTTCCAAACAACTTTATTGCCAACTGGTGGTTTTAAAAGATGTCTGTTTTCTTCTATCCATGCTTTAAAATTAATAGGTGGAAATATGGTGCTCATTTTGTGTTTTTTTAAGAAATGAATGATATAAAGTTACAAACTTTGGCATCAATTTGTATCATATTCACTCGTGTTTATTTTTTTCTTCTTGCCAAATCGAAGATCAATTATCCTATAAGAATCGTTACTAAATTCTACGGTAAAGTAAATTTGATAGCGTGGTTTTAATTTCGATTTACTGTTTTTATAAAAGTTGCGTTCATACCAAACAATGTTACGATCATCGACTACAGTGGTATGTGTATTGGAATCAATTCGATCTCTAGTATACTCGAGGGATAAAAATGTGGTTTCTGAATCTAAATACGTCTGATCAATAATATTTTTATTGGCTAATAAAGGTATCACATTATCAATTTGATTATACTGAATCCAATTAGCAATTTCTTTAACTATTGGCAGTTTATCAATTTCTGCATTGGAATAGTTTTTCAGCGTATATTGGGCATGACTTATTCCTGAAAAAAGCATGAAAACTATTGTGATATAAAAGGTCTTAATCATTTTTTAAAGACTTTTAGTTCGTCCGCCATCAACAGGAAGATTAATGCCATTAATATAACTAGCGCGCTCGCTGGCCAAGAAGGTAATAGCATCAGCTAACTCTTCAGGTTTGGCAAAACGTTTAGCTGGAACGGCTTGTTTCATTGCGTTGGCAGCTTCTTCTTCGCTATTTCCGGATTTAGCTGATTTGTTTTTAATAATCTCTGTCAATCTTTCGGTTCCAGTGGCACCAGGAAGCACGTTATTCACCGTAATTCCAAATTGTCCTAACTCATTGGCAAGGGTTTTACTCCAATTGGCAACAGCGCCACGAATGGTGTTACTAACACCTAACCCATCAAGAGGTTGCTTAACGGATGTAGAAATAACATTTATAATTCTACCATAACCAGCTTTTTTCATAAAAGGAACAACCGTTTGGGCTAGCACATGATTACATTTTAAATGTTGTGTGAATGCTTTTTGAAATTCGTCCAAATCTGCCATAAAAACGGGGCCTCCGGCTGGTCCACCTGTGTTATTTACCAATATATGGAATCCGTGATTTTTTGAAATATAGTCAGAAACTTTTGACTTCAATTCGTCTGGGTTTGAAAAATCGGCAACTATATAATCGTGGTTTCTATGATCTGATAAGTCTGCTAAAGTAGCTTTTAGCTTGTCTTCGTTTCTAGCTATTAAGGTAACTTGAACACCTTCATTGGCAAGTGCCATGGCTGTTGCTTTTCCTATTCCTGCTGTGCTACCGCAAACTAATGCGTACTTATTATTTAGTTCTAAATTCATTTTATTTGAGATAAAAGAAAAAAGAGTAAAGAAAATAGAACATTTTATAAGTCTATTTTCTGTCATCTAATTTCTGGGTTCTTTTTTAATACTTTATACAAACATTTTTTGCCTCCGTAAAAAAGCGTAGGGCTTCAAAACCACCTTCACGACCAACACCAGATGCTTTTACACCGCCAAAAGGTGTTCGTAAATCACGCATCATCCACGTATTTACCCAAACAATACCAGCTTGTAATTCATTACTCATGCGCATGGTACGTTTTAAATTATTTGTCCACAGTGTTGCGGATAAACCGTATTTAACTTTGTTAGCCATTTGTAATACGGCATCTTCCGTTTGGAAAGGCATGATGGTAACAACTGGCCCAAAAATTTCTTCTTGATTCACGCGGCATTCGTCGGTTGGTACTTCTATAACAGTAGGCTCTAAATAGTAGCCATTTTCACAACCTGCTACAGTGACTTGATTGCCACCACAAAGAATTTTACCCTTTTCGTCTTGGGCAATTTGGATGTATTCCATCACTTTTTCAAGATGTGATTTGGAAACCAAAGCACCAATATTGGTTGCGGCTTCTGATGGATGCCCAACTTTTAAAGCCTGTATTCTAGCAACGAAATCAGTTTTAAATTTTTCGTAAATAGACGCTTCTACAAAAATTCGGCTTCCACATAAACAAATCTGACCTTGATTGGCAAATGAGGACCGAACAGTTGTGTCCAGCATATCATTATAATCACAATCTGCGAATATAATATTGGGATTTTTCCCACCTAATTCCAATGATAATTTTTTAAACATAGGCGCCGCTACTTTGGCAATATGCGCGCCTGTTGCGGTGCCTCCAGTAAATGAAATGGCCTTAATATCTGGATGTTCAATAATAGCTTGACCTGTTGAACCACCCAAACCATGAACAATATTCAATACGCCTTTAGGTAAACCTGCTTCGTTGCAAATTTCTCCTAATAAATAAGCCGTCATGGGAGTGACTTCACTTGGTTTGGCAACCACACAATTGCCAGCAGCTAAAGCTGGTGCAATTTTCCATGTAAATAAATACAAAGGTAAATTCCATGGCGAAATACAAGCCACAACACCAATTGGTTGACGTAAGGTGTAATTTACCGCATCTTGACCAACGCTTTCATGGCTTTCACTTGAAAATTGCGTAATGGCATTTCCAAAGAAACGAAAGTTACTGGCGGCTCGAGGAATATCCACGGCTTTGGCTAAAGAAATAGCTTTGCCATTGTCCTTACTTTCGGCTTCTGCAAATTGTTGTAAGTTGGCTTCTAGTATTTCTGAAATTCTAATGAGAATGCGACTACGTTCGTCTAGTGTCGTTTGAGACCAACTAGGGAAAGCTGATTTTGCAGCTATATAGGCGTTTTCTACATCTTCTTTTGATGAATTTGGAATTTGTCCGTAAATCTCACCATTTGAAGGATTGTAATTGTCTATCCACTCATTAGAAATGGGAGGTATGAATTTTCCGTTTATGTAGTTTTGAATGTTCATTTGATTTCAAGATGATAGACAAAAGATAAAAGAATAGAGATCTACTCGGTCTTTATTCTTTTGTCTTAATTCTTTATTCTTCTTTTCTGTAAGCCGTTACCTTAATCTCCACTACTAAATCTGGATGTGGTAATTGGTGTACGGCAACGGTAGTTCTTGTTGGTCCCGTTTCTTTATCGAAAAATTCAGCATAGGCTTTATTGTAGCCCGCAAAGTCGTTCATGTTTACTAAAAACGTAGAAACATCCACCACGTCTTTTATAGATGCGCCAATGGTTTGTAGGTTTTTATCAATATTTTTTAAAACCTCACGTGTTTGTACTTCCGCATTTAGGTGTTTTGTTCCCATCTCGTCAATAATATCAACGCCTGCAATGGTATTGTCAGCTCTTCGGGAACTGGTGCCTGAAACAAATATAAAATCGCCTACACGTTTTACATGTGGATAGGCGCCTCTTGGTGTTACTTTTGTCATAATAAAATGCCCATGCTAACCTTCCTTGGGGAAGGAACTCTTACTCGGGCGAAAACAAGAGTACTTTATTAATATAACTTTAACCTTACATTGCTCTTCTTTCGGAAAGGTTTGGTTCGGTTTTTTATCTCAATCCAGCAATTCTATCATCTTCAAGAATGGCTTCGGTTTCGGCTTTTACCTTATCTAAAAGAATTTTTAGTTTTTCGTTTGATATGTTTTCAACTTCTGTAATTGCACCATCAGCCAACATGTTCAAAATTGCTTTATCTTGCGCGCGGCCTCGTGTCATGGCCTCGTGATAACTAACATTTTCATTAAATGTCACTAATGAATATTTGGATGAATAATGATTGGGAAATGTTTTTTCAAAAGCCATTTCTAATGTACGCTTTTCTCTAAAATTGGCATGATTGACATGGCCTTTCATTTCGTGGAAATTATCGATAGCTAAATCGGCAATAGCATCGGTATCTTTTTTGCGAGAGGTTTCGTATTTATTAAAAATAGTTTCCCAATTGGCATGACCGGCATCTAAAACTTTATCAAATTCTACTACATCTTCAAAAGATGCATTCATACCTTGCCCGTAAAACGGTACAATAGCATGAGCGGCATCACCCATGAGCAAGGTGTTTCCTTTGTAATGCCAAGGCGAACATTTTACTGTTCCTAAAGGTGCGGTTGGATTCTCAAAGAAATCATCAACCAAATTGGGCATCAATTCTAAAGCGTCTTTAAAGTATTTTGAGAAGAATTCTAAAACACGCTCTTTGGTGGTTAAATTATTGAAATTGTATTCACCTTCTTCATAACTTAAAAATAAAGTTACTGTAAAACTGCCATCCAAATTGGGTAATGCAATAAGCATAAATGCTTCACGGCCCCAGATATGTAAGGCATTTTTATAGGTTTTATAGCTGCCATTTTCGCCTGGAAGAATACTTAATTCTTTATAGCCATGGGTTAAATAGTCTTGTGAAAAGCTAAACAAAAATTTATGTCCTAAATAGTAACTTTGGCGCATGGCAGAACCAGCACCATCGGTTGCAATAATAATATCGGCATCCTCAATAAATTCCTTTTGGGTATTGAATTCAGTAAAACGAGCTGTGGTATTTTCAAAATCAACAGATTCACATTTTCTATTAAAATAGATATCCACGTTATCATGTTTTTCAGCTTCATCCAATAAAAGCGCATTTAGTTGTCCACGAGAAATGGAGTTAATGAACTCATGATCGCGACCACTATATGGCGCCAAGGTTGTGTTACCTTCCATGTCATGTAACATACGCCCATTCATGGGGATACAGAGTGGTTCTACTTTGTCTTGAATACCTACTAAATTCATGGCTTTAATGCCACGATCTGACAATGCCAAATTTATAGAGCGACCAGCGCTGATATCGACTTTTCGTAAGTCGGGACGCATTTCCATAACCGTCACTTTATAACCGCGTTGCCCCATACGCAAAGCTAAAAGGCTACCACAAAGTCCAGCACCGATAATGAGTATGTTTTGTTGTTTGTTTTTCATATTAATGTATCACAAATGTGATGTTTTTATAATTTAAGGTGTTTTGAGGAGCCTTTAACAAGATTCTTCATGACGTTCTGCGTGACATCTTAGTTTAATATATTTTTTAATTTCTCCACCATCTCATAAACATCCTGATAAGAGTTGTATAAGGGGATAGGCGCACAACGAATAACGTCTGGTTCGCGCCAATCACTAATAACGCCAGCTAGAGTAAGTTTGTCATATAATTTTCTATCGGCGGTTTTTACTTGAATGGATAATTGACAACCGCGTTCATCTGGATTTTCAGGGGTTATAATCCGAATAACATCTTCACCCAATTGTTTCAATAGGAATTCGAAATACGCTGTTAAGTTTCTCGATTTTTCATTGAGCTTTTTTATGCCAACTTCTTCAAAAATATCCAAAGAGGCTTTAATAGCTGCCATAGATAGAATTGGTGGATTACTTAATTGCCAACCTTCGGCACCTGGAATAACATCAAATTCATCGCGCATTTTAAAACGTGTTTCTTTGTTATGACTCCACCAACCTGTAAAGCGATTTAATGTTTTATCATGTGCATGACGCTCATGAACAAAGCAACCACCTAAACTTCCTGGTCCGGAATTTAAATATTTATAAGTACACCAAACGGCAAAATCGGCTCCAGAATCATGTAAATTAAGTTCTACATTTCCAGCACCATGCGCACAGTCAAAACCTACCATACAACCGTGTTGGTGTCCTAGTTTTGTAATGCGTTTTAAATCGAAAAATTGTCCTGTATAATAGTTGACACCGCCAATCATAACGAGAGCCACTTCATCCCCGTGCTCATCAAGAATAGCTTCTAAATCTTCATAACGAAGTAATTCTTCCCCTTCACGTGCTTTCCAAAGTAATAAACCTTCTTTATCATCATAACCATGATGACGCAATTGGGATTCTACCGCATATTTATCAGATGGAAAGGCATCCGCTTCAATAACAATTTTATAACGTTTAGCTGTTGGCTTGTAAAAAGACACCATCATGAAATGTAAATTGGCTGTCAAGGTATTCATAACAACCACTTCTATAGGTTTGGCTCCAACCACATTGGCCATGCTTTCGGTTAAGAATTCATGATAGGGTAACCAGGGGTTTTTAGCATCAGTATGCCCCTCAACACCTAAATTAGCCCAATCTTCTAACTCTTGATTGATATAGTTTTTGGTTGATTTTGGTTGAAGACCTAGCGAATTACCACAAAGATAAATTAATTCATTTCCCTGTTTATCTTTTGGAATGTGAAATTGCTCGCGATAACTTGATAATGGGTCGTTTTGGTCTAGTTCTTTGGCGAATTCTAAACCCGTTTTATAGTTGGACAAGGTGTATTGTTTTTTCGGTTTCCCACAAAAATAAGAATTATAAATTTAGGAATGAAGCGAAAAGGAAAAAGGGCTTCAACCAATGATTGAAGCCCTTTTTGAATATATATAGACGCTTAAAGCGGGATATTTACTATATATACGTTGAGATTGGTGGTTTTGGATGTTTTAATATTAATCTATTGAAACATCATCAAAAAACAACTCCCAATTATCATCTGTTTTTTTATGACTTAAAGCTATTAAAACCCCTTTAAAATCCTTGTTGTTTTCCCAAGTGGACATCATGGAAGGCTCTTTAGTATTACCTTTCCTATAAACCCATTCTTCGATTAAGTAGTTATTGTTATAATAAAAATCATAAGCATCGCCTGGTGTATAACCACCATTGTTAGGATAGGTTGTGGTAATTTTATTTAACATTTTTTTACTAATTGGTGCCATTTCCTCAACCGGCGCGGAGATTGTGGTTCCTGAATCCCATACGAGATTAAAAGGCGCTAGCAACCAAAATTTATCATTTATAAAAGCTTTATCCGCCTTTACAAATGTGCTATCCATTTGATTTCTGTTGTAACGTATGGTGTCATTTGCTGTGATTAATGTAATATCATTGGTTTTTGGAGACCACTTCCACGAACGTTTAAATAAGGTACTATCTTTTAAAACATTAAAAGCGAAGGTAATGCTATTAACGGAATCCCAGTTTTCAATACCATAAGCTTGTGCTATTTTTTGGGAAGTTGTAAGTGGTTTGTTATCAATTGTAGCGGCAGGTTCACCATTCTTATCTGATTTACAAGAATAAAATAATAGTAAAATGCTGAATAGAAGTATGTGGTGTTTCATAGTTAATATGTGTTATAATTTGTAAAGTTATAGTATTTTAGACAGATATATAACTGGAAAATGGATTTAGAAAAAAACTATTTTGAGACCAATAAAGAGACTTGGAATGCCAAAGTAAACGTGCATGCGGAAAGTGATATGTATAATATGAAGGCTTTTAAAGAAGGCGAATCGTCTTTAATGCCTTATGAACTGGAGGCTTTAGGCAATGTTTCAGGAAAGTCCTTATTGCATTTGCAATGCCATTTTGGACAGGACACATTAAGTTGGAGTAGAATGGGAGCTACATGTGTAGGCGTAGATTTAAGTGATGAAGGTATAAAATTAGCCAAAAGCTTAAATGAAGAATTGAAACTTGATGCTAAATTTGTTTGCTGCAATGTTTTGGACACTTCAGAGCATATAACCGAAAAATTTGATATTGTTTTTACCAGTTATGGTGTTATTGGTTGGCTACCCGATTTAAAACCTTGGGGAATTATGATTGCAGAGCGCTTAAAAAATGGTGGCACCTTTTTTATGGCGGAATTTCACCCAATAGTTTGGATGTTCAATTATTTAGAAGGTAAACCTGTTATGGAATATGGTTATATGCAAGAAGAAGTAATCTTTGAAGAATACGAAGGAACCTATGCCAATCAAGATTCTAAAATAATTAGCAAAGAATATGGGTGGAATCACGGTTTAAGTGAAGTTATTAATGCTTTAACCGAAGCGGGTTTACATATAGAATACTTAAATGAGTATCATGAAAGTCCTTATAATGTATTGCCTGATTTGGTTGAAACAGAAACAGGGATGTTCAAAAAAACCGATAATTTATACCCTTTAATTTTTACGATTAAGGCAACAAAGCCATAAATATTAGTGTTTAAAGGGTTTTTTCTTTATCAACTTTAAACATTTAGACTGCGCTTAATATGACTATTTATGAATTTAGATTGCCATATTTCTTTAATGATTAGTTTTTAAAACGTCAGGCATTTTTCGCTTAAAACGATTTAATCTTGGAACGGATACATTTTGGATATACGGATTGTCTGGATTCAAACGTTCATAGTCTTGGTGGTAATCTTCAGCTATCCAAAATTTCTGAAAAGGGTAAACTTCAGCCGCTACTTTTTTACCTAACTGCTTCTCCAAGTCTTTAATTTTATTAGTAATAATTGTTTTTTGCTCCGCGTTCTGATAAAAAATAATAGAACGGTATTGAGATCCTTTGTCGCCTCCTTGTCCGTTAACTTGTGTAGGGTTTTGAGATGCAAAATACACATCTACCAAGGTTTCAAAACTTACTACTTTTGGGTCGTATAGTATTTCTACAGCTTCCGCATGACCTGTTTTACCTGTGTTGCTAGATTCATACGTTGGATTTTTAGTGTGTCCGCCTGCATACCCTGATATGGATTCATCTACACCTTTTACACTTTCGTAAATTGCTTCAACACACCAAAAGCAACCGCTAGCAAAATAGGCTTTGGCTTTACCATTTTCCATAGCCACTTCCATAGGCTCTGCATTAATAACATCTTGTTGTTTTGGGTTTACTTGCGCTTGGTTATTACAACTAAATAACATGGCAGCAGATAGTATTACGAGTAACTTATTCATAGTTTTCTTTTTTTGTTTAGACGTAAAACATTTAAGTACCTTATATTTAAAATGCTAAAATTATACTAAAAAAAAAGCCTTCAACGAATTGAAGGCTTTTATTATATGTTTTGAAATAGCTTATAATTTAGCAAAAAGCTTTTCCATTTTTGCGCGTTCTTCGTCTGCTAATGCAGCATCAACTAGAATACGTCCACTATGTTCGTCTGTAATAATTTTCTTGCGAGCTGCAATTTCCATTTGAACTTGTGGTGGAATAGTAAAGAAAGAACCTCCTGCTGCACCTCTTTCAATTGGTACAACCGCAAGGCCATTTTTTACATTCGTTCTAATTCTGGTATAAGCAGCTACTAAACGCTCTTCGATAGATTTTTTGAAATCATCTGATTTTTTAATTAGCGCTTGCTCCTCTTTTTCAGTTTCAGCTAAAATATCATCTAATTCACTTTTCTTGTGTTTTAGGTGTAATTGGCGTTCTTTTAAGCGTTCTTTAGTTTGTGCAATCACATCTTTTTTCTGCTCAATCTGAACTTTATGCTCATTGATATTTTTTTCAGCTAATTGAATTTCTAATTCCTGAAATTCAATTTCTTTTGAAATAGAGTTGTATTCTCTATTGTTACGAACATTTTTTTGTTGTTCGTTGTACTTTTTGATAAGCGCTTTAGCTTCTTCAATCAGGTTCTTTTTAGAGCTGATTTCTGATTTTATAACATCTAAGCTGTCTTCAAGCTTTTCAAATCTGGTATTCATTCCAGCAACTTCATCTTCTAAATCGCGTACTTCTAAAGGAAGTTCTCCACGAACATTTCTGATTTCATCAATACGAGAATCTACAAGTTGTAAATCATACAGGGCTCTTAAACGCTCTTCTACCGTTGCTTCTTTCTTTTTTGCCATACTCTAATAATACTTAACAGGATTTGTACTGGTCTTTGATAATATAAGCCTACCTACCGGTAAGGCAGGTGCAAAATTAGTAATTTTTTTGTTAAGAAATGCTACTAAAAGGTTTTTTGTGAACTGCTCACTTTCATAATGACCAATATCCGCTAGAATTAGGTTGTTTTCGGCTTGAAAGAAATCGTGATATTTCAGGTCAGCTGTGATAAATATGTCAGCACCAGCACGTTTAGCAGCAGATATTGCAAAACTTCCGGAGCCTCCTAAAACAGCAATTTTCTGAATGGGTTTATTTAAAAAAGCCGAATGCCTAATTGTATTTGTGGCCATTTCCACTTTCAAATAGTTAAAAAAATCAGATTCCGTCATCGGTTCTTCTAGCGTGCCAATCATTCCCATACCAATATGCTGATTGGTATTGGTAATATTTACTATTTCATAAGCTACTTCTTCATAGGAATGTGCTGAAAAAAGTGCTTGTCGTATTTGAGATTCTAAATGCTTCGGAAATGTCACGGATATTTGGGTTTCTGGCTCGGAATGAATCTCCATTTTTTTGCCTTTGGTAGGGTTTGATGTTTCACCACCTCTAAAAGTACCAACCCCTTCCATATTAAAACTACAATGATCATAATTACCAATACTTCCAGCGCCAGCTGCAAATAACGCCTCACGAATAGTAGCCGCTTCGGCATGTGGTGCGTAGGTTGTTAGTTTTTTTATGGTTCCAGGTTGTGGAATAAGAATTTGACGATTGGTAAGCTTGAGTTTTTCGCAAATCATATCATTCACACCGTGAAAGGCATTATCTAATGCCGTGTGAATTGCAAAAATAGCAATGTTATGTTGGATGGCTTTTATTACCACGCGTTCTACATAACCTTGTCCCGTAATTTTTTTTAATCCTTTAAAAACTATGGGGTGAAAACTGACTACAAGGTTGCAATTGGTTGCTATGGCTTCATCAATAACGGCCTCTGTCGTATCTAAAGTTACCAAAATTCCGGTTAGGTTTTCTTGGGTGTTCCCAACTAACAAACCCACATTATCAAAATCCTCGGCATAAGATGTTGGTGCAAAATCTTCTAAACAATTTATAACGTCTTGAACAATCATTTCTATTTATGTTTAACATCAAAGATAAAATAATTACTTTCGTTGTTATGAAGCTTCTTCGAAAAATATTATTTCCTATTGTTCCAATTTACTATGTGGTGACTTGGATGCGCAATTGGTTTTACGATTTGGGGATTTTTAAAAGTAAATCCTATACTATGCCTATTATATGTGTTGGAAACTTGAGTACC
Organism: Bizionia sp. M204; assembly: GCF_023205095.1. Classification (GTDB taxonomy): domain Bacteria; phylum Bacteroidota; class Bacteroidia; order Flavobacteriales; family Flavobacteriaceae; genus Algorimicrobium; species Algorimicrobium hallyeonense. The sequence continues at coordinate 2,144,816 of NZ_CP046242.1, read as the reverse complement.
GGTGGAACGGGAAAATCGCCCATGATTGAGCTTTTAATTCGGCTGCTAAAGGACTCTTATAAAGTGGCAACTTTAAGTCGTGGTTATAAAAGAGAAACAGAAGGATTTCGTTTGGCAAATCAATTGGATACAGCCAAAACCTTGGGAGATGAGCCGTTTCAGTTTTTTAGTAAGTTTCATAAAAATGTTCAAGTTGCTGTAGATTCTAATAGGCAACGTGGTATTGAGAACTTAATAAATTTATCTGAAAAACCAGATGTAATTTTGTTGGATGATGCTTTTCAACATCGGAAAGTAAAGGCGGGTTTTAATATTTTGCTTACTACATATCAGGATTTATATGCTGATGATTGGGTTTTACCTACGGGTAATTTGCGTGAACCAAAACAAGGTGCTAAACGTGCTCAACTAATTGTGGTAACGAAATGTCCAAATAATATTTCGGATTCAGAAAAAGAAGGGATTGTTTTAAAATTGAAACCAGAGGCAAATCAAAAAGTGTTTTTTAGTACTATAGATTATTCAGAAGATGTTTTTTCAGAAGAAACCTCTCGCGCTTTATTGAGCCTTGAACCATTTACTTTAGTGACAGGAATTGCAAATGCCAATCCGTTGGTGTTGCATTTAAAAAATAAAGGGTTACAATTTGAACATCTGGATTTTCCCGATCATCACGCGTTTACAGATGCGGATATAGCACGATTGAAACACCGAGAATTATTACTAACAACAGAAAAGGACTTTATGCGCTTAAAAGGGTTTGAAAGTCTGCGTGAAAAATTATTTTACTTACCAATTAAGGCTACGGTTCATGAACATGAAATTTTTAAAAATCATGTTATGAATTATGTAGAATCTGGTAATTAAACAGATTTGGATTCTTTATTTTCTATTAATGTTTCAAAAAGTTTTTTCTCAAAATCTTCTTGTTTGAAAGGTTTTGAAATAATATCTGTAAATCCAGCTTCATCAAATTCATGCATTTTATCTTCAATAGTTACAGCCGTTAGTGCAAAAATGGTTAAATCTGGATTGAATTTCCTGATACGCTTCGTTGCTTCAAGTCCGCTAATTCCTGGCATGTGAATATCCATTAAAACAACATCAAACGCTTCAGTTCGTACTTTTTCAACAGCTTCTTCGCCATTATCTACTATTTCACAATTTAGTTTCATTTTGTTAAGGATTTTTTTCGTGATCATTTGGTTGATCTTATTATCCTCAACAACTAATATTTTTATGTTTTCCAAATCAATTTCTGTAACATTATTGAAATACTCTATTTTTTTAGGTTTGGCAACAGGAGCTGCATATTTCATAGGAACTTCAAAAATAAAATTAGAACCTTTTCCAATTTCACTTTTTAGATAAATATTTCCCTTTAAAATATCAATTAATCCTTTTACAATAGATAAGCCTAAACCAGTTCCGCCATATTTTCTATTAATTTGTATGGAACCTTGAGAGAAACTTTCAAAAAGACGTTCTTGCTTTTCTTTACTAATACCTATTCCGTTATCTTCTACTTCAAAACGAATGGTATAATAATCACCATCTTGCTTGAGCTTTTTAGCACGAATCCAGATATCACCATCTTTAGTAAACTTGATGGAATTGCCTATTAAATTAATCAGGATTTGCGAAATTTTAAGCTGATCTGCATTATAGGTTTCAGGAATATCCATGTCGTATTCCAAATGTAATTGGGTGTTATTGTCGCTTGCCGAATTATTTAAGGCTGCAATAACATTGGTCATTTTCTTTTTAAGGTTGAAATTCTCGGGCTCAACATCCACTTTATTGGCTTCAATTTTATTAATCTGAAGAATATCGTTAATAAAGGTCAGTAAGTATTCCCCTGAAAATTTTAGCGATTTTAAATGCTGAATTTGATTTGGTTTTGGATCTTCATCCAATAGCATATTCGTTAAACCTGTTACAGCGTATAATGGTGTTCGTAATTCATGTGTTACAGTAGATAGAAAGTTGGCCTTGGTTTTGGATGCCAATTCGGCTTTTTCCATGGCAACAATAAGTTCACTGTTTTTAATGTGAAGCATGTTGTTGGTTTTCAGTCTAATATTATTGTTTTTATATAAGGATAGCGTAAGTAAAGAAAGAATGGTGATTAAGGCAATACTTAAAATGGTAGTAAGTTTACTTAAATTGTTTTCTTTGATTTTCTCTTCTAAATTTGCGGCTTGTTCTTTTTGGAATTCCGTTTGGTTGTTCAGTAGAATTTTAATGCGCTTTTCTGGTGATAAATTTGCCCGTTTTACTTGCAGCAAAGAATCCGACAGCTTCATATATTTTTTTAAATTTTCAGAAGACGCTTGATAGTCGCCATTTAATTCATTTAAGTCGCTTAAAATTAAATATCCATTGGTAAGTACGGTGTTGAACTTGTATTCTTTTGCTAATTCAACACCTTTTAAAGTAGATTCCAAACCTGCTTGTTTTTTGTCTAGATAGGTGAGAGCAAGCCCATTGTGAATCATGCCGCTACTTTTTATTTTATCTAATTCGTAGCGATTGGCTAAAGCAATAGATTTTTCTAATTGCTTATTTGCTTTTTTATAGTCTTTTAATTTAATAAGGGTTTTACCTTCGTTGAGGAGTACTTCAGCTACAAAATCATCCAGACCTTCTTGGTCAAAAAGTGTATTTGCGGATACATAATAATCTAAAGCTTGTCGGTAATCTTTTTTGCTATTATAAACATTACCTATTGTTTTGTAGGTTTCAGCACGATTCACATCGTCTTTTATAATACGTTGGATTTCGTTGGCCTTAAATAAGCTAATGAGCGCATCATCGGGCTCTTCAATTATATATTGTAGTTTGCCTAACTTGGCATATATAATTCCAATGCTTTTTTTGCTGCTAATTTTTTCAGCAAGAACGAGCGCTTCTTCTAGTTTTTTTTGTGACTCAAAAAAATTGCTGTTTTCAATATCCTGTTGTGCTTGGTTTATTTTATAATCAATATTAATTTGAATAGATTCTTCATCTTCATTAATATCAACTTGTGCTGAAAGACTAAAGCTTAACAGCATGAAAATAAGGTATATATATTTATATATCTGGGACATAATTCGAGTAACTATTATGAACAAATATAATTTTTTTTTCGATAAAGGTTATGTTTTTATCGACAAAAAGCGGATTAAATCAATAATTCTTTGGGAATAGGCTGTTTCATTATCATACCATCCAATTATTTTAACCATATTCCCGATGACAGAAGTCATTTGAGAATCGAACACACACGAGTATGGATTTCCAACTATATCAATGGATACAATAGGATCTTCAGTATAGGCTAGTACATTTTTTAAATACCCTTCCGATGCCTTTTTAAAAGCATTATTAACCATGTCAATACTCACGGTTTTTTCAACATTTAGAGTCACGTCTGTTAAGGAACCATTAGCTACCGGAACGCGAATGCCACAGCCACCAATAACATCTGATAGCTCTGGGAAAATACGTGTTAATGCTTTGGCTGCACCTGTTGTTGTTGGTACTATGGATTGTCCAGCTGCCCGCGCGCGACGTAAATCGCGATGTGGCTGATCATGTAAACTTTGGTCTGTAGTATAGGAATGAACCGTTGTTATGTAGGCTTGTTTTATGCCGCATAATTTATGGATAACATCTATCATTGGGGCTGCATTATTTGTGGTGCATGATGCATTTGAAATAATGGTTTCTGTACCATCAATAGTAGATTCATTAATGCCTAAAACAATGGTTTTTATTGAATCATCTTCTGAAGGAACACTTAAAACAACACGCTTGGCGCCATTTGCAATATGACATTCTAAAGCATCTTTTGTTTTAAATTTCCCAGTAGATTCAATTACATAATCAACTTGAGAGGCTTTCCAATCAATATCTTTGGGATGGTTGTGGTGTGATAAAACTATTTTTTTATCATTAATGATTATATGTTGTTCGTCATGAGAGATGTTCTCATGAAAAATGCCATGAATACTATCGTATTTTAAAAGGTGACTTAACGTTTTCGAGTCGGCTAAATCATTTATTGCAACCACTTTCAGTTCTGGATGATTATGAAGCAAGCGCAATACACGTCTGCCTATTCTCCCGAAACCATTAATACCAATACGAATCATTAATTAATATGTTTTTGAGCTTTGTAAGATGAACGTACTAATGCGCTACTTTCCACATGTCTGAAACCTAGATCAAGTCCAATTTCTTTATATTCTTCAAATTGATCTGGCATAATAAAACGCTTAACAGGTAAGTGTTTTTTACTAGGTTGCAAATATTGACCAATAGTTACAACATCCACATCATTTGCGCGTAAATCATGAAGTGTTTCAATAACTTCTTCACGTTCTTCACCAAGACCAAGCATAATACCAGATTTAGTACGTCGTTGTCCTTGAGATTTTAAATATTTTAAAACACCTAAACTACGGTCGTATTTAGCTTGAATACGTACTTCGCGTGTTAAACGGCGAACGGTTTCAATATTATGACTTACCACTTCTGGTGCCACATCAATAATTCTATCTATATGTTGTTCCACACCTTGGAAATCTGGAATTAGTGTTTCTAGTGTCGTTTCAGGATTCATGCGTCTCACAGATTTAACCGTTTCGGCCCACATAATACTACCCATGTCTTTTAAATCGTCACGATCTACACTAGTTAAAACGGCATGCTTAATTTTCATAAGTTTAATGGAGCGCGCTACTTTTTCGGGTTCGTCCCAATCTACTGTGTCTGGTCTACCGGTTTTTACACCACAAAAACCACAAGAACGTGTACAGACATTTCCTAAAATCATAAAGGTTGCGGTACCTTCTCCCCAACATTCACCCATGTTTGGACAACTTCCAGAGGTGCAGATGGTATTTAGGCTGTATTTATCTACTAAACTCCGTAACTCCGTGTATTTTTTGCCTGTAGGCAATTTCACACGTAACCATTTGGGTTTAGCTTGTCTTTCGGGTAAAATATTTGAAACTGTTTCTGTTTTCATACACTAAATTTTCCGTTGCAAAGATACAAAGTATTATGGAAAATGAATGCTGAATTCGTTAAAGTACAAAACCCAATAATAGGCTTAAGCTCGGGTGTTTTGAATAATTTCAGCCAATAATTTCTTGGCACGTAGCAATTTAACTTTCACGTTGTTAATAGGCTCGTTAATCTCTACTGAAATTTCTTTATAACTCAACTCCTGAAAGTATCTTAAATTAATCACTTCTTGATAATGTGGTTTCAGTTTTTTTATATCGCGAAGTAGTTTGGCTAAATTTTGTTCGGTGATTAATTTGTCCTCGGGTGAAGGCGAATCATCTAAAATATCCTGATAACCATCCTCATCATTACGAGCTATGTTTTGTGAAATGGAATTTTTTTGCTTCCGAATTAAATCAATATGAATGTTTTTTGAAATGGTAATAAGCCAGGTTTTAAAATTGTAATCGCTATTATAAGTGTCAATCTTATCGAATGCTTTGGAGAATGTTTGAATGGTAATATCTTCCGCATCATTTTCATTTTGAACACGCTTTAATTGAAACCCATAAACATGATCCCAAAACGAATCCAATAAAAAATTAAAGGCTTTTTGGTCATTGTTTTTGGCGCGCTCTATGGCTTGGGTTATTTCCAATGTTTAGGTTTTGATATCAGGTTGGATATAAATATAGTCAATTGAAAAATAACTAAAAAGAATTCTAAAAAAGGTAGAAATGGCATTAAATCTTGTTCGTCTAATTTTTTTGATATAAACGACACGATAACTAATTGACTCATAAAACGCAAGCCTATGAATACCAAAACCACTTCCCAATTAAATAAAAAGCTTAAAAGTACAATGCCAGAAACCCAAAATAATAATTGAGATGCATAAAAGGAAGCTAACACTGCTATGTGGCTCGTTTTATAGTGGCTGGCAGTTGTAATATGCCTTTTTTTTTGGGTTACCCAAGATTTAAACGTTGTTTTTGGATTGGACATCGTAAAGCTTTCTTTGGATACACAAACACTTGTATTAGTTGCTGTTGCTATTTCATTTATAAATAAATCATCATCACCAGAACGTATGTACATGTGCTTCATAAAGCCACTTGCTTTAAAGAAGTCATCTTTTGTATATGCTAAATTCCTACCGACTCCCATGTATGGTAAACCCATTCTGGCAAATGATAGGTACTGAATTGCTGTGAGCAGGGTTTCAAATCGGATGATTTTATTAAGAAAAGAGTTTTTTATTTTATAATAACCACCATAACCTAAAACTATGGATTTCTCTGCACTGAAATGTGCACTCATTTGTGAAATCCAATTATTGGAAACAGGCTTACAATCGGCGTCGGTAAATAATAAATGATTGTTTTTAGCAGATTTAATCCCTAGTGTTAACGCATATTTTTTGTTAGCCCAAAATGCTTCATTATTTTTAACGTCTACAATTTTTATGTTTGAATGTTTTTCAGCAAAGGCTTCCATGACTTCCAAAGTGTTATCATAGGAAGCATCATTAATTAAAACAATTTCAAAATTTGAATAGTTTTGAGCAATGACGGTTGGAAGAAATTTCTTGAGATTTTCGGCTTCGTTTTTAGCGCAGATTATAACCGAAATCGGAATGTTTTTAGTAGATGGGATGCTTTCTTTTTGAAATGCAAAGGGACTAAAAAAAAAGAGAAAGTAACAAACCTGAAAACACGCTACTATTATAAAAACATAGTAGAGAACATCTAATACGAGCATTAAGTTTACGAGTGTTGAGGTTCGTTACAGTTCTCAAATTGGTCTGGTGTCTTACCGCAGAATCCACAAGATTCACCTGTTGTGTTTATCATAGGATTTTGGCTAGCGCAAGTGCCTGCAAATTTCCCGTCTTTTTTTGCCCATAATTTAATGGCAATTCCTGCAACAGCAATTCCTAATAATGCTAATGTTATTAAAAAAAGTTTCATAAAATTTGTTTTTGCAAAGATACGGTTTTTAGAAATAAACAGACCTCGATTTTCAAAGAAAACCGAGGTCTATTTTAAGTTGTAATATTGCTTATTTATTCAGGGTAATTTCTGCAACCGAATTTTCCTTTGTAGCGCTTAATTTACTACCTCTTTGTTCTATGGTAATACTTAAAGCTAAAGCATCTTCGGTATATGGAATAGATTTTAATTGTCTGTCACCTTCATTTAATATACCTAAATTAACCATTTTGTCTTCCAGTTCCGCCCAAATTTGATAACATTGTTCTTCGGGTAATTGTGGTAAAGAAACCACATCTATCATAGACGTTTTTTCTTTGGGATTTATGTAAGCAACTGTTTTTAAGTTTTTAGCACGATTATTACCGTTTATAATATATTTTTCAGTTTCTGGATTGTTTAATTGTTTCATTTGACGCATTATTTCATCTAAACGCATGTTTTTCTGATCTAAATCATCCAATCTATCATAAATTTCATCCGCAATTTTCTGGTTCTCAATTTTTAACAGCTGATTTTGCTGAAAGAAAATATAGGTCGTGCTTGCAAACATAATGGCAATAACACTAGCCGCAATACTTAATTGAAACCATTTTTTACGTGTTCTTGGTTTATTAAGTGGGATAACTGGTGTTTCTTCATCCAAAGTATTCAAAATAGAATTCAGAATAGCTTTTGGTGCTTCAATAGCTTGACTTTGCGCTACCAATTCTAATTGGTTTTGCATGGTATTGTAAGCTTGTTCTACTTCAGGATATTTAGAAATATAGGATTCTACGGTTTCTGTTTCCACTGAAGTCGTTTGGCCTATTAGATATTTTTCTAGTAGGTCAGAATTTAAAAATGTAGTTATTTTATCATTCATGACTATTTTATTTCTGGATCGTAAATTTTTTTAAGTTCACGAAGTCCAATTTTTAATCTCGATTTTATAGTGCCAAGTGGAATTTCCAACTCGTCACTAGCTTCTTGTTGCGTCATGCCCTCAAAAAAGAGCGCATTTATAACAATTTGATATTTTTCATCTATAGAACTTAAGTGCTTTTGTATGTCCAGCACATCTTGATTTAAACTATCACCTGTTAATGTATATACGTCCGAAGCGTCTATTTGGATTTCCTTACTCGCTTTATTATTGTACGAGCGGACTTTGTCAATGGCTGTGTTGTAGGCAATTCTATAAAGCCAAGTAAAAAGTTTGGCTTTTTTAGAATCGTATGTTTTTGCTTTTTTCCAAACTTTAATAAACGTTTCTTGTAGCGCGTCTTGCGCCAAATCTGAATCTGTAAGCACTTTGGAAATGACACCAAAAAGGGCGTCGCCATAATTTTCATATAATAATGAAATGGCTCTTTTGTCGCCTTTTTTTAATAAGCCAACGATTTCGTCTTCTATAGGTGTACTCAAAATTTATTTTTGGTTGTCGTTAGTTCTCATTTCTTAAATTCGTAAGAAAAGTTAAAGTTATATAATTCTAATCAATTAAATAATATTTACTTCAGCTTCAATTTCAATATTGAATAAGCGATGGATGGTGGTTTGAATTAATTTGGCTAATTTAAGAATATCTGAACCATTGGCATTACCATAGTTAACCAATACAAGTGCTTGTTTTTTATGCACTCCATAATCACCAAAGCGTTTGCCTTTAAACCCTGCTTTTTCTATTAGCCAACCTGCAGGAACTTTAACTTCTACATCTGAAATAACATACCCTGGAGCATCTGGAAATTGCAATTTTAAAGCCTGATAAAATTTGGTGGAGACAATTGGGTTTTTAAAAAAGCTTCCGCTATTTCCAATTACTTTGGGATCTGGTAATTTACTTTGCCTGATGGCAATAACGGCTTTAGAAATATCTTGAATGGTTGGATTTTTAATTCCCATTTCAGATAATTGACTGGAAATGGCACCGTAGTTTGTATGTAATTTATGTGCATTTTTTGTTAGCTGAAAGGTTACATTACAGATAACAAATTGTCCTTTCGCTTCTTGTTTGAAAATAGAGTTTCTATAATCGAACTGGCAATCGGCTTTATTGAAGGTTTTAATTTTGCTTGACGCCATTTCTAGAGCATCACAAGACACAAAACTATCCTTTAATTCAATGCCATAAGCACCAATATTTTGAATTGGCGCTGTTCCTACATTTCCTGGAATGAGCGATAAGTTTTCCAATCCACCAAAATCATGATCCAAGCACCATAAAACAAATTCGTGCCAATTTTCGCCCGCATTGGCTTTTATTGTTACCGAATTTTCATTTTCTGAAACTACTGTAATGCCTTTCAAATTTACGTGAATAACCAAAGCATCCATGTTTTTTGTAAGAAGCATATTGCTGCCGCCTCCTAAAATAAATTTTTCAGGATAGTTAGGCAAGGCTAAAACACTTTGTAATTCTGCAATGGTATTTACAGATACAAAGTGTTTGGCTGTTGCATCTAGTCCAAAGGTGTTGAACGGTTTTAAGGATATGTTATGTGATATTTGCACTAATCTTTATAAACTTTTAAGGCTTCTTTTAAAATACGTACGGCTTTAACTAAACTTTCTTTGTTTAATACATAAGCAATACGAATTTGGTTTAATCCAACTCCTGGTGTTGAATAAAATCCTGCAGCTGGGGCAACCATAATAGTTTCGCCATCTATTTCAAAATCTTCTAATAACCATTGAGCAAAAGCATCAGAATTTTTAACAGGCAATTCTACAATACAATAAAAAGCACCTTTTGGTTTGGCAACTTTTACACCATCAATTTTTTCTAATTCAGCAATTAAAATATCACGTCGCGACACGTATTCTGTTTTTACCTCGTCAAAATAACTTTGTGGAGTTTCTAAAGCGGCTTCACTAGCAATTTGGGCAAGCGTAGGAGGACTTAAACGGGCTTGAGCAAATTTTAAAGCCGTAGCTATTACATCGTTATTTTTGGAAACCAAGCATCCAATTCGTGCACCACACATACTGTAGCGTTTAGAAACTGAATCAATCATAATGGCATGATCTTTTAAATTGTCTTCCTGCATAATGGAATAATGGGTAATACCATCATAAGCGAACTCGCGATAGACTTCATCCGCTATTAGGAATAAATCATGTTTAATAACAATTTCTGCTAATTTTTTTATTTCTTCTTTGGTGTACAAGTAACCCGTAGGATTTCCTGGATTACATATTAAGATAGCTTTTGTTTTTGGCGTAATAAGTTTTTCAAAGGCTTCAATAGGAGGTAAGGCAAAATTATCTTCTATTTTAGAAATTACGGGAACAATATTTACCCCAGAAGCTGTTGAAAATCCATTGTAATTAGCATAAAACGGTTCAGGAATAATAACTTCATCATCCACATCCATAATGCTACCAAAAGCAAATAGTAAAGCTTCACTACCACCAGTGGTAACAATAATATCTTCTTTGGCTACGTTTATATCATGTTTGCTATAATAGTTCGCAATTTTGTTTCTGTATTCGTCCGATCCTTCAGATCTGGTGTAGGCTAAAATTTCTAATGAATTAATTTTAACAGCATCCAGAGCTACTTCAGGTGTTTTTATGTCTGGTTGACCAATATTTAAATGATATACTGTTTTTCCTTTCTTGTATGCTGCTTCAGCAAAAGGAACTAGTTTTCTTATTGGCGATTGTGGCATTAATGCGCCTTTTTGAGATATTTTTGGCATGAGCTTATAGTATTAAAAGCGTAAAGTTCTGAAAATTATATTGATTTAATTGTTAAAACAAGGTTGTAATTATAGATTAATCGGGAATTTGTTGTAATTTATACCGTCTTTCACATATAACAGATGAAACGTACTAAATTTATTTTCGTTGTTTTAACGCTTTTGGTCGGTTTTAATTTACAATCGGAGGAGCAAGCGTTTCAATTTATTGATGGTAAAACTTCTGATAAAATTCACTTTCAATTAATTAATAATCTTATTGTTATACCTATCGTTGTAAACAATATGACATTGTCTTTTATTTTAGATAGTGGGGTTACAAAACCTATTTTATTTGATAACCTGAACGGTTTGGAAGTTTTAAATTCCGAAAATAAAGAATCTTTTTTTTTAAAGGGTTTAGGAGATGGTTTGGTGGTTGAAGCTGTAAAGTCGACTCAAAACAAAATTGAAATCGGAAAAGCTGTTAAACACCATCAAACCATTTTTGCAATTTATAATGGAAGTATGGATTACACGCCAAAATTGGGCGTTCCTATTCATGGCATTATTGGTTATGATGTGTTCAAAGATTTTGTGGTGGATATTAATTACCGTTCAAAATATATTAAGTTATCAAAACCGAAAAGGCAAGACGGTGACTTATGTCGAAAATGCGAAAAAATTCCATTAAAGTTTCATAACTCGAAACCATATATTATTGCCGAAGTGACTATAGAAAATAAACAAATTCCGGTAAAAATGTTATTGGATACAGGAGCTAGTGATGCGCTCTGGTTGTTTGAAGACGCCTCCAAAGATATAGTTTCGACAGATAATTATTTTCAGGATTTTCTAGGCTATGGTTTAAGTGGTGGACTTTATGGGAAACGGTCCAAAGTGGAAGCTTTAACCATTAATTCGTTTATTTTGAATGAATCATTAGTGGCTTTTCCAACAGGAGAATCTATTGAAACGCTTAAAAAAATTAAAGATAGAAATGGCACTATTGGAGCCGAAGTTTTAAAGCGTTTTCATGTTACTTTCAACTATAAAGAATCTTACTTAATATTAAAGAAAAATGCCAATTTTAATAAAGCCTTTAGTTACAATAAAAGTGGTATAGATATTGAGCATCATGGTGTAAGACTAATTAAAAATTATAATTATAAATTAGAAAACGGTAGACTTGTTTACGAGCAGACACCGGCAGCTACCAATTACATTACAAATGTAAATCCACAAAATGATTTTCGGTTAGTTACGGTTCCGGCTTTTTAAATCGTCAATATTAGACCTAATAGTCCAGCGCAATTAATTGGGTTACAATTAGGAGATGTTATTTTGGAAGTTAATGGCTCTGACGTTGAAAAATATACGCTTCAAGAAGTTATTCAATTATTTAAAGGTCCAGACGGAAAAAAAATAACCATGCGTGTTGAACGTCAAGGGAAACCATTTCTCTACGAGTTTTACTTAAAAGACTTATTAAACTAAAAACAGCCTTGATTTCTCAAGGCTGTTTTGTTTTTAAAATAATGTAAAATCAATAATTACTGATTCATTACACTACTACTTTTCTTTTCTAAAACACTTGTTTTACTAGGATCAATAACTTCACCTTTAATTTTAAGTGCCACAGTAGGTGTGTTAGCATTGGAAAGAACCGTAATTGTTTTACGAATAGGGTTCACACGATTTGTGTCATACTTAACTGAAATTTCACCTGTTTTTCCTGGTGCTATTGGGCCTTCTGGTTTTTTTGGAACCGTACAACCACAGCTAGACTTCACGTCTGTAATAATTAATGGTGCATCACCTGTATTGGTGAATTCAAAAACACGTACACCATCAGCGCCTTTTTCAATAACGCCGTAATCAATTGTTGTTTCTTTAAATTCGATTTTTGCAACTTTGTCTTGTGCATTAGCAGCGAAGCTAATAAGCCCAATAAATAATATTGTAATTAAATTTTTCATAATATATATGTTTAATTCGATTGTAAACTTACTCACTTTTTCAGCATAAAACAAAAAAAATAGATGTATGGCAACGTTATAAATATGTTAAACTTGAATTGTTGCACAATAACACGTCTTTTAATTTTAATGAAAAAAGAAATATAAGTACTTTTGTATGTTATATTTCAAAAACTATTCCAAAGTATGCAAATTCCATCTAAATATGATGCAAGTCAAGTAGAGAGTAAGTGGTATGATTACTGGATGAAACACAATTATTTTCATTCCAAGCCAGATCATAGAGAGCCATATACCATTGTTATTCCACCTCCTAACGTTACAGGTGTACTTCACATGGGTCATATGCTTAATAATACCATTCAGGATGTTTTGATTCGTCGTGCGCGTTTACAAGGCAAAAATGCCTGTTGGGTTCCTGGAACCGATCATGCATCCATTGCTACTGAAGCTAAAGTAGTAGCCAAACTAAAGGAACAAGGGATTGATAAAAACGACTTAACGCGTGATGAGTTTTTAGCACACGCCTGGGATTGGACACATGAATATGGTGGTGTTATTTTAGAGCAACTAAAAAAACTAGGCTGTTCTTGTGATTGGGATAGAACCAAATTCACCATGGATGATGACATGTCAGAATCCGTAATAAAAGTATTTGTTGACCTCTATAAAAAAGGTTTAATTTACCGAGGCTACCGTATGGTAAACTGGGATCCAGAAGCTAAAACTACCTTGTCTGACGAGGAAGTTATTCATGTGGAACAACAAGGGAATTTATACTATCTTAATTATAAAATTGAAGGTAGTGATGAGACTTTAACCATTGCTACTACGCGTCCAGAAACTATTTTTGGTGATACAGCCATATGTATCAATCCAAATGATGAACGTTTTACCCACTTAAAAGGTAAGAAAGCCATTGTGCCAATTTGTAATCGTGTTATTCCTATAATTGAAGACGAATATGTAGATGTTGAATTTGGAACCGGATGCTTAAAGGTGACACCTGCTCACGATGAAAACGATAAGAATTTAGGGGATAAACACAATTTAGAAGTTGTTGATATTTTTAATGATGATGCAACGCTGAATAGCTTCGGATTACATTATGAAGGAAAAGATCGATTTGTTGTTCGTAAGGAGGTTGTAAAAGAATTAACAGCAAATAATACCCTAATAAAAACGGAGCAGCACTTAAATAAGGTAGGAACCTCCGAACGTACCAAAGCCGTAATTGAACCACGATTATCGGATCAATGGTTCTTGAAAATGGAAGATTTAGTAAAACCTGCAATTGAAGCCGTTTTAGGTGAAGATGCTGAAATTAAATTATTCCCGAAGAAATTTGAAAACACCTACAGACACTGGATGGAGAATATTCGCGATTGGAATATTTCTAGACAGCTGCTTTGGGGACAACAAATTCCAGCTTATTTCTATGGCGACGGTAAAGAAGATTTTGTAGTTGCTGAAAATATGGAGCAAGCGTTAGAATTAGCAAAGGCTGAAACTAACAACCAACAATTAACAACCAACGACTTACGCCAAGATAAGGACGCTTTAGATACTTGGTTTTCCTCATGGCTATGGCCAATGAGTGTTTTTGATGGGATTAGAAACCCAGAAAATGAAGAAATAAAATACTATTACCCAACCAACGATTTGGTAACAGGTCCCGATATCTTATTCTTTTGGGTAGCACGAATGATTATTGCGGGTTACGAATATAAAGACGAAAAACCATTTCAAAATGTTTATTTAACAGGATTGGTACGTGATAAACAGCGCCGAAAAATGAGTAAATCATTAGGGAATTCGCCTGATGCCTTAAAATTAATTGATGATTATGGTGCTGATGGTGTTCGTGTTGGTTTATTATTAAGTTCAGCCGCTGGAAACGATTTAATGTTTGATGAAGCACTCTGCCAACAAGGAAAAGGTTTTGCCAATAAAATATGGAATGCCTTCCGTTTAGTAAAAGGCTGGGAGGTTAGTGATACGATTCCACAACCAGAATCTAGCAAGATAGCTTTAGAATGGTTTGATGCAAAATTTCAGGAAACACTTGTTGAAATTGAAGATCATTTCAGTAAATACCGTTTGTCTGATGCTTTAATGGCAACTTATAAACTTATTTGGGATGATTTTGCTTCGTGGTTATTAGAAATTGTAAAACCTGCTTACCAACAACCAATTGATGCCAAAACATTGCAGGAGGTTCATGAGCAATTTGAAAACATATTAAAAATATTACATCCATTTATGCCATTTCTTACGGAAGATATTTGGCAGTATATGGAAGCTCGTACACCTGAAAACGCGTTAATTGTTACGGCTTGGCCAGAACAAAAAGCGATTAATACAACGTTGATTGCCGAGTTTAACTTTATGCAAGACGTGGTTTCGGGAATTCGAAATATCCGAAAGGACAAAAATATTCCGTTTAAAGATGCCATTGGATTTTCAGTCATTAATAATGACGCAATTTCTAAATCCTTGGATGCCGTTATCATGAAACTCGGAAATTTAGAAACTATAGAGTATGTTGATGGTGCTGTTGATAGCGCTTTGACGTTCCGTGTAAAATCTAATGAATATTTTATTCCTATTGCAGGCGCTATAAATGTTGAAGAGGAAATTAAAAAGCTAGAAGAGGAATTAACATATACGGAAGGCTTTTTAAAATCGGTTCAAAAAAAATTAGCCAATGAGCGATTTGTTGCGGGAGCTCCGGAACAGGTAATTACCAATGAACGTAATAAAGAAGCCGATGCATTAGCTAAAATAGAAACGTTGAAAAGTAGTTTAGGAAGTTTAAAATAATGACGAAACGAACCGTTTATTCCATACTAGCCATTGTATTAGTTTTTGGTGTTTACGGTTATGAGTTTTTTTTGAATAAAAAAGAAGAACAAGCAATTGTAGATTCTGGTCGCGAGATCAAGACGCCTACAGTTGCTTTTTTTTTACCAACCAGTACAACGGGTCAAGTGGTGCATCATCAAGGATATTCCTTAAGTTATAGCGAAACTCATGAACAAGCGGAATGGGTTGCTTACGAATTAAAAAAAGAACACCTATCTCAAACTAATTTTGAGCGTCCCTATTTTGAGATTGATAAAGCCGTAAAAACCGGTGCTGCTAGTTGGCGAAATTATAAAAATTCAGGATACGATCGTGGGCATTTATGTCCCGCTGCTGATAGACGTTATAGTAAAGAAGCACATGATGAAACGTTTTTAACTAGTAATATTAGTCCGCAGAATCATGACTTTAATTCCGGTATCTGGAACTCACTTGAACAAAAAACACGCTATTGGGCTTCAAAGTACAATGGTGTTTTTGTGGTTACGGGTGGTGTTTTAGGAAGGAATTTAAAAACGATTGGTAATGAAAAAGTAGCCGTTCCAAAGCAGTTTTATAAAATTATTTTAGACTATAATGAAGGTGATCCAAAAGTGTTAGCGTTTTTAATGCCTCATGTAAATTCTAAACAACCATTATATAATTTTGTTGTTTCGGTAGATGCTGTTGAAGAACTTACAGGAATAGACTTTTTCCCAGAATTAGATGATGCTATTGAAGCTAGAATTGAAGCTTCTTCTGATTATAAGCAGTGGCGATTTTGAATTGTTTTTCTATTATTTAAGTTTGCCAAGCATACCGTTCCAACGCAATTTTCTAATAAAAATGCCTTGTTCTTCAGTAACTAAAGGTTCTGTTTTGTTCTGTTTCGCCTTAAAAAAACCAGACATATAATCTTTAAATAAACGGAAGCTTCTTTTTTTATAGGCCAATTTTATTGCTGATATCAACGTAATTAAAAATCCGTAGCGCATTCTATACATGGCTTCACCTTGTAAGTATTTTGACGCTTTATTGTAACTTTTACCGGTTGGTTTTAAATGTTTAACGTGTAAGTTGTCATCCGTTAAAATCTCCCAGTTGTAAAATTTGGCAAGTAGTTCATCTACGGTGTCCCAACCCATGGATGGTTTCAGTTTACCAATTTCTAAAAAGCAGTTTTTTCTATAGGCTTTTAGTGCGCCACGTATATGATCTTTTCGCGTTAGGTTTTCAAGAATCCATTCATTGTTTTCTTCAATAAAACAGAATCCAGAAGCCATTCCCAGCTTGTCATTCCCTTGAAAATGTTTTGCCAATTCTTCCAAGTAATTTTCAGGAAATATCAAATCAGCATCAAATTTACAAATCACATCATAGTCGCTATCTAGTGTTTCGTACCCTTTATAAAAAGCGTTGATTATTTTACTACCAGGTAAATGTTTATCAGAAGACACCGTGTTTACTAATGAAATCCAGTTATATTTTGTAATAAAACCTTCAACAAGTCGCTGGGTGTTATCGGTAGAATTATCATTCACAACAACCACCTGTTTAGGTAAAAGGGTTTGGGTTGCTAGAGACACTAAAGTTTGTTTAATGTATATCTCCTCGTTGTGGGCTGGAATGATGATATAAAAATTCAAAAGTTATGATTTAAGGTTTAAAGTTACAGGAATTCAAATTTGGGAACTATAAACTAATTCTCAAAATGTGAAATTTTAAATGGAATAATTATTATTTGTTTATTCTTTCCGCATAGACAATATAATATCTTGGTGTAAACCAACGTAAAATGGGTCTGATACCTACTTTTTTAGTTGGATTGGTCCATTTTTCACGCGCTATTATCTTCCAGCCAGCTTTTTCTAAAAGCCAATCAAACTGCCAATCTTCAAATTCATGGTAATGTCTGTCCCACATGTCCGTTTTACTTCTATAAGCAGGAGAAAACCATAAACGCAAGGGAATACTAGCGACTAATTTATCGGCTTTAATACTCTGTAATACGGTAAAAGGGGATAGTAAATGTTCGAATATTTCAAAAGCAGTTACGACTTCCGCTTTTGAATTTTCAATAGCTCGTGTATTCACATCCAAATCTTCACCAGTGGTATTTTCAACTGGATAACCAAGGTTTTTCATGATAGGCGTAAACGGATTTTCAACCCCTAAATCTAAAATACTAGAATTGGTTGAAATGTGCTTTTGAAGAAATTCAGCAGTATGTTTAAACCGTTTATTTGGATAACTTTTTTCGTACATTATTTGTCCTTCAAAAAGGGGAATATTATGTGTGAATTTAAATTGAAACCTCCGTTAATACTTGTAAACAATGGCATTAATGTTCATTCCGGCACCTACACTGGCAAACATAATAATATCGCCTTGGTTAATAGTATGTCCTGTTAATTCATCTTTCAAAATTAAATCGAATAAAGTAGGAATGGTGGCCACACTAGAATTCCCAAGATTATTAATGGTCATGGGCATAATACCTTGTGGCATTTGCATATTATAGAGCTTATAAAACCGTTGAACTATAGCTTCATCCATTTTTTCATTGGCTTGATGAATGAGAATCTTCTTTAAATCTGTTATTTGATAACCACTTTTATCTAAACAGGCTTTCATGGCAGTTGGCACATTTTTTAAGGCAAATTCGTAAATTTTGCGGCCGTACATTTTAATATATCTACGTTGATCCGTAATGGCCGAATTATTAGTTTCTCCAAAATATATAAAATGAGCTTCATCTAGCGCATACGTGGCGCTTTCGTGCGCAATTATTCCGCCTGAACCATCCGTTTCCTCAACAATTACTGCTCCAGCACCATCGCTATAAATCATGGAATCGCGATCGTGTTTATCCACCACACGTGATAAGGCTTCGGCTCCTATAACCAAACATTTTTTTGCCATTCCTGCCCTGATAAAAGCATTGGCTTGAATGACACCTTCAATCCAACCAGGACAGCCAAAAAGTAAATCGTAAGCCACACACTTCGGGTTTTTTATTCCTAATAGGTGTTTGACTCGAGATCCTAAACTTGGCACTGTATCACTTTGTTCTGTGTTGTGCTTAACATCACCATAATTATGGCCAACAATAATATAATCTAGTTCTTCTGGATTTATTTGTGCGTCTTTAATAGCATCTTTCGCCGCATAAAAGGCCAAATCGGATGTGGTTAAATTTTTGTCTGCATAACGACGTTCATTAATTCCAGTTATTGCTTTAAACTTTTCAATGATAACTTCATTGTTCTGCATTAATGACGATCCGTCTGTGTTGAGAAATTCATGCCGATTGAAGTCCGAGTTACGTTCAATACTACTCGGTATATAACTACCAGTTCCTGTAATTTTTATTGCCATATTTTTGCATTCAATTTAGTTGGGCATGCACTAAATTAGTTAATAAATTATTGTTTTAACTACTCGCTATTGTATTTGTTCCATTTTTTACGAAAATGATAAAAAAACCGACAATAAACCTATATATAATAAAAAAAACAAGGCCTTCTTAACGGAAGGCCTTATTTTAATTTGTATGTTTTATGCGTCCATGTAATCTTCAATAGGTGCACATGTACAAATTAAATTACGATCACCATAAGCGTCATCAACACGTCTTACAGTTGGCCAAAATTTATTATCCCGCACATATTCTAATGGAAATGCAGCTTGTTCTCGTGTGTACGGCATAAGCCATTCATCAGCAGTTACCATATCTAAAGTATGAGGTGCATTTTTAAGCACATTATTGGTGTCATCTTTAGATGTTGCTTCAATTTCTTTTCTAATGGAAATCATAGCATCACAAAAACGATCCATTTCTGCTTTACTTTCACTTTCGGTTGGCTCAATCATTAACGTTCCAGCAACAGGAAATGAAACTGTTGGTGCATGGAACCCATAATCCATTAAACGTTTTGCAATATCTGATACTTCAATACCATTTTCTTTAAAGGCACGACAATCTACAATCATTTCATGAGCTGCTCTACCGCGTTCACCAGAATACAATGTGTCAAACTGACCTTGTAAACGTTGCTTGATGTAATTGGCATTTAAAATAGCAATTTTAGTAGCTTCCGTTAAACCTTTTGCTCCTAACATTTTTATATAACCGTAGGAAATTAAACAAACCAATGATGAGCCAAATGGCGCTCCAGAAATTGCTGAAATAGCATTAGTTCCTCCCGTTTTAATAATTGGGTTGCTTGGTAAAAATGGCGCTAATTGTTTAGCAACACAAATTGGTCCAACACCAGGTCCACCACCACCATGAGGTATAGCAAATGTTTTATGAAGGTTTAAGTGACAAACATCTGCACCAATATTTCCAGGATTTGTTAATCCTACTTGCGCATTCATATTGGCACCATCCATATAAACTTGACCACCATTATCATGAATAATTTTAGTGATTTCTTTAATAGCCGACTCATAAACACCGTGTGTTGATGGATAGGTTACCATGATACAGGATAAGTTGTCTTTGTGTAATTCCGCTTTTTCGCGTAAATCTTCTACATCAATATTTCCTTTTTCAGTAGATTTTGTTACCACTACTTTCATACCTGCCATAACAGCACTCGCCGGATTGGTTCCGTGAGCCGATGATGGGATTAAACAAATATTTCTATGATGATCACCACGAGATTCATGGTATGCTTTTATAACCATTAACCCAGCAAACTCACCTTGAGCACCCGAATTTGGCTGTAATGATGTTGCTGCGAAACCAGTGATTTCTGTAAGTTGATCTTCCAATTCTTTTAAAACTGTTAAATAGCCTTCAGCCTGATCTGCTGGAACAAATGGGTGAATAGTTCCCCAATTTGGTGAACTTAATGGTAACATTTCAGCGGCTGCATTTAATTTCATGGTACAGGAGCCTAATGAAATCATCGAGTGATTTAGCGATAAATCCTTACGTTCTAATTTTTTGATGTAGCGCATTAATTCTGTTTCCGAATGGTGCGAATTAAAAATGTCATGCGTTAAAAATTCAGACGATCTTTGTAACGATTCCATCACCATATTGGTTTCAGAAAGCGCTTCAATTTTAATGGTTTCTTTACTGGCAACACTTGCAAAAATTGAAACGATTTGATTAGCATCTTTAAGTGTTGTTGTTTCATTAATAGAAATTGTTACGGTATCGGCATCAGGATAATAGAAATTAACACCTGCTTTTTCAGCTGCTACTTTAATATTATTAGCGTTTGCTTTAACTTTAATCGTATCGAAATAAGCTGTGTTTAATTGGTTAAAGCCTAGTTTATCTAAAGCATTAGCAACAGAAACAGCCGTATTATGAACACGATTAGCAATAAACTCTAAACCTTTTGGACCATGATAAACGGCATACATTCCAGCCATAACGGCTAAAAGTACTTGAGCTGTACAAATGTTTGATGTTGCTTTATCACGTTTAATATGTTGCTCTCTGGTTTGTAATGCCATACGTAACGCACGGTTTCCATTCATGTCTTTGGTTACACCAATAATACGTCCTGGAATATCACGTTTATACATTTCTTTTGTTGCAAAGAAAGCTGCATGCGGTCCACCATATCCCATAGGAACACCAAAACGTTGTGTGGTTCCTACAACCACATCTGCACCAAATTTCCCAGGAGCCTCTAATTTTACTAAACTTAAAATATCGGCAGCAACGGCTACTTTAATATCGTTGTCATTTGCTTTCGCAATGAATGTTTTTATATCTGTAATTTGTCCGTCCTTACCTGGATATTGCAATAATGCACCGTAGAATTCCGAAGAAAAATCGAATGTATCTTCATTTCCAACAACTAATTCAATACCAATAGGGTTAGAACGAGTTTCTAAAAGTGATAAGGTTTGTGGCAAAATATGTTCTGAAACAAAAAATTTATTCACATTTGCTTTTTTCTGATCGCGTGATCTAACAGCAAATAACAAGCCCATAGCTTCTGCTGCAGCCGTACTTTCGTCTAATAGCGAAGCGTTTGCTAATTCCATACCCGTTAAATCTGTAACCATGGTTTGGAAGTTTAAAAGCGCTTCCAACCTTCCTTGAGCAATTTCTGCTTGGTAAGGCGTGTATGCTGTATACCACCCTGGATTTTCCAAAATATTACGTTGAATAACCGCTGGCAAAATGGTTGGGTGGTAACCCAAGCCAATATAGGTTTTGTATGTTTTATTACGTTTAGATAATTCATGAATATGTGTCAAGTATTCTTGCTCACTCATGGCTTCATCAAGATTTAAGTCCTTTTTTAATCGGATATCATCTGGAACAGTCTCGTAAATTAGTTGATCTAAGGAGTCCACACCAATGGTTTGTAACATGCGATTTTGGTCTTCTTCTCTTGGACCAATGTGACGTTGTGCGAAAGCAGTTGTATTCATTAAAAGTTGTGTTGAATTTAGGCTGCAAATTTACGGAATTATTCACGTTTAAATGTTAATGAAAATGAAAGTTTTTAACCAATTGATTTTGTTATTAACACTTTGTGTATTTTTGTTTTATGCGTTTTGAAAAACACTTTTTCGATTTTTATATAATCAGCAGTATTCACGTGGCTTTATCTGCGTTTGCTTTAAGTTGGTTAACGCTAATAGAGTACCAAATTCCTTTTGATACCCACGTACTTTTATTTATATTTTTTGCAAGCATTGCCGGATATAATTTTGTGAAGTTTTTTGGCTTGGCAAAATTTCATCATCGAAGCTTATCCAGTTGGTTGAAAATAATTCAGATTTTCTCCTTTATATGTGTGCTAAACATGGCCTATTTTGCAGTGCAATTGCAAACTAAAACTCTATTTTATTTAGGCTTTTTTGCGCTGATTACATTTTTGTATACCATTCCGTTTCTTCCGAAAAAGTTCTATCTAAATAAACAGCAAAATTTACGAAATGTTAGTGGGCTTAAAGTTTATGTTATAGCTGTAGTTTGGTCAGGCGTTACGGTGATTATTCCTTTAATTAATAATGATAGACTGCTAGATTCAACGGTGATTTGGGCTTTTGCGCAACGATTTTTATTTGTTTTAGCTATGATGCTTCCTTTTGAAATTCGTGATATGCAGTTTGACAGTATTAAATTGGCAACTATACCTCAAAAAATTGGCATTAAAAACACCAAGATTATGGGTGTTATTTTAGCGTGTTTATTTTTTGGAATGGAGTTTTTTATGCCAGAAAAAGCACTGGGTAAATTAATTATTCAGTTCGGAATTACTGGTTTAGTAATTTTAAGTATACTCTTTTCTAGAAAGAATCAAGGAAAATATTACAGCGGGTTTTGGGTAGAAAGTATCCCTATATTGTGGTTAGTACTTACGCTTTTGTTTGGATAATTCTTCATTAAACTGCGCTTTTATTTGTTCGCGTTCAATGGTTTTTAAACAATGGACTTTTGAGCTTTTTACAGATTCAGAAAGCTTTGTATTTCGTTTAACGTAGGACCGTGTTATTTTGCACATAAAGTAACGTAACGTCAATTTGAATTTCTCCCAACCTGTCGCTTCATTGTATTGCGCCTTGTCACAAATATGTTGTGCCTCATCGCAGGTAATAAATAAAAAACTTTTTTTCATGCTGCTAATTATACCAAGTGTTTTCCATGCATTCTGCCATAGCTGTTCGTGCTCTATGTACAATAACCCATAGGTTAGACGGTGTAATATTTAGTTCATTACAAATGGTTTCTGTTTCGAGTCCTTCAATTGTTTTCATTTTAAAAACAGTAGCTTGTTTTTCAGGTAGCTTTTCTAGACAACTATAAATGGCATCGCCCAATTCATCATTTTCTAGCGTGTCTTCGGCTGTTTTATCAAACGGATCTGCAACGCGTTCCTCTAACCAATCACCTTCTTCTTCATTACTATTATAGGACATGCGAACTTCTGCTTGTCCTTTTTTAGAATTTATTTTCCGATAGTGATCAATAATTTTCCGTTTCAAAATAGAGATAAGCCACGTACGCTCGCTAGCTTCACCTTTAAAATTTTTCATGGATTTTAAGCCTGCAAAAAATGTGTCTTGTACCAAATCCTTGGAAATTTCACGATCACTAACACGTGATATGGTAAAATTAAACAAGTAATCCGAATAACGATCAATCCATTGATCTGGATTTATTAGGTGTTTAGGCATAAAAGTCTTTCAGCAATTTTTATCAAAAATAGGGTAAAATTTCTATTTCTCAATTAATCCAGCGCGTTTTAGTAAAGCATCAGGTTGTGGTTCTTTGCCACGAAAGCGTTTGTATAAAACCATAGGGTCATCTGTTCCGCCTTGAGATAAGACGTTATCTTTAAATTTTTTAGCGACGTCTACATTAAAAATACCTTGCTCTTGGAAATATTCAAATGCATCGGCATCTAAAACTTCAGCCCATTTATAACTGTAATATCCTGAGCTGTAACCACCTTGAAAAATATGAGAGAATGACGTGCTCATACAATTTTCTGCGACATCTGGATAAAGTTTGGTGTTTTTAAATGCTTGCAGTTCTTGCGCTTTTACGTTAGTTATAGTCGTTGGATCTTGACCATGCCAGCTCATATCTAACAAACCAAAACTAATTTGACGCATGGTTTGCATGCCTTCATGGAACGTGGAAGATGCTTTAATTTTCTGAATTAAATCCATTGGAATTACTTCGCCAGTTTCATAATGTGTCGCAAAAATTTCAAGTGCCTCTTGCTCATAACACCAGTTTTCTAGTACTTGACTTGGTAGTTCTACAAAATCCCAAAATACACTTGTGCCAGATAAACTTGGATAGGTTGTATTGGCAAGCATGCCGTGAAGTGCGTGCCCAAACTCGTGAAATAACGTCGTAACTTCGTTAAACGTTAATAACGATGGTTTTGTTTTTGTTGGTTTGGTGAAATTGCAAACATTTGAAATATGTGGACGGCTGTTTTCACCGTTTTTTATGTATTGCGGTTTATAAACCGTCATCCAAGCACCATTTCTTTTTCCTGGTCTTGGAAAAAAATCAGCATAAAAAATGGATACTAAATTGCCTTTGGTATCGGTTACTTTATAAGTAAGAACATCTTCATGATATTTGTCAATGTTATTAATTTCTTCAAACTGCAAGCCAAACAATTTTTTAGCAATGGTAAAAGCACCATTAATGACATTCTCTAACTTGAAATACGGTTTTAATTTTTCATCATCTAAATCAAATAACTTCTGTTTCAGTTTTTCACCATAATAGGCACCATCCCATTTTTGAAGTTGATCAATACCATCTAAATCTTTAGCAAATTTCTCTAGATTTTTAAATTCATTTTCAGCTGCTGGTTTCGCCTTTTCCAGAAGTTCATTTAAAAATGTTTCAACTGTTTCTGGATTTTTAGCCATACGTTCTTCCAACACAAAGTGTGCATGCGTTTTGTAACCTAATAAGTTAGCGCGCTTAAAACGAAGCTTAGCTATCTGCAATACGTTTTCTTGGTTATCATATTTGTTATTTTGAAATGCTTTAGCTCCAGAGGCAATAGCCAGTTTTTTACGGAGTTCCCGATTGTCAGCATAGGTCATAAACGGAATGTAACTTGGGTAATCTAAAGTAATTAACCAACCGTCTTTATTTTTGCTTTCGGCTAAATTACTTGCAGCTTCTTTAGCGCCTTCTGGCAAACCGGCTAAATCTTCTTCGTTAGTAATATGTAACTCAAAATTATTGGTTTCGGCTAAAACGTTCTCGCCAAAGGTTAATTTTAGTTTGCTTAGATTTTTGTCAATATCACGAAGTTCTTGCTTTTTATTTTCTGGAAGATTCGCCCCATTTCTGGAAAATCCTTTATATTTTTTATCGAGTAAGGTTTCTTGCTCTTTGGTTAATTGAAGTGTGTCTTTGGAATTATAAACAGTTTTAACCCGTTCAAATAAAGCTTGATTTAAGGTAATATCGTTACTGAATTCTGATAATAATGGCGAAACGTCTTGGGCTATTTTTTGAATAGTGTCATTTGTTTCAGCCGAATTCATATTAAAAAATATACTCGATAGGCGATCCAGTTCTTCACCTGAAAAATCTAAAGCTTCTATCGTGTTTTCAAACGAAGGCGCTTCAGAATTTTTAGTAATTGCATCAATTTCAATTCTGGCTTTATCAATGGCTATTTTAAAAGCCGGTAAATAATCTGCATCCGAAATTTTTGAAAATGGAGCTGAATTATAAAGTGTGTCGAATGGTTTATTAAGTATACTCATGACTATTTTTTCAATTTATTTTTCTTTAAAATCTTTTAGGCTTAAAATGTTGTTATTAAGATGTTTGCTTCTATGTTTTCAACAGGAAACATGATTCCGCCTTATTAGATGATAAAGGTTAGTAATTTATTTGATTTCATTTGTTAAAAAACATTTAAATCATTGTGATACTTTTCCTACCAAGTCAGTAATAACGGGATTATTAACTAAAATTTAAGACAATAAGGTGGTTGTAATTTACTTTTATGCAGTACTTTTGTACCAGATTTTTTCATGAGAGTTTCATGCTCACTTAAAAATTATTGATTAATAGCGTTAAACCTCGGCTTCTGGCCGAGGTTTATTTGTTTTAAGACTTTTTTAAATCTTTAGCAGATTCAATAACTTTTGCTTTTAATCCTTCTTTGTAGGTCACTATTTTATTTAGAATATCAGGATCTGAACTTCCTAAAATCTGAGCTGCTAAAATACCTGCATTTTTGGCGCCATTTAATGCAACTGTTGCTACCGGAACACCACCTGGCATTTGCAAAATAGATAATACGGAATCCCAACCATCAATAGAATTACTGCTTTTTACAGGAACGCCAATAATTGGTAAAGGCGACAATGAGGCCACCATGCCTGGTAAATGCGCAGCACCTCCAGCGCCTGCAATAATAACTTTTATACCACGTGTATGTGCATGTTTACTGTAATCGAAAAGCTTTTCAGGTGTTCGGTGCGCTGAAACAATATCAACTTCAATAGATATTCCAAATTCCGTTAAAATATCAATAGCGTCTTGCATAACTGGCAAATCACTCTTACTTCCCATTATAATTCCTACTTTGCTCATACTTTATATATTAATATCTGTTTTTTATTTACTAATAACCTGAATCGTTTTCTTGACGTCTTCTGCAATTTTTCGTGCTTCGGAAATAGAGTCACTCACAATGGTTACATGACCCATTTTTCTGAAAGGACGTGTTTGTTTTTTACCGTATATATGTGGTGTAACGCCATCCATTGCCATAATGGTCTCCATATTTTTATAAACAACATTTCCCGTATGATCTTCAGCTCCAACTAAATTTACCATAACACCAGCAACTTTGTTTTCTGTTTTACCTAAAGGTAAGTTTAAAATGGCACGAAGGTGTTGCTCAAATTGCGATGTATAACTAGCTTCAATAGTCTGATGTCCCGAATTATGTGGTCTTGGAGCCACTTCATTAACGAGAATTTTGTCATCTTGAGTTTGGAACATTTCAACTGCCAGAAGGCCAACATGGTTAAAGGCTTTTGAAACTTTTAAGGCAATATCGGTTGCTTTTTTTGCCACTTCCTCATCAATTCGGGCAGGACAAATTACATACTCTACTTGATTGGCTTCTGGGTGAAATTCCATTTCTACAACGGGATACGTTGCCACATCACCATTAGGATTTCTGGCTACAATAACTGCTAATTCATTTTTAAATGGAATCATGGTTTCTGCAATACATTCCACGTTGGGAAGCCCAATTAAATCCTCTACCTTTCGCACAACTTTTACGCCGTTTCCGTCGTATCCAAATTGGGCACATTTCCAAACAAAAGGCAGTTTTAAAACTTCGTTTTCAAGTGCATCTTCAATTTGACTGGTGTATGCAAAGCGTGAAAATTCGGCTGTTGGAATACTATGATCTAGATAAAATAATTTTTGCGTGGCTTTATTTTGAATAATACGTAAGGTCTTGGATGATGGATATACTTTCACACCTTTTTTTTCTAAATCTTCAAGCGCATCGGTGTTTACGTTTTCAATTTCAAAGGTAACGACGTCTAAATCTTTTCCGAAGTTATAAACGGCATCATAATCCATTAAATTGCCTAAATGAAATTCGTTACAGGCAATTTTGCAAGGTGCTTCTGGGCTTGCGTCCATGACACTGGTGTAAATGTCAAATTTTCGGGTATCATTTAGAAGCATTTTACCTAATTGGCCACCACCTAAAATGCCTAATTTAAAGTTGGAAGAAAAGTAATTCATGGTCTTTTTACATTTAAGCCTATTGGCGACTGGTAAATAATTACCCAACAAAAATACAAATCCTTGGTTTCCCAAAAAACTTATTTCCCAACTATATATATCAGAATTCGCAAAACGTTAATCAAATGATTATCTTTGCATTTCTAAAATTAAGAACAAGTGATAAAGCTCCACGATTTATATTTTAAGCCGTTTATTTCTGAAAAAGAGATTGCAGCCACTGTAGAACGCATGGTTCATGAAATTGCTGATGAATTAGGTGATGAAATCCCTGTGTTTATTGGTATCTTGAATGGCTCGTTCATGTTTGTAAGTGATTTTGTAAAAAAATATCCAAAGCCTTGCGAGGTTACTTTTATAAAATTAGCATCTTATGAAGGCGTAAAGTCTACAGAAGATATTCAGCGCCTTATAGGTTTAACACAAGATTTAACGGGACGCACTGTTGTTATTTTAGAGGATATTATCGATTCTGGAAATACGCTAACCGAAGTTCATA
Source organism: Bizionia sp. M204 (assembly GCF_023205095.1). Classification (GTDB taxonomy): domain Bacteria; phylum Bacteroidota; class Bacteroidia; order Flavobacteriales; family Flavobacteriaceae; genus Algorimicrobium; species Algorimicrobium hallyeonense. The sequence continues at coordinate 2,116,587 of NZ_CP046242.1, read as the reverse complement.
GAATTTTCGAAAATGAAAACGTGAAGAAACTCATTATAGCTACCTTATTTTATAAACCAGAAGCGTATAAAAAAGATTATAAATTACACTATGTAGGTATGGAAATTCCTAATAAATTTATAGTTGGCTACGGTTTAGACTATGATGGATTAGGACGTGATTTACCTGAAATATATCAACTAAAAACAACACAACATATGACCAATATTGTCCTATTTGGACCTCCGGGAGCAGGAAAAGGAACACAAGCAGAATACTTAAAAGAAAAATATAATTTAGTGCATATTTCCACTGGTGATGTGTTCCGATTTAACATTAAAAACGAAACAGCTTTGGGTATGTTAGCTAAATCGTTTATGGATAAAGGTGAGTTGGTACCAGATGAAGTAACTATAGATATGTTGAATGCCGAAGTTGAAAAAAATGCCGATGCTAAAGGTTTTATTTTTGATGGGTTTCCACGAACCAATGCACAGGCAGATGCTTTAGATAAATTTATGGATGAAAAGGATTCACAAATTGATGCCATGATTGCGTTGGAAGTAGATGATGAAGTTTTAGTAAAACGTTTATTAGAACGTGGAAAAACAAGTGGTAGACCAGATGATGCTGATGAAACTATTATTAGAAATCGAATTAAAGAATATTACAAAAAAACAGCCATATTAAAAAATTATTATTCAGCTCAAAACAAGTATTTTGGAGTAGATGGTGTGGGAAGTATTCAAGATATAACAGTTCGGTTAAGTCAGGTAATTGACAAACTATAATTGGTTTTTTGGAACTTTATTAGCGTTTTAAAAAATGATTAATTTTAAGTTCGAAAACTGAAATAAAACAAGTGTCCCGTTTTGGGAAAAAGATTTAACGAATAATTTGATAATGATTGGTGCAAATTGATGCCTAGGATCATCAAATTTAAGTTTACAAATTAATAGATAATTATGACTGAAGGAAATTTCGTGGATTACGTAAAATTATATGTGTCTTCCGGAAATGGTGGAAAAGGTTCTGCGCATTTACATAGAGAAAAGTATATTGAAAAAGGCGGTCCCGATGGTGGAGATGGTGGTCGTGGTGGTCATGTAATTATTCGTGGAAATCAGAATCTTTGGACATTATATATCTATAAATTCAAAAGACATTTTAAGGCCGAGCATGGTATGCATGGTAGCAAGAGTAGAAGCACAGGAGCCGATGGTTCTGATGTTTATATGGATGTGCCATTAGGAACTGTTGTTCGCGATAAAGAAACAAACGAAGTTCTTTTTGAAATTACCGATCATGGTGAAGAACGAATAATTGCTAAAGGTGGTATGGGTGGCCGTGGAAACTGGCATTTTAAAACTTCTACAAACCAAACACCACGTTATGCACAACCGGGAATTCCTGGTGAAGAAATTGAAATTGTTTTAGAACTAAAAGTTCTTGCAGATGTTGGGTTAGTTGGTTTTCCTAATGCTGGAAAATCCACATTATTATCGGTTGTTACGGCTGCAAAACCTAAAATTGCGGATTATGAGTTTACAACTCTAAAACCCAATTTAGGAATCGTGGAGTATCGCGACCACCAATCATTTGTTATTGCAGACATTCCTGGAATTATTGAAGGCGCGGCAGAAGGTCGTGGCCTTGGTCATTATTTTCTTCGTCATATTGAACGTAATTCCGTGTTGCTATTTTTAATTCCTGCTGATGCGGATGATATTAGAAAACAATATGATATTCTATTAGATGAATTGAGACGATATAATCCTGAAATTTTGGATAAAGAACGCATTGTTGCCATTTCAAAAAGTGACATGTTGGATGATGAGCTTAAAGCAGAATTAAAAGAAATTTTGGATGGTGAACTTCCAGTAGATTATTTATTTATTTCTTCTGTGGCGCAACAAGGACTTCAGGAACTGAAAGATAAATTGTGGAAATCGTTGAATGATTAAATTTGAATGAAACAACGTTTAAAAAACATAATTGAAATTCATGATAATTGGGCAAGCAAGATTTTTGCAATTGCTATTCAAGTATTAATTTTAATTTCAGTTGTCACTTTTACGTTAGAAACGGATCCGGATTTAGAACCAAATACGCGAACAGTTCTTCGTGTCATTGAAGCGTTTAGCGTTATAATTTTTACCTTTGAATATATTTTGAGAATTTATGTTGCCGATCACAAGCGTAAATTCATTTTTAGCTTTTTTGGCATCATAGATTTGCTGGCCATTTTACCATTCTACTTATCGTTTGGAATTGATTTACGTTCACTTCGTGCTTTAAGACTTTTAAGACTTTTTCGTGTATTTAAATTGGTGCGTTACAATCGTGCTTTAAACGATTTTATAATTGCAATTAAATCGGCAAAAGAACAAATTCTCCTGTTTTTATTTATTACTTTAATTTTAATTTACTTTTCGGCAGTAGGAATCTACTATTTTGAAAACGAAGCCCAGCCGGAACATTTCCGATCTATTTTTGATAGTCTGTGGTGGGCAATTATTACCTTAACAACTGTTGGTTATGGTGATGTGTACCCCATAACAGTTGGTGGAAAAGTATTTACTTTCATTATATTACTCATCGGTTTAGGGATTGTTGCTATCCCAACCGGTATTATCTCGTCAGCTTTAACCAAATCGGTGGATAAAAACGCAGAATAATTTTCGTATATTTAAAATAAAAATGAAAAGATTTCAAGCCCTAATTCTTGCCTTTTTGCTAACGTCTTGTGGTGTTACTGTAAGTTACGATTACGACAAAGGAACAGACTTTACCCAATACAAAACCTACCATTATTTTGATAATATGCAAACGGGTTTCAGTCAGTTAGATTCCAAACGTTTTTTTACGGAGTTAGATGCGGAACTTCAAAGCAAAGGATTTATATTATCAGAAACTCCGGATTTTATTATTGATGTAAAGAGTGTAACATATCAAAATCAGCAATCCAGTTCCGTTGGAATGGGAGTTGGTAGTGGTGGTGGCGGTGTATCTGTCGGTATTCCAATTGGTCAAGGTTCTGTTTCCAGACAAATTATTTTAGACTTTGTTGATGGTGAAACACAACAGCTATTTTGGCAAGGTGTTAGTCAGGAACCAGCTGCTCCGGAAAATTCACCAGAAGCACGAACCGCTCAATTTAAAACAGTGGTATTAAAACTATTAGAAAAGTATCCTCCTAAAAAATAAGCTTACTTTTTAATAACTTTTTTACGCGCTAACAATACAGAATCACTGTAAATGTTAGCAATATAAAGTCCTGCCGCTTGTTGATTTAAATTTATAGTATTTGTTATGCCAGATTCTAAACGGGTTGATAAAACCTGTTTACCATCCATACTCGTTAATTCTAAACGTACATTTGAGGAATTAAAACTGTCAAACTTCACATAAAAAGCATTGTTTGTTGGATTGGGATATAGGGAGATGGAAAACTGATTTTCTTCTGCTGTAATATCAGTAATACCTAATGTGGTATTGTCAATACTCCACGTAACAGTAGTAACATGAATGGTTTCATGACTGTCAATACGTTGCAAACTGGTGTTGTCTGTAATTGCAACAGACAGACTATTTAAACCATTATTAACATCGGCTTCCAATATGGAAATCATATCAACATCCGTTGAATGCGTGGTGCCATTTAAGGTCCAAATTGTTTCCAACGTATTCGTACTTGGGTTAATAAGTGATACATTAAAAGAAACCGGAAACGTTGAGGTTTCAATGGATAAATTAGTAGGAGAAAAGCTATCAACAGGTGACACTAAATCATGAATTTTTTCAATAATCCCTTCTTTACAAACCGCACAAAACGGATAGCCTAAATAACGCATTTTACAGGTTTGATGAGGTCTATACCAGGAAGCACAAGATCCAGTTGTACAATATTGATAAATATCAACCCCATTGGATCCAATCCAATTGGTCCATTTTACAAGACTTGGGTCCGTTTCTTGGGTCATATTAATACCTTCTTCAGCGTAATAATCGCCAGGATAATACTCGTCTTTTAAATCTACTAATGAATGTCCAATTTCATGAATTGCAATTTCATCAGCACTTGTTCCTGTAGATGCCACGGGAAATTCACCACCACTTCCACCGTAATACGGCGAATTAACTAAAATAAGCGCTTGGTCGTATTCAGGAAAATTTGTTGCTAAAACTGAAGTGATTAAACTGTAGTTTGGTGCGTATAATAAACGATGTGAGCCAAAACCATCATAAGTACTGCCAAAAAAATTATCAACAGTTGAAACAGGAACGCTGTAACTCGCTTCATCTGCTGCCGTTCCTGGATGTGTGGCGCCACTTTCGTTTGAAATAACCTTGATGATATGCACGTTAAAATAATCTGAATACTCTGAAAAAGGTGATTGACCAAATAGAGCACTCACAAAATTTGCAGCGTCTGTTTCAAAATCTGTCAATTCACTTGCCGTGTAGCCATCACCAAGAATAACTAAATTAATGCGTTTGTCATTATCGCCAGCATTTTTAATGGTTTCTACATCAAAAGTTTGTGCGAAAGCGCTCGTTACAAAAAGAAGTAATAATAGTGGAAGTAGTTGTTTTGTCATAATAATTATAGCTTGGTTATTATGTAATTGGTGGTGTCCGAATTGGTTATAACATACATCCGAGCATATTTAGCGGTTTCATGGTAAGGCATTCTGAAAGCAAAATCGGTACTTTCCAATGCAATAAGGCGTTTTTCTAAATCACCAGAGTCATTTACAAATTCAACCACTTTTTCAAGCGGATTTTCTATATAAAGCGTTTCAATCACCTGTAACTCCTTATCCAGTAAATCACAGGCGAGATTACCTTTTTTAAACAGTTCTTTTTCTTCATGAAATCCTTTAATACGTCCTTTAGCTAATATCGTTTTTAAGTGACGTATTGTAGGTGTTGCATCAGATGATTTTTTAATATGATAGGTTAAAAAAATCATGCTGTCCGCTACTTTTTTAATGTCTTGCTTTGCGGAACTATTCTGTGCGAACACAGTTGTTCCAAAAGTAAAAACGGATAGCAATATGAGAAGCGTATGTTTCATAAATAAATACGGATTGTATTAATTTGTAAAGTTAGGGAATTAGTAATTAAGTTATTAGCTTATTTGTGATTTTCATTTAAAATTAATTGACAGAAATCCGAACACCTTCGCTATGACTTGAGAATTCAGGCGCATACATACTTTGTATTGTGGTAATACCATTACTCATATTTCCTGCATTGTTCACGCGTAAATCGTATTCAAACACATAAATTCCTTTAGGTAGATAGTCGAAAAAGAAATTTGTACTCGCATCTTTCGTGCTTTCATAATAACCCAAACCGTCTTGCCATTTGTAGGACGATAAGACATTGATAGGCTCTAATCCAGCGGCACGCATATCTTTCATGTGAATGAATTCCATATCACGATCGCTCCGTAATTCAATACGCACACGTACTAAATCGCCAACTTGTAAAGCGGTTTCTGATGTGATTTCTGAAATAACTTCACCAGAATCTGTATTGGTTTTTTTGAAGAGTTTTTTCTTCAATTGTAACGGTGTTTTGGCTGTGGTGATTTTATCTAAATCTTCAAAATATTGCCAATATAAACTTCCCCAAGCAATACCTTTGCCAGTTTTTGTTAAGGTAACATCTGCCATTTCTGGTTTTATTTCTGAAGCATTCCAAGATGTTTTATAGTAACCAGTTCCAGCCTCCACTTTTACAGCTTCTAATTTTGTAGGGTCAATTTTTTTATTGCCAACTAAAACGGTAACGGCTTCGGTTACCGATAACCAATCGCTTCCTTGTAGCAATAAAGCGTAAACAGCTTCGGTAGTTGCTTTGGTGCTTTCCCACTTATTCGTTTGCTTGTTTTTTAATAACCACATTTTCAAATTATCAATATCCTGCATATTATTGGCTTCGCTATATATGGTTGAGCCAACTTCCTGAAATGCCTCAATCAGCAACGCTTGGGTTTCAATAGGCGCTTGATACCAGTGCCAAGATGCGGTATTGTCTTTCCAATACATGCCTAATTCGTCATTCGTGATACTGGTTTCTTTTAAAGATTTTAAGATTTTGCCAGCAGTTTTAGTCTTATTCATTCTATGTGAAATAAGCGTCATTAACCCTTTTGTATAGATAGAACGCGACAACCAATAGCTGTCTATTTGCCCTAAATAATATTCCGAAATATCTTGAACTTCTTTACTACGTTTTATCTCTGGAAAGAAGCTTCGCATATATAAATAATGTAATTGCGTATAACTTAAATGGTCTTTGCTTAAGTCGGTATCCTTATTGTATTTGGTGATGTTTTTATATTCTTTTATGAATTCATTATCTAAATAAGCAATAGCGTTTGAAATCATAGCTACTTCGCTAGCGCTTTGAATGACATTCAATTTATCCAAATGTCCAAAACCTGTAATAATATGTTGGGTAATAAATCGGTTTTCGCGTCCACCTTTAAACCAAGGCCATGCGCCAGATGTCATTTGATTTTGTTCTAATTTACCCAATGCGTTTTGCAATTCGTTGGTCATTTTATTCAAATCGAATAACAAAGCAATCCGTTTTTTCTGTTCCGTTTCACTTTGAGCATCTCGTAACCAAGGTGTTTCTTGAATTAATATGTTTTTTAGTTCGGGGTTTTTCTCCAAATTCGAAACTAATGCATCCGAATTTCGCCACTGATTAAACACCTCTTGAATCCGTGGATTGCTATTGGATATGTGACTTGCCAAGGCATTGGCGTAATAGCGACTAAAAGTTTGCTCATTACAGTCATACGGATATTCCATTAAATAGGGAAGTGCCTGAACCGCATACCAAGCTGGATTGGAGGTCATTTCCAAAGTCAGTTTGTGATGTTTTAAACTAGATGAGGTATTCGTTTTTAGTTTATCCAACGTGAATGTTTTGGTTTCGTTGCTCTTAATCCACATCGGTAAGGTTTCGGTTACCAATAATCGGTTAGATAAAACAGGTATGGCATTTTGTTCGCCATCACTAAATGCGCCAGCTTTGGCAACCACTTTATATTGAACCGCATTTACCGTTTCAGGAATGGTTAATAACCAAGATATTTGGGTGTTGCCTTTGGCATCCACTTCAAAACTTTTTGTGTTATTGGTGTTCCCTAAAATAGTATCAAAGGCTTTTCCGGTAATAGCATCGGTTAGTTGTAATTGCGCTTGTCCTGATAAATTTTTGTTTGATAGATTCGCAATTTTAGTACTGATGGTTATGGCATCACCATGACGTAAAAATCGTGGTGCGTTTGGAATGACCATCAATTCTTTTTGGGTAACCGTTTCTAAACTGGTGACTTGACTTTTTAACGTTTTGGTATGTGCCAACAACTGTAATTTCCATTTGGTTAAAGCTTCTGGTGTGGTGAAATTAAAACTTACATTGCCTGCTTCATCTGTTTGTAATTGTGGAAAGAAGAATGCGGTTTCTTGGAGATTTTTGCGGATGGTGATGCCTGAAAAGTCTGATTTTTTAGATTCAGGACTTTCTAGATTATAGACACTTTCTTCTGGACTTCCTAACGCTTGATTAGCTTCAGGAGCCATTTCTGTTTCGTAAGCTATGTCACGTTTTTCTCTTTTTATACCCATAGCAGACACAATAACTTCTTCATGTTCCAAATCTTCTCCATAAAAATAATTATCACCCCCAAAATAAAACCCAAACCAATTCAATTGGTCATACCCTTGGTGTGGAAACCCCGTATTTAAACGTGGTGTATTTTGTATCCTGAAATTTTGAATTCCAAAACTGTAATGTGCTTGTCTGGTTGCGTTGGAATAATAAGTGGGCTTTTCTAACGGATTGAATGTCCAATTATGAGGTTTAAATTGGTCTAAAGATGCGTCATACATACTCGCTAAAATTTCAGCAGACACTTTTTCGCCTTGAGGTCCTTTTATTTTAAATGCCCAAGTTTCATCGGTTCCTGGTTGCAATTTATCTCGGAATGTGGTGGTTTCAATTTTTAAATCGGTTTTAGGGTATGGCACTGAAATGATTTCTGTTCCCGATTGAAAACTATTCGCGAAAGCAAAACTGTAATGCATGGCAAATCCACCAAAATCTGCTTCTGTAACAGGGATTTCAATGGTTTTTTTATTGTTGTTTAGGTTTAGTATATAACTATTTACTGTTTTTTTGTCTTTCTCAATATCAATCGTAACTGTGATATTTTCGGCTGCTGAACCCATGGTTAGCAAAACAGTATTATTTGGTTGATAACTACTTTTGTTTGTCGAAATACTAAATAATTGATTGTCGGCAACGGTTTTATCGGTATCACTATACAAATTTGTTTTGGCCTCTGCTGTAACTGCTTGACCAAATTTATCGGTACTTTCTAGAACAATCACATACATACCGGAATCCCATTTTTTGATGTTTCTTAATGTGATGGTTTTCGATTTTTCCGTGTTAAAATCGGTTTCAAAAACCATATCGCCTTTTTTCCAATTGTTGGGGTTATCTTCATTCGCATACGCATCGTGTGGAAATTTCGCTTTAAATTCCGTTTCTGAAAGCATTTTATATTCTGGTGCTTCCCAAGGTCTACTGCGTAAAGCCTGTTCTGGTGCTTGCAGTTTATATATTTTAAGCGTTCCAGTGGCTGGTGTAAATTCGCCATTTAAATTTCTCGTATCAATTTCAATAGTGTGATTTTTAGTGGTTTTGTCTAACGTATTTTTAACAGCAATTGAAGCCGTCATGGCATGATAACCTACATTTACTATAATGGAACTATTTCGTGTTTCGCCATTGATATCAGTGACATCGGCTGACACTTCATAATTAAATATTGGTAAGGTGCTTTTGTCAACACTGCTATCTGGAATGGCTTTAAAGGTAATTTCGAATTCGCCTTTATCGTTGGTGGTACCTTCGCCATGGGTAATTTCTTGAGCTTCCGAATTAAAACGCGGACGATACCAATAATACCAATCTGGATATTGGACTTTTCTGTGCACGCGATACACCACTTTAGCATTGGTAATATTACTACCAGCAAAAGCCAATGCAGCTCCTTTTACCGTTATGGAGTCGTTAATTTTAAAAGTTTCTAAAATGGGTTTAAAGGTGGTTTCAAACTTTGGACGTTTGTATTCTTCTACTGAAAAATAGGTGTTTGCATTTCCTAAATGATGCGATTTTCCTGATAATTGGATTCTAAAACCACCAGTTAATCCACTATTCGGCAAAATAAAATCGCCAGTAACAGAACCGAATTCGTTTGTTATTAATGATAATCTATTAATCTCTTCGCCGTTTACATTATATAAAACGGCGTCGGTTTCTTCATCCACTAAAACGGTGGATTTACCATGTGTAGTTTTCATAGCAATCCCTTTAAAATAAACCGTTTGCCCAGGTCTGTAAATACTTCTATCCGTAAAAAGGAAACCTTTATAGCTAACCGGATCTTCATTCTGTTTGTATTCAGGATTCACGTAATAATCACCAAAATAGGCTTTGTCGGTTTTAGAGTTGGCTACAATTTTTACTTGGGTCCAACGGCTTTGTGTTTTTGAAATTTCAACGTTGCCATTGGAGTCAGATGTGAACGTTTTATGTTTAAAATTACCATTGTAATTTTCTTTGTAACTTATTTTAACAGTGAGATTCGGTATGGGCTGCCCATTATTCCGATTAATAAACTGGTAGATCTGTCTGTCGTTTTCCGCTTTATCCACCAAAGCAATATTGGTAATTTGTAGTGTTTGAATAGCAAATGTGTTCGCTTCGTTTTTCGCTGAAGCTACAATAAGAAAGCGACCATTTTCCAAGGCCGGAATTATTACTTCGGTTTGATGTTGTTGGTAATCGCCTTCATTTTTTATGGTGGCTTGCCAAGATTTTGAAACCGTCAATTTTTTTACAAAGGTTAATTGTTCGTCATCTCTATAAATTTTGCCGAAGGCTTCAAATTCCTTTTCGGTGAGTTTATAGGCTTTAAAATCTAACGTATTTAAGTTTTTGTAGGTCACCAACATTCTGGCATCTTGTTGAATAGGTACATGTCTTTCGGTTTGTACTTGTAAGCTTTGGAGTTTTATTTGTTTTTGTAAAACAGCACATTTTTTGGCAGCCGTAGTGTTTGGAAAGTTCTTAATTACGGTTTCGCAAAGGTCATAGGCTTCTTTAATTTTCCATTGAAATTCGGATGCTGTTTTTGGTTCATAACGTTCGCCTTGTTCGTAATATAATTGAGCGATTTCAAAGGCATATAAGCCCGATTCTTCAGACGTATAATCAGCACGGGATTCTTTCAACGTTTCTAAAAACACCATTTCTTTATTGCTGAAAGTGGCATAATCTTTTGTAAATTTTAAACGCGCGATGTCAATATCCACTAACGCTTTAGAAGTCTTGTTTTTTAGGTGAAATTGAGTCAGCTTCTGATAGATTTTTAAAGCCTGGAGCTGCAAGGATGTGCTGTCCTTTGAGGTGATTTCAGCTTGAGAAAATTCAACTGCTGGACATAAAAATTTAGGATCATTAATTTCAAACTTATAGGCTGGTTTATTAATGTAGTTTTCATCCGTTTTATAAAAATTGAGCGCTGTGTTTGCTAATAAATCGTAAAGCGTGGGTCTGAATTGTTTGGAGTTTGATTGCGAATAAATAATAGCATCAAAATCGGAAATTGGTGTTTGTTGAAGCGTCTGTTCATTTTCTAAAGACTGGTTGTATTGCGTTTGAATTTCCGCAAATAACGTTTCTAAATCCCAAGCCCTTAAATCGGTTTCGTCTACTTTTTCTGCTGTTTTTGTTCGGTTATAAAATTGCCATCTGTTTTGTTGAAAATACTGCCAATACATGGTGGCTAACATATTTTGTAAGATGTTTTTAGTAGGTGTTTCGCTTTGTGCTATTTCATGTTTAAAATCTGCAATAATTTGTAGTTGTGCCTCTTCTTCCAAGGTTAAGGCATACTTGCTTTTGTATAGCAAAGCTTTAATCGTTTGTGGTTGATTATTTTCCTGTTTCGCCTTATTTGAAATTTGCAAAACAATATCTAAAGCCGATTTGGGTAAGCCTTTATTTTCAAGTTTTTCAACCGTTTTCCATAGCGCATCGTAATCGCTGGTTTGTGCTGCGGTGAAATTGGCAAATAATACTATCATTGCGAGTATGGTAATCTGTTTCATGTGTTTGTTCTTATAACAATTCTTTAAAAATAAGCATTTCAAAATCGATTTCCATGTTTTCGTCTATGCTGTTTCAGAATGTTTTATTCTTTCAATAATACATTCAAAAGTTGTTCCAAAAAAAGGAATTTGGGTAAACGCATGCTTTGAATTCGTGAGACGCTATTTTGAGTAAGGGAAATTTCTTCAACTTCCTTGAGGGTAGAAGTTAAAACGATCAATACTAAATATCATTTTGAATAGTTATCTTTGAATAATGGATGACTTTAATATGAAAAAGCTGCTTTTATGTTTCTTATTTCCCGTTTTTACTATGGCCCAGCAGACCTTGGATGATGTGGCGTTATTGCTGGAACAGAAATATTATAAGCAAGCCGAAACTCTAGTGAAACCGTATGTAAATGCCAATCCAACCAACCAACGAGCTGTGGAATTATTAGGCGATGCTTATGGATATCAAGCCAAATGGGATGCCGCTATTAGTCAATATGAAACCTTGGTTGTTATGGACCCTAATAAAGCCAATTTCCATTATAAATATGGTGGTGCTATGGGAATGAAAGCGCTGGAAGTCAATAAAGTAAGCGCTTTCATGTTAATCGACGACATAGAAGATGCGTTTTTAAAGGCGGCCGAATTGGATAGCAAGCATATTAATACGCGTTGGGCTTTGGTGGAATTGTATATGCAACTACCAGGTATTGTTGGCGGAAGCGTTAAGAAATCCTTGAAGTACGCCAATGAGTTAGAAGCACTTTCTAAAGTGGATGGGTATTTGGCTAAAGGCTATATTTATGAGTATGATGACGAACCCGAACTAGCCGAAACCTATTATAAACGCGCCATTACCACTGGTGGTTCTATTACTTGTTTTGATAAATTATCTAGCTTTTATGAAAAGCAACAGCAACCGGAAAAAGCAATTGCGACTATTGAAGCCTCGCAAAAAAAGCACGAACGCAATGCCGTTCATTACCAAATAGGAAAAGTAGCCGCCGAGTATAATTTGCAGTTGGAAAAAGGTGAAAATTGCCTGAAAACCTATATCGAGAATTATTCCGTGGAAGATGGTGTGCCAAAAGCTTGGGCAAATTACCGATTGGCGCAGATTTACAAACATCAGAATCATAAAAAAGAGGCGCTCAAACATATAAATTTAGCTTTGGCCGAATTGCCTGAAATTGATGTTTTTTCGGTTGAAAAAGCGGCTATTTTAAACCTTTAGAAACTTAATAATTTACCGGTGTTCACATTTCTACTTCCATTTGCAATGTGTATATTTGAATTCTACAAAATTTAATTATGAACGTACATTTTATAGCCATTGGTGGAGCTGCTATGCACAATCTTGCCATTGCTTTACACAATAAAGGATATCAGGTAACTGGTAGTGATGATACTATTTTCAATCCGTCTAAATCCCGTTTGGAAACCAAAGGTTTATTGCCAGAATCATTTGGGTGGTTTCCAGAAAAAATTAGTTCCAGTTTGGATGCTATTGTTTTAGGGATGCACGCCAAATCTGATAATCCGGAATTGCTAAAGGCGCAAGAACTCGGTTTAAAAATATATAGTTATCCGGAATTTCTGTACGAACAATCTAAAAATAAAACCCGTGTGGTAATTGGCGGAAGTCATGGGAAAACCACAATAACCTCTATGATTTTACACGTTATGCACTACCATGATCGGGATGTGGATTATATGGTTGGTGCACAATTAGAAGGTTTTGATGTCATGGTGAAACTCACCGAGGACAATGATTTTATAGTTTTGGAAGGCGATGAATATTTAAGCTCACCTATTGATAGGCGACCAAAATTTCATTTATACAAACCCAATATTGCGTTGTTGAGTGGTATTGCTTGGGACCATATTAATGTGTTTCCAACCTATGGCAATTATGTAGAACAGTTTAAAATATTTGTAGATAGTATTGTTAATGGTGGCAGTATAACTTACAATTCCGAAGATGCTGAAGTCGCGAGCGTTGTAGAAGCGTCTGAAAACACCATTCGTAAATTACCGTATAACACACCAGAATATACGGTTGAACATGGTGAAACGCTTTTAGAAACCCCTGAAGGACCGTTGCCCATTGAAATTTTCGGTAAACACAATCTGAATAATTTAGCGGGCGCCAAGTGGATTTGCCAGCACATGGGTATTGACGAAGATGATTTCTACGAAGCCATTGCCACCTTTAAAGGCGCTAGCAAGCGATTAGAAAAAATTGCCGAAAGTAAAACCAGCGTTGCCTATAAAGATTTTGCACATTCGCCCAGTAAAGTGTCTGCTACTACCCAAGCGGTAAAAGCCCAATACGAAGACAAAACACTAATTGCCTGTTTGGAATTGCATACCTATAGTAGTTTGAATGCCGAATTCTTAAAGGAATACAAAGGTGCTTTAGATGCTGCTGATGTGGCTGTTGTTTTCTATTCGCCAGATGCGGTTGAAATTAAGAAACTAGATGCTGTTTCTCATGAACAAATTGCCCATGCGTTTGAACGTAACGATTTAATTATTTATACCAATTCCGAAGAATTTAAAACCTTCTTGTTTTCTCAAGATTTTAATAACAAAGCCTTGTTGCTCATGAGTTCTGGAAATTATGGCGGATTGGATTTTGATGCGGTTAAGGGGTTGTTGAGGTAGTTTTGGGTTGTCGTTTACGGATTTAGCTACGGTTTTGTTGCGTGAAAATCCGCGAGGATTTTCCACCGTAAACCGAAGAATAGCAGATTTGCGAGGACTTCCGAGAGGAAAGTCAGAAACAATGAACTATAGCTGGTGTTGTGTGTAGTTTTTTATTTTTCCAAATTATCAATAATTTTTTCAATAGAATTAAATAAATGCGACTTGTTTAATTTAATCCATTTAATTTCATTATATTTTTGTTCATATAAAGGGATAAGCATTTCAGTTAAATGAGTTGTCTTTAAATGACTTTTATAATATTCTAAAGTTTCTTTTAAAACATTTCTTCTTAATTGATTTTTTATAGAATATTTATCTTCTTTAATCATTTGTGAAGATTCTATATTGTTTAGGAAGATTTCTAAATTTTTATAATATTCGGCTGATTTTGAGTTTTCATAAACGACACTTCTTATCTTAAAAAGATTTTTGTTATATCTTTTTAAGATTAATTTCTCTTCATTTAATATTGTTTTTTTAACTCTATCTGATTCGAATTCTTCATCATTTGTAAGGTTTCTTATCAAAGGGAATATGCCTTCGAAAATATTTAAAATTTTGAAAGCGTCATTCTCGTTTTCAAGCCCACTCTTTTCATTTCCTTCGTTAAATAGGTTATGTATTTCCTTTTCAAAATTAGCCTTGATATTTTGACTTAAAATTATTTTATTTTGTTCCGTTGAGTTTTTTAGTGCTTTGGCGTAAATTATAACTGCTATTAATGATATCAAAGGAGTTATAATCATTGAAATTAATTCAATATTTAATAAGTAACCATTTATCTCTATCATTTATTATTTGTTCTGTTTTTTGTAAATTATACACTACGTTATAATATGAATCCATTTCAATGATTTATATTATAAGTATCCTGCCTTTTGGCAGACAGGAACGAAGTTCGTCATATTTTTTCAAAACAGCAATAAGTAGTTCTATGTATATTTTACTAAACAACGCAATGAATTAGAAGTCTCATATCTAAATAAAAAAACCACAAAACAATAAACTAAAATAAAGGCCGTTACACTATACAGAACCAGCCAACTAACTATTTATTCGAAACACAATTACGTTTTTTAATCACCTTAATTTTTTAAAATATGATACGTAATTTGTTGTTTATTCTTCTTTTAGTATGTGCTTTTTCATGTTCCTCTGATGATGATAGTGGAACGCAACCAGCCAATGGAATTAGCGATCCTGGATTTTATGGTTTGCAAGTTGGTAATGCATGGGTTTATAAAAGCTATCAACGAAATCCAAGCACAGAAACCTATGATGATACAGGCGTTGTAGATTCTATAAGTATTGTTGGTACAGAGGTAATTAATGGTCATACCTATTTTAAGTTTAGACGATTAACAACTGGTAATGCTAGTGATGCACCACTTTTAAGCTCCAATGGCGAGTATTTTGAGCTTGTAAGAGATTCCTTGGGAAATTTAATTTACGATGATGGCAGCATAAAATTTACACATTCCGATTTAAGTGAACGAACCATTACCATTCAATCTTGGGGAACTATTTTTGAAACCTTAACTGCAAATGAAGCGCAAATGACAGTTGAAGCTGGTGCATTCACTTGCAACTATTCAGAGCGTTATGCCAAATCACCAGAAGGTGAACAATTTCCGGGTTTAGACCGTTATTATTATGCGGATGGAATCGGACTTATTTATGATACAACGTCCTTTGTCAGTACATCCCATCATACGGTTGAGCGTCGTTTGGATAGCTATAATGTGCAGTAAAAACGTAAATCTAAATTTAACCTACTGGTTACGGTTGCCTTAACGCATAAATAGCATTTTTTAAATTATCTGCATCTTGTTTACCAACGACTAGTTTAAAACCATGGCATTCTAATAAATTAATGGAAGCGGTATTGTTTTTCTGTGTGTAGGCTTCAATAGATTTCAAGTTTATAGAATTAAACCCAAAATTAATAATGGCTTTTAGCGCTTCATTCATAATGCCTTTGCCTTGGGAGTTTGGGTGTAAATCGTAACCCACTTCTGCTTTTTTTCTGTCTTCTGAAAAATTCCATAAACAAATGCTGCCTATCATTTGGTTATGGCCTTGTTCTGTAATCACCCAATATAAAGAGCTATTTGTTTCAATAGCTTGGCAAATTTTAGCTATAAACGCTAGGGCTTTCTCTTGGGTTTCCGCAGGTGCTCTTTTTACAAATTTATTGACATCTGGATCCGAACGTAAAAAGGAAATAGCTTCCCAATCGGAATGTGTTAGCTTTCGGAGTCGTAAGCGTTTGGTTAGTATTTCTGTGAATAGACTCATGGTAGATGTTACGTACTTACGCGGCCGTATTTTTTGATTAACGGGTATTATTTATCCAGTTTAATTTTCTTTTTATTCTCGTATCTAAAATCGTTCAACTCTTTTAGTTCAGCAGCAGTTTTCGCTTTCCATTCTTCAATTATTTCATTATTTCTGCCACTTTCAGTTTCCTTTACTAATTCCAAACGGCTTTCTGAAAATTCACTCAAAATATCATTGTTAATTTGCTTTATAATATCAAAACCTTTAGCAATTTTTTTCTTATTCTCTAATGCGCGCTTTCTAAATTTTCTTGCGTGAATTTCTGCCAAGTCAAATTGCAATTGTTGAAATTCTATTTGCTTATCAATTTCGCCAACCTTTGTCGTATCAATCCACGAGGCGTTTCCAAGGAAAATATTTTCTATTTTTTGGTTCAAATTCCGCTGCATAAAATCAAAACCACCAATGGCATGATGTATCATAAATTGACTATAAACAGCCTCGTTATTCTCATCGCTAATTTTTATTTTAAAATCGTCAACGGCTAACGGATGTTCTGCACTCCATCTTTTTTGTCTCTCTTGTAGGTTTTGTCCAAATGTTTTATTTATAATACTACACACTATAATTAATCCTAATAATGCCCTTTTCATGCGTCTTCTTGTCAACTTGTTAGCAATTATTGGATCTAGGTAGTCAACCAGATCCAACTTTTAAATATGTTCGCAAATCTAATCCATTTCTACATATTTATATTTCCATTTTTTCAATTTTTAGTAAATTGCAGCCATGAGCAATAACTTTGAAAATGAGTTTTTCGGTATCGGGATTCAAAATGGTAAAACACCAGAAAATTTGGGTGTACTTTGGCGTTCGGCTCAAAATTTAGGTGCTAGTTTTATATTTACTATTGGAAATCGCTATGCCAAACAAGCTTGCGATACGCATAATGCTGTAAAAGCCATGCCGTATTTTCATTATGAAACTTTTGATGATTTTTTAAAAAACCTACCTAAAGGCGCCCGAATTGTTGGTGTGGAATTAACCGATGAAGCCGAAAGTTTAGAAACCTTTCACCATCCCAGACGCTGTGTCTATTTATTGGGTGCGGAAGATCATGGTTTATCCAATCAAGCTATTGAAAAGAGCCATTTTTTAGTTAAATTCAAGTCGGAATTAAGCCTTAACGTATCCGTGGCTGGAAGTATTGTTATGTATGATAGGGGAATAAATAAACCAAGGTCGTAACTTTGCCACTATAAAACCGCACGCACATGAATCATAAAGCTGGATTTGTAAATATTATTGGAAACCCAAATGTTGGGAAGTCTACATTAATGAATGCCTTTATTGGCGAAAAACTATCCATTATAACCTCCAAGGCACAAACCACGCGTCATCGGATTTTGGGTATTGTTAATGGTGATGATTTTCAGATGGTCTTATCTGATACACCAGGAATAATCAAGCCTGCTTACGAAATGCAGGAATCCATGATGGATTTTGTAAAATCGGCTTTTGACGATGCGGACGTTTTGATTTATATGGTTGAAATAGGCGAAAAGGAACTGAAAGACGAGGCGTTTTTCAACCGCATAACCAATTCAACAATTCCGGTTTTATTACTCTTAAATAAAATTGATAAATCAGATCAAGATCAATTAGAAGCGCAAGTTCAATTGTGGGCCGCTAAAAGTGCCAAATGCCGAGATTATGGCCGTTTCTGCTTTAGAAGGTTTTGGCGTTCGCGAAGTATTTGATAGAATTATTGAATTACTTCCAGAATCACCACCTTTTTATCCAAAAGATCAATTAACCGATAAACCAGAGCGGTTTTTTGTAAATGAGATTATTCGCGAGAAAATATTAATGCATTACAAAAAAGAAATTCCTTATGCGGTAGAAATTGATACCGAAGAGTTTTTTGAAGAAGATGACATTATCCGTATGCGTTCCGTTATTATGGTAGAGCGTGAAACCCAAAAAGGCATTATTATTGGCCATAAAGGTTCGGCTTTAAAGCGCGTAGGTGTGGAAGCAAGAAAAGATTTGGAAAAGTTTTTCGGTAAACAAGTTCACTTGGAATTGTATGTTAAAGTGAATAAAAATTGGCGAAGTAATCAACGTCAATTAAAGCGTTTTGGCTATAATCAATAGTTGAATTATGCATTTTGAGTCTGTGGTGAGCATGGGTCAGTTTGCTTGAATTTGGTTTTTATTTGACACTAATTAAGCTTATGCGTTAATAATTTTTTCCATAAATTCATGGAGTTCATGCATTTGGTCTTTACTAGAATCACGACCAATACGTCCCGCAAAATACATGCCTATCCAGATAATAACCATGAGAACCATGACACCAATTTGAATGGCAAATTCGTTATCCAGCGTCCAATTGGAATAGGCCCAAACGCCAAACCCAATAAATAAACCACCCACAATAAAGTGAAAAAACATAAACATGGTCCATACCGTTGGATTGGGTCCAAATAAGCCATGGAGCATAGCCGTTTCGTGGTTTACCTCATTGACTTCTAAATGCAGTTGCGGCGACCAAAAATGCTGTTTGCTTTTTGGGAGTTTTAAAAAAATATGATCGTCAATAATGGAAATTATATATTCAGATTGTTGCTTTTTAGCATCAGCAAATAGCTGGATAACGTCGGTATTGCTTTGGGGAAGCTCCTTTTTAAAGCGTGGACGTAATACAATTTCATCTGTATGTAAACTCATTATTGTCTGACTATTAAGTTTTTAATTACCTGAATACGATTTCTTTTTTTAAAATACATATTTTAAACATGCACTAAATATAACGAAATCATTAGCTTATCATTATATTTGCACCAAATTTTGTAATAACATGAGTAATATAGTTGCCATAGTTGGTCGTCCAAATGTTGGAAAGTCCACCTTCTTTAACCGTTTAATTCAACGTAGAGAAGCTATTGTGGATGCCACAAGTGGTGTAACCAGAGACCGCCATTATGGAAAAAGTGACTGGAATGGCCGTGAGTTTTCAGTCATAGATACTGGCGGTTACGTAAAAGGAAGTGATGATGTTTTTGAAGCTGAAATTGATAAGCAAGTTGAAATTGCTATTGATGAAGCCGATGCTATAATTTTTATGGTAGATGTAGAGTCTGGCGTAACAGGTATGGATGAAGATGTTGCTAAATTGCTTCGTAAGGTGTCCAAACCTGTTTTTTTAGTTGTCAATAAAGTGGATAATGCCAAGCGCGCAGAAAACGCTGTGGAATTCTATTCATTAGGTTTAGGCGATTACTTTACCATTGCTAGTATAAATGGTAGTGGAACTGGCGATTTGCTAGATGCCCTAGTGGACGCCTTGCCAGAAAAAGAAATTGAAGAAGAAACGGAATTGCCTCGTTTTGCAGTGGTTGGTCGTCCAAATGCTGGAAAATCATCATTTATAAATGCCTTAATTGGAGAAGATAGATACATTGTAACGGATGTTGCTGGAACCACTAGAGATTCTATTGACACGAAATACAACCGTTTTGGTTTCGAATTTAATCTGGTGGACACCGCAGGAATTCGTAAAAAATCCAAGGTTAAAGAGGATTTAGAATTTTATTCAGTTATGCGTAGTGTGCGTGCTATTGAACATTCGGACGTTTGTTTGGTGGTATTAGATGCCACGCGTGGATTTGATGGGCAAGTTCAAAACATATTCTGGTTAGCCGAACGAAACCGTAAAGGGATTGTTATTTTGGTTAACAAATGGGATTTGGTTGAAAAAGATACCAAAACAACCAAAGAATTTGAGAAACATATTAGAGAGCAAATGGAACCCTTTACGGATGTGCCCATTGTTTTTATCTCCGTATTAAATAAACAACGTATTTATAAGGCTATCGAAACGGCTGTTGAGGTTTATAATAATCGAAACAAAAAGATCAAGACGAGTAAGCTAAACGAAATTATGTTGCCTATTATTGAAAACTATCCACCACCAGCTTACAAAGGTAAGTTTGTGAAGATAAAATACATTATGCAGTTGCCAACACCGCAACCGCAGTTTGCTTTTTTCTGTAATTTACCACAATACGTAAGAGATGGTTATAAGCGATTTTTAGAAAATAAACTACGTGAGCACTTTGATTTTCATGGTGTTCCTGTGAGCGTTTATATGCGTAAAAAGTAGATTAAACCCTTATTTAATAAACAAACCCACTCAATTGCAAGTGGGTTTTTGTTTGCCTTTAAGCTTTCATTTGTAAGATTTTATAACAAAAGTTTATGCTTTTTTTAAGACCCTTCATACTTTAAACAATTTATATTCGTTTCCTTAAAAACCCAACCAAAATCATCAATCAATCATGAAGAATTTATTCTTTGTAGTCTTCTTTTTTGCTATATCAGTAGCGTTTTCGCAATCTAGACCTATTCAAATTTCAGGTAAAATTATTTCTGTAGATGAACAATTACCGTTGGAATCTGCAACCGTTCATTTGGAGCGTTTGTCGGATAGTACCGTTATTACCTATACTATTTCAGATAAGGAAGGTAAATTTAGTTTAGAAGATCGTATTTCAGATAAATCGGTAAAACTGCACGTCTCCTATGTAGGGTATAGAACCTATACGAAAACTATTTCGTTAAGCAATCCAGTGGTTAATTTAGAAACCATAAATTTAGATGTGAGTAATGAATTGGATGAAGTTTTAATCAAATCATCAGCGCCAATTACTATTAAAAAAGATACTTTAGAATTTAATGTGAGTTCGTTTAAAACGAAAAAAGACGCAACTGTTGAAGATCTTTTAAAAGAATTACCAGGTGTTGAAGTTGATGAAGACGGTAAAATAAAAATTAACGGTAAAGAGGTGAATAAAATTCTTGTTAATGGTAAACCCTTTTTTGGAGATGATCCGACCATTACCACTAAAAACTTAACAAAAGAATTGATTGAAAAAATTCAAGTGGTGGATACCAAAACCAAAGCAGAAGCTTTTTCAGGCGAAGAAGTAGATGGTGAAAATAAAACTATTAACTTAACTATTAAAGAGGAAAATAACAAAGGGGTTTTTGGTCGTGTAGCGGCAGGAGCTGGAACAAACGAGCGTTATGAAGGCGCAGGAATGCTAAACTATTTTGATAACGACCGTCGTTTAAGCGTGTTGGCTGGTGGAAATAATATTAATTCGCCAGGATTTAGTTTTGGAGAAATCCGTAAAATGTTTGGTGGCGGTTATAGTATGTCCATGTCAAGTAATGGGGCTTTTACTATTGATGGTCGGTCTTTTGGTGGTGGAGAAGGGATTACCAAATCACAAAACGCAGGTTTAAATTATGCGGACAAAATTGGTGAAAAAACAGATGTATCAGCCGATTATTTCTTCTCTGGAAGTAGTTCTGAAAACAAAACGGCTTCCCAACGTGAAAATATTTTACCAGATTCTCGATATTATACCAATTCCGTTTCTAGTAGCTATAATGATAGTGATAGTCATTCTGCTAATGTGGGGTTTGATATTGAAGTAGATTCTACATTTTTAATTAACGTTGATCCCTCATTCCGATATTCTAAAAGTACCAATACCTACAATGCAGCGGAAGAATCTTTAAATAATGACAACCTTTTAACCAACAATTCAACATCCAATTCCTATGTGGAGAATACAGGTAAAAATTTTAGAAACAATATTAATATCACTAAAAAGTTTGGTAAAAAAGGTGCATTTGTAAGGGTAAATTTAACCAATGAAATTAATACACGAGAATCTGAAGATTTTTTAACATCGGTAACCAATGTTTATGGGGAAGATGTAAACAATCCTAATAACCCAGATTACGTTTTAATAGATCAAACCGAACGTGATCAATTTACAAATGGAGAAGGTGATGTTACTAATTTTAAATCCAGTATAAATTATCGTTTACCATTAATTGCAGAGAAGTTGTTTTTAGATTTTGATTATGCTTATGCACGCGATAAAAGTACCGACACCAAAAGTACTTTTGATAAAGATACGCAAGGTGATTTTACGGTTTTTAATGAAGATTTAAGTACAGATTTTGAATATTTAGATGAAAGTATGACGCCTGGTATGGGTTTAAGTTTTCGTAATAAAATATGGTCGTCAAGAATTGGATTTAATTATGTGTATAGAACATTAGGAAACACGGATTTATTACGTCCAGAGTTGAGTATTGAAAAACGTTTTGAAGCGCTGGAATTAAATGGCTATTTACGCTATAAGTTTAATCAAAAATCATCCTTTTGGTCTAGCTACCGTTTAAACAATGAGCCACCTAGATTATCGCAACTACAGGCGTTTCAAAATGTGTCAGATCCATTGAATACTATTGTTGGTAATCCTAATTTGGAACCATCCAACAGTCATCGTATAAATTTAGGTTTTAATGCGTTCGATTGGCAAAAACGTACCGGATTCTATTCCTATGTTGGTGGTACTTTTACAAATAACCAAGTAGTTTCTAAAACCACAGTTGATGATAATTTTGTAAGAACAACAACCTTTGCTAACGTAGATGGTAACTACCAGTTTTATGCCAATATGGATTATAGCAAGGATGTTAAAATTGATAGTTTGCGAACGGTAAAAGTAAGCGTTGGTGTTAACGGAAATTTAAGACGAAACATCAACTTTAATAACGAGGTTCAATATGCAAGTAAAGTGCGAGAATTATCGCCAGAAGTTGGGCTTCGTTTTACATGGAAAGATGTTATGGAATTCAGACCACGTTACTCCGTTTCTTTTACAAAAAACAAATACGATTTGGATGAGTTTGAAGATCGCGAATTTTTAGAACATAATTTAAATTTTTCAACAGCATTATTCCTGCCTAAAAAGTTTGAATGGCGAAATGATATTGATTTTAACTACAATCCAAATATTGGTGTCGGGTTTCAAAAAAGCGCATGGTTTTGGAATTCTACTTTAGCATATTCAGTTTTAAAGGACGCAGGAACTGTTACGTTAAAAGTTTATGACTTGTTAGACCAAAATACGAACGCCAGACGAACGGCAACCCAAAACTACATTCAGGATTCGCAAAGTACCGTTTTAGAACAATATTTCATGTTAAGCTTTAGCTGGAAATTTAATAGCTTAGGGAGTAAAGGTGAAACCAAAGATGATAACTTCTATTGGGATTAAGCAAAGCCTAATTTACCAACATAGAGACTCATGTCTGTTCTAGCGCAGTCGAGAACTTCTTCTTTTTTAGTAAAAGGAGGTATCAACCGCACTAGACGACCTGACAACGACTTAAATGAAAAAGCGATTTTAGTTCAAACTAAAATCGCTTTTCTATTTTTCATTACTCATTACTCATTACTCATTACTCATTACTCATTACTACCATCCTCCAGATGCGCCTCCACCTCCAAAGCCACCGCCTCCGAAGCCACCGCCAAATCCGCCGCCTCCAAAGCTGCCTCCAGACGATCCTCCGAAACCACCTGATGAACCACCATAGCCACCACGTCCTAGATTACTTAAAATAATAGCGTCTAAAATGCTAAACCCTCCAGATTTATTGTTTCCAGAACCATTGTTTCCGCCACCACGTCGGCTTTTAGAAATAGCAATAATGATAAAAATAAATACTATAAAGAGGAAGAAGAAAAAACCTATGGGAGAGCCACTGGAATCACCTTGTCGTGAACCTTGGTACTCGCCAGTCATTACTTCAAAAATAGCATCTGCACCTCGGTTTAGACCACCAGGATAATTATTTTGTTTAAAGAAAGGGATGATATCATTTTGTATTATACGTTTGCTCATGGCGTCTGTAAGCAAATGCTCCACACCATAACCGGTATTGATGGCAATTTTCTTGTCATCACGCGCTAATAAAATTAATACACCATTATCTTCTTTTGCTTGACCAATTCCCCATTTCTGCCCCCATTGTGCCCCTAAATAGTTTATGTTTTCACCATTAGTTGATGAAATAATAGCAACTACAATCTGCGTGGATGTGGTATCCGAATATTTGACTAATTTATTTTCTAAAGCCCTTTTTTCTGGAGCCGATAATAAACCTATATAATCATAAACACTGGTCTGTTCTTTCGGGATTTCAGGAATAGTAAACTGTGCCAAACTAGATTGCATACCTACAAACAGCATAACACAAATAAGGCTAAACTGTTTAATAGATAAAGGTGTGAAAATGTAATTTTTTAAGTTTGGCATGTTTGGCTTTTATCCTTTTGAAATGGTATCAGGTAACTCATTCTTATCATTGTGCTCCCAAGGGAAATGTTGTTCTAAAGCCTTGCCAGCTTTTAAAATTCCATCTACTAAACCTTGTTTAAAGTTTCCTTGTTTAAATTGAGTTTGAATGGCATTACGGGTTGTATCCCAGAAATCATCTGAAACCACATCGTTAATGCCTTTGTCGCCAAAAATTACAAAGTTTCTATCTTCTACAGCCACATAAATTAATACACCATTTTGCTGCTTGGTATTATCCATTTTTAAATAATGGAAAACTTCCATCGCACGATCAAAGACATCAATCTTGGATGTCTTTTCTAAATGAACACGAATTTCACCAGAGGTGTTTTTTTCAGCTTCGCGAATAGCCGCAATAATAGCTTGCTCTTCGTCTGCAGTTAAAAATTCTTCAATTTTAGACATAGCTCTTAAAATTCAAAATCAACATCAGGTGCATTTTCACTTCCTGGATCGGCTTTATATCTAGGCATTTCTTCAAATCCAAAAATTCCTGCTAAAAAGCTTCCTGGGAATTTTTTAATATGCTTGTCATAAATATTTACCGATTCGTTATAACGATCTCTTGCTACATTAATACGGTTTTCAGTGCCTTCTAATTGTGATTGTAACTCCAAGAAGTTTTGATTTGCTTTCAATTCAGGGTAGCGCTCTACGGATACTAATAATTTAGATAATGCGCCACTTAAGCCCGATTGTGCTTGTTGAAATTGCGCCATATTATCTGCAGTTAAATTGCTGGCATCAATAGTCGTGGACGTTGCTTTAGCACGTGCTTCTATAACTTCTCTTAAGGTTGTACGTTCAAAATCGGCAGCACCTTGAACTGTTTTTACCAAGTTTCCAATTAAGTCGTTACGACGTTGGTAGGAGCTTTCTACATCTGCCCAAGCTGTTTTAGCGTCTGCTTCATATTCTACTGCTGTATTATTGAATCCAACAGCCCAAGAGTAAATTGCTACTGCAAGAACGCCAATAATTATAACAGGAATTAACCATTTTTTCATAATAAGTTGTTTTTAGTGTTTAGTATAAAGTTTGTATGTATTAGTTGCGGTTTTTATTAAAATGTTACAACTGTTCTTTAATTTTAATAAGTTGTGCTTTGACATCTTCTAACTTGCTAATAATTTCAAAATTATTAAGTGTTTGCTGTTTCTCTTCTTTTAAGTGAATTTTAGCACCATCAAGCGTAAACCCACGCTCTTTAACCAAATGAAAAATGAGTTTCAAATTCTGAATATCATCAGGTGTAAATTTCCGATTGCCTTTAGCATTCTTTTTCGGCTGTAATACATCAAACTCTTTTTCCCAAAAACGGATTAAAGAGGTGTTTACACCAAAAGCCTTGGCAACTTCACCAATTCCATAATAACGTTTTTCGGGTAAGTTGATATGCATTAGTCTAAAGATTGGTTTTCAAGCGTTGCATGTTTTAAAAGCTCGTCAAATTCTTCGGCTGAAAGATTGCCATAATAGAAATTTAACGGATTGATGCGTTCATCATCTTTAAAAATCTCGTAATGTAAATGTGCTCCTGAAGAACGGCCTGTATTTCCAACAAAACCAATTAAATCACCACGTTTTACTTTCTGGTTTTTCTTGACGTTATATTTATAAAGGTGCCCATATAAACTAACATAGCCAAAGCCATGATCAATCCGAATATGTTTGCCATATCCTGACGATTGGCTATCAGCACGCGTTACAACGCCATCACCAGAAGCGTAAACAGGAGTGCCTCGCGGCGCCGTAAAATCCATGCCGTAATGGAATTTCCGAACCTTTGTAAAGGGATCTGTTCTATAGCCATAACCAGATGCCATGCGTGTTAAATCTTCATTGCTTACAGGTTGAATGGCTGGAATAGCTTCCAATAATTTTTCTTTTTCTTCAGCTAGTTTAGCAATTTCATCTAATGATTTGGACTGCACTACAATTTGTTTTTGTAGCATATCAATACGCTTATTGCTTTCTATAATAAGTTTAGAGTTATCAAAACCTTCCAAGTTTTTGTAACGGTTTACACCGCCAAAACCAGCGCGTCGTTGTTCATCAGGAATTGGGTTGGTTTCAAAATATAATCGATAGATATGGTTATCACGATTGGCAACATCCTCTAAAACCAATTGGGCTTGATCCATTTTTTTGTTTAACAATTGATACTGCAATTGCATATTAGACAGCTCGCGTTTTAATGCCTTTTCTTGAGGCGATTCAATATATTGACTGGTAATAAACATAGTAAGAAACCCAAATAATCCAGCGGCTAAAATAAAAAGCCCGATGTATTTAAAGGTGCGTCTTTTCCTGCGCTCAATTTTCCTGTAGGAGAGCGTTTCAGAATCGTAATAATATTTTACCTTACTCATTGGCTAAATTTACTATTTTTGCAGTTAATTAGAATAGAATAATTAATTATTCTGCTCGGTAAACATTTAAAATTACATAATTACAGTGCTGGAATTAGCATGATGATAATTTATGTAAGTTATTTCTGTCTATTATTTTTTTTAAAATTTTGGAGAGTAAATATATAAATTGTTTAGCACATGGTGGAATTTTAACAAAAGCTTACAACCCATTTTCATTTATGAAGTCTCAAGATATACGCTCAAAATTTCTACAATTTTTTAAGGATAAGCAACATAGCGTTGTGCCATCAGCACCAATGGTTTTAAAGGACGATCCCACTTTAATGTTTGTTAATTCCGGTATGGCACCTTTTAAAGAGTATTTTTTAGGAAATGCAGAGCCTAAAAATAACCGAATTGCCGATTCGCAAAAATGTTTGCGCGTTTCTGGAAAACATAATGATTTGGAGGAAGTTGGTTATGATACCTACCACCATACGCTTTTTGAAATGTTAGGGAATTGGAGTTTTGGCGATTATTTTAAAAAAGAAGCTATTGCTTGGGCTTGGGAATTACTAGTTGATGAGTTCGGGATTGATAAAGATATATTATATGTAACCGTTTTTGAAGGCGATGACGCAGACGGAATTCCAATGGACCAAGAGGCCTATGATTTTTGGAAAGAATTGATTTCTGAAGATCGTATTCTTATGGGAAATAAAAAAGATAACTTTTGGGAAATGGGAGACCAAGGGCCATGTGGGCCTTGTAGTGAAATTCATGTTGATATTCGTTCAGCTGAAGAAAAAGCTAAAGTATCTGGTAAAGATTTGGTGAATATGGATCATCCACAAGTAGTGGAAATCTGGAATTTGGTGTTTATGCAGTATAATCGTAAAGCCAACGGTTCATTAGTGTCTTTGCCAAATAAGCATATTGATACAGGTATGGGGTTTGAGCGTTTATGTATGGTTTTACAAGGCGTAACATCCAACTATGATACCGATGTTTTTACACCAATTATTCGTGAAATAGAAACCATAACAGATAAGGATTATGGAAAAGAAGAAAAGATTGATGTTGCTATTCGTGTAATTTCAGATCACGTGCGTGCTGTAGCATTTTCCATTGCAGATGGTCAATTACCTAGTAATACTGGAGCGGGTTATGTAATTCGTAGAATTTTACGTCGAGCTATTCGCTATAGTTTTACCTTTTTAGATCAGAAAGAACCATTTATTTATAGGTTGGTAGATGTTTTAAGTAAGAAAATGGGCGAAGCTTTCCCGGAATTGAAATCTCAAAAACAACTAATTGAAAATGTAATTAAAGAAGAGGAAGCCTCTTTTTTAAGAACGTTAGATCAAGGATTGGTGCTTTTAGATGGTATTGTGAAAAACACATCTGGCGATACCGTTTCAGGTGAAAAAGCCTTTGAATTATATGATACCTATGGTTTTCCTATAGATTTAACCGCTTTAATTCTTTCTGAACAAGGACTGAAATTAGACGAAAAGGGATTTAAGGAACATTTAGAAAAGCAGAAAAAAAGGTCGCGTGCAGCTAGTGAAATGTCCACAGACGATTGGACCATCTTAATTGATGATGCGGTTCAGGAATTTATAGGGTATGATGCATTAGAAGCAAAAGTTAAAATTACACGTTACCGTAAAGTGACTTCTAAAAAAGATGGTGATATGTATCAGCTGGTTTTTAACTTAACGCCATTTTATGCAGAAGGTGGTGGGCAAGTTGGTGACAAAGGGTATTTAGAAGATGCCAATGGCGATATTGTGTATATCCTAGATACCAAGAAGGAGAATAACGTGGTTATGCATTTTGCTAAAAATTTACCAGAAAATATTGAAGATACGTTTACAGCAACTGTAGATGCAAAACAACGTTATAGAACCGAATGTAATCATACAGCAACTCATTTATTACACCAAGCTTTGCGCGAAATTTTAGGACCTCATGTGGAGCAAAAAGGAAGTGCTGTTCATTCTAAATATTTACGATTTGATTTTTCGCATTTCTCTAAATTATCTGCGGAAGAATTACGCGATGTTGAGCATTTTGTAAATGCACGTATTGCAGGAAAATTACCTTTGCAAGAACAACGCAACATGCCAATGGATAAAGCTATTGAAGCTGGAGCCATGGCCTTATTTGGCGAAAAATATGGTGATACCGTTCGTATGGTTCGTTTTGGACAGTCTGTTGAATTATGTGGTGGAACTCATGTGAAGAATACAGGTGATATTTGGTTCTTTAAAATTGTGTCAGAAGGTGCTGTTGCAGCTGGAATCCGACGTGTTGAAGCCATTACCAACGATGCTTTAAAAGATTATTTTGTTGATGTAAATAGAGCATTTAATGATATGAAAGTGCTTTTAAATAATAACGAACCCGTTAAAGCACTTCAAAATTTACAGGAGGAAAATAGTAGTCTAAAAAAACAAGTAGAAGCGTTGTTAAAGGACAAAGCCAAAAATTTAAAAGGCGATTTAAAATCAGAATTAACAGTGGTAAATGGTGTTCAGTTTTTAGCTAAAAAAATAGATTTAGCCGCAGGAGGTATTAAAGATTTGTGTTTTGAATTGGGTAGCCAGTTTGATAATTTGTTTTTATTATTTGCCGCTGAAAATGATGGAAAAGCCTTGTTGTCTTGCTATGTTTCTAAAGAACTTGTAGCAAGTAAAGGTTTAAACGCTGGACAAATTGTTAGAGAATTAGGCAAGTATATCCAAGGTGGAGGTGGAGGTCAACCGTTTTTTGCAACAGCAGGCGGTAAAAATCCAGGTGGTATAGAGGAAGCTCTTGAAGCGGCTAAAAAATATTTAGATTAATAATTATAACACAGAGGTTCACAGAGAAAAAATTACAGAGATACACAGCGTAAAAATAATATTTCAAAATAGCTCTGTGAATCTTTGTGTCTCTCCGGGAAACTTTGTGTAACACTATAATCGATTATGAACCTCCAAACAAAAATCCCATTAAAACCACAGACGCATAATCAAATAGATTATCATGCTAACGTGCTTTTATTAGGATCTTGTTTTGTTGAGAATATAGGTCAGAAATTAGATTATTTCAAGTTTCGGAATCTTCAAAATCCTTTTGGAATTCTATTTCACCCATTAGCTATTCAAAATCTCATTTCAAATGCTGTTACTAAAAAGGTTTATAAAGAAGAGGATGTTTTCTTTCACAATGAACAGTGGCATAGTTTTGAAGCGCATTCTGTTTTAAGCAACACGAGTAAAACTGCTTTATTGGATGAACTGAATGCGCAGATTCAATTTACGCGAAATCAAATTGAATCAGCTTCTCATATTATAATAACATTAGGAACGGCTTGGGTATATCGTGATATAGAAAGTACAACAGTTGTTGCTAATTGTCATAAAGTTCCGCAGAAAAAATTCTCAAAAGAATTGTTGTCCGTTACCGATATATTAAAAAGTTTGCAAGTTTTTGTACAGCATATTAAAAGCGTGAATCAATCCGCAAACATTATATTTACGGTGTCTCCCATTAGACATTTGAAAGACGGTTTTATTGAGAATACACAAAGTAAAGCGCATCTTTTAACTGCTATTCACGCACTATTAAATGAAAAAGCATCACCTAATAAAGGGCAATTATATTATTTTCCTTCTTATGAAATTATGATGGATGAATTACGTGATTATCGTTTTTATGCCGACGATATGGTTCACCCAAGTCAAACAGCCATCCATTATATTTGGAATGCCTTTAAAACGGTTTGGGTTTCTGAAAGTGCATCAAAAACAATGGGAGCTATTGATGAAATTCAAAGAGGGTTGCAGCATAAACCCTTTAACCCAAATTCCGAAGCACATCAATTATTTCTAAAAAAACTTTCCGAAAAAAAGGAGAAATTAGAAGCAGGCTTTCCTTTTATGTCGTTTTAAAATTTTAATATCTTATTCCTAAATATACGTAATTCATCGTATTGATTTCTGTATTCTATTGTTGCAATTTTGGATTATTATTAATCATAAACATATTCAACAATGAGAACTTTAAAACAATTTACCGTATTTATGATGATTGCATCATTCGTTTCAATAACAGCTTGTAAAAGCGATGACGATGGAGGCGATCCAGCAGCATCAGGTGGCGCTTCTGGTGTTATAACCGCTAAAATAGACGGAAATTCTTTTCAATCTTTAGAAATTACATCAACAGCTTCACAAGTTACAGCAGGTCCAAATACAACCGTAACTTTGCAGGGGAATTCTTCAACCCAAGGATTTAGTATAATTATTAATGCGTTTGATGGTGTTGGAACTTATGAAATAACCGATAGTAATGTTTTTATCGTGGCATCTTACATAGAGCCTAATGTTTCAAATCCAACGGCAACCCAAACATGGAATGCGCCTTATCAAGACTCTGGTGTGGTTGGAGAAATTAAAGTTTCTGAAGATTCAGATACGAATATTAAAGGAACGTTCAGTTTTCAGTGTAAAAACGCAAATGACGATTCGGTGAAAAACATCACGGAAGGAACGTTTAATTTGACAAAGCAAATTTTCTAAAAACGACATTTAAATCTTAACAAAGAATATCTTGTTGTTGAGATGTGTTGATTGAGCGTAATGATAGTCTGTTATTACGCTTAATCTTTTTTAAAAAGCAGTTGGTCGAAAAAATAATTGTTGTCACATATTTAATTGTAGTTTTAAAATGCTATTAATTATTATATAATAAAACATCAATTTTGCGAACGGTCAAAAGCTTTTCCTAATTGGTGTTTTTTTTGTGTCTAATTTCTAGTGAAACAATGATTTTACTTCTTCTATTATATAGTCTTATTTTTATTTTAATGGTTCGTACAATAAAAGTGCTCTTGGATACCAGATCGTTCATAAAAACAGCGGCTAAACAGTATATAGATCTTGAAAAGCAATTTGCTTTAGGCGTTAAAACGTATAAGGAAATGGAATTAAAAACCAACTATCTTGAAACGTTTAACAAAAACTTGTTTAAAAAATTATTTGAAATAACGCAAGAGTTACTTTTGTTAAAAAAAGCTATATTAGAAGAACGATATTAATTAGTTATATGAAGAAAATTCTACTCGTACCAATAGCATTGCTTTTAGGTTTCTATAGTTTTTCACAAACACAGGTTCGCTATCTAGATAGTTTGGGTCAAACGCTTCATTCGCTTTCAGAAGCTAATCAGTTGCAGGCAATTAATAAGATTCCTTATGATAAATTTGTGGGTGATGTTAGAACCTCTGAAAATTTTTTTTTTAAAGGTGTGGATTTAGCAATAAAGTTGGAGGATAGTACAACTTTAGGAGATATTTATTTAAAGTTGGGACAGATTTATGCGTACAAGGAAAATTTTGAAAAGCGAACCGAATACGTTCTGAAATCAATAAAAATTTATGAGTCGCTTGGCAACCATGTAAAAGCAGGAATTGCTTATGGGCAACTTGGTTATAACTTAAAATACAGTGATATGGAAAATGCCTTACGCTACATGCGAAAAGGTATTAAGTTATTGGAACAAGAGAAAAACACAACAGAAATAGATCCGCTTTATGATAATTATGGTATAGTTCTTACCATTAATAAAAAACGTGATAGCGCTTTATTTTATACTAAAAAGTCCTTAAATCTCAAGAAGAAATTAAAGGATAGTGTGGGACTTGGTTATGGCTATGCTAATGTTGCCACTGTTTATGCTGACGACAATAAACTGGAACTAGCCAAAATTTATATTGATAGCTCAAGCGCTGTAAGAACTAAAATAAAGGACAGTTATGGCATTGCCGTAAATTATACCCATTTAGCCGATGTGCTACTTAAGCAAAACTTATTTTCAGATGCTATAAAAAATTATCAAATAAGTGCGTCTTTAGCTAAAAAGGGGAAATATAAAGGGTTGGAAAGGTATTGTTATGAATCTATTTCCAATGCTTATGTGCAAATGAATGATTATAAACAAGCATATTTATTTGGCAAAAAATTTCAAACATTAAAAGATAGCGTTCTCAATACTGAAACAAGCAATAAAGTAGAGCAATTAAAAATAGAGTTTGAAACCGAAAAGAAAGAAAATGAAATCTTGCTTCAACGTGCTGATTTAGCGGAAAAAGAACGCGATATTAGTGAGAAAAATAGTTTTATTTTAGGCTTGGCTGGTTTGGCTGCGGTAATTTCATTATTGGGTTTTTTAGTTTATAATCAGCAAAAACTGAAAAACAAACAGCTTAAAAAAGAAGGCGAACTCAAAGAAGCCTTGGTTAAAATTGAAACACAAAATCACTTGCAAGAACAGCGCTTACGCATAAGTCGCGACTTGCATGATAACATTGGTGCGCAACTCACGTTTATAATT